>NZ_BAAAEN010000028.1:0-73428 GCF_039523035.1 Pigmentiphaga daeguensis | reverse complement strand
TGCCAATGATTTGTTCTTCTGTGAAACGCTTCTTCATGCTACCTCCACGGAGGCAGACTCTACATCATTACCGTACTAATCTCGGGGAGCAGGTCAGTTGTCTCCTGTTAGATTGTTTTGTATATAAAAATAGTTTTCGAATACTAAACTTGACGCAAGCTTGCCGGCAAGTCAGGTCATTCCCTGCGTTCGTGGAGGTCACAATTCGGACCAAATGGTTCGATACGCTATGGAAGCGAGAGAGACAGGGCGTGAACAGGACCCGGGGGGAGGTCCCGGCCAGGCGCGTGTCGGCCGTGCGGATGGCGGAAGCGCCGATGCCGGGAGCTAAGTGGTTTCTCTAGGGAGGCGGGAGAATGCCGGCAACAATGAATGTTGCACTTTCATCGGAAATCGCTGGCGAGCGCTTACCAGCGAATGGTGGCCGGCATTGCAGGAAGATGGACGCGTCGCGGATTTCGCAGGGAGGGCATGAAACTGGAAATGTCGTATTTTTTTACATGTTGAATTGTGGGCGCAATTATGTAATAACGCTCATACGCCAAAGTTAACGGCAGTGCTGCGCAAAACTTTAGCGCTGGTTCGCCTTCCAGTCGCTGCGCATCACGTCGTTCTCCGTGTGCGGGCTTTGCTTCGATCCTGGCTGTGTCTCCATGGCGTGCCGCAGGCACGCTGGTACCAATTTAGTCATTGAGCTGTCCCGCCATGTCCTACCTCACGGATTCTTCGAAGTTGTCCGGCTTCTGGAACGCGCGCTCGCAAGGCCTGCACCGGTTCTGGTGGGGGCTGCGGTATGCCCAGCCCATGACCTTGCTGGGAACGCACCTGGGCCGCAAGGACGAATACCTGGCCTGGTTCAACACGGTCGAGACACCGGTGCTGCGCCATCCGGCCAGCCGCTGGAGCTTCTGCCAGCGGCCGCCCAGCATGGTGGGGGCGCAGGCTTTTCACTTCTTCGGCGTGGAAAGGGTGCTTTCCGACAATCGTGGCTGGCACTGGCGGCCCTGGGGCGAGAACTGGCTGCACAATCTCCATGCCTTCGACGATCTGGTGGCGGACGGCGCGGAAGGCCGCTTCGAGTGGCACGAGAAGCTGGTCACCAACTGGATCGTGGCCAATGCGCCCGGCAAGGGCGTGGGCTGGCGGCCTCCCAGCCTGTCGCGCCGCATCGTGAACTGGGTCAAGTGGGACCTGGACAAGCATGGCTTGAACGAAGTGGGGCGGCGCAATCTGGTCGTGCAGGTGCGTTTCCTGCGCCAGCGGCTGGGTGTGTCGATGACGGCGGCCTATCCGACGAAGGCGGGCAAGGCGCTGCTGTTCGCCGGCGCGTTCTTCGATGGAGCGGAAGCCGCGGCGTGGCGCAAGACCGGGCTGTCGGTGCTGCGCACGGCACTCAAGCCCAGCTATATGCGGGCCAGGCTGGGCGGAGGCGATGGCTATCGCATCGCCATCATCGAGGATCTGCTGGACGTGATCCAGCTCGACAAGATCTATCCAGGCACGCTGGGACGGGACGAGCTGGCTCGTTCGCAGGATCTGGTGCTGCCGCTGCTGGCGATGGAAGGCGAGCGTCGCGCCGCGCCCGGGCTGGACGGGGCCGAGCCGGTATTCTTTGCCGAGCCGAAGGTGCACGCGCTGCGGCAGTACGCGCAGCGGCTGGGCCTGAACGCACCGGCCTGATCCTTCCGGCGGCTTCTTACCCCCTTACAATAGGCGCTCCTCCGCAAAGGAGGGGTGCCGGCGTCTGCCTGCCCCGCATGCCGGGCATCTTCTTCGTGGGGCCTAGTCCGAGTCTGTCCATGCTTCGCATATCGCTTGCTTCCGGTTTCCTCGGTCTGTCGGTCCTGCTGGCCGCGCCCGTGCACGCCGCCGACCCGTTGCGCATCGGCGAGATCAACAGCTACAAGGCGCAGCCCGCCTTCCTCGAACCCTATCGCAAGGCCATGCTGCTGGCCCTGGACGAAGTCAACGCCGCGGGCGGCGTGAACGGGCGTCCGCTGGAGCTGGTGATCCGGGACGACAACGGCGTGCCGGGCGATGCGGTGCGCGCGGCCGAAGAGCTGGTCTCGCGCGAGCGCGTGGCGATGCTGGCCGGCGGCTTCCTGTCCAACGTCGGCCTGGCGCTGGGCGACTATGCCCGGCAGCGCAAGGTCCCGTTCCTGGCCAGCGAGCCTTTGACCGACAAGATCACCTGGGCCAACGGCAACCGCTACACCTTCCGCCTGCGGCCGTCGACCTGGATGCAGGTGTCCATGCTGGTGCCCGAGGCGGCCAAGCTGGGCAAGAAGCGCTGGGCCATCGTCTATCCGAACTATGAGTACGGACAGTCCGCGGTGCAGACCTTCAAGACGCTGCTGCAGGCCGCGCAGCCCGGCGTCGAGTTCGTGACCGAGCAGGCGACCCCGCTCGGCAAGCTCGATGCGGGGCCCGTGGTGCAGGCGCTGGAGGCCAGCAAGCCGGATGCGATCTTCAACGTGCTGTTCGCCACCGACCTGACCAAGTTCGTGCGCGAAGGCGCCACGCGAGGTCTGTTCAAGGGGCGCGAGGTGGTCAGCCTGCTGTCGGGCGAGCCCGAGTACCTCGAACCGCTGAAGGACGAGGCGCCCGAGGGCTGGATCGTGACGGGCTATCCCTGGTATGCGATCAAGACGCCGGAGCACCAGCGCTTCCTGGACGCTTATAGGAAGAAGTACGGCGAGCCGCCGCGCCAGGGCTCGGTGGTGGGCTACGTCACCATCCATGCCGCCGCCGAGGCGCTGCGGCGCGCGGGCAGCGCCAATCCCGAGAAGATCGTCGACGCGTTCCGCAACATGCCGTTGTCCTCGCCGTGGGGACCCATCGTCTTCCGTGCGCAGGACAACCAGTCGACGCTGGGCGCCTTCGTCGGACGGACGGCGTTGCAGGGCAGCGGGGCGCAGCGCACCGGCGTGATGGTGGACTTCCACTATGCCGACGGCGCCAAGTACCAGCCCACCGATGCCGAGGTGGCGAAGCTGCGGCCGGCGCGCTGAGCGGTGCTGGCGCAACTGCTGAACGGGCTGGCCAGCGCCAGCAGCCTGTTCCTGCTGTCGCTGGGGTTGACGCTGATCTTCGGCGTGTCGCGCGTGGTCAACTTCGCGCATGGCTCGCTCGCCATGCTGGGGCTCTACCTGGGCGTCACCCTGGCCCAGGCGTTGATCCCGCCATGGGGCGGCCCGGGGTTCTGGGCCGCGGTGGCGGGCGCGGCGCTGGCGGTGGCGGCGGTGGGCGCGCTGATCGAACGCGTCGTGCTGCGCCGGCTCTATGGCAGTCCCGAACTCTTCCAACTGGTCGCGACCTTCGCGCTGGTGCTGATCATCCGCGATGCGACGCTGGCCACCTGGGGCGCAGACGACCGGCTCGGACCCAAGGCGCCAGGGCTGGCGGGCGTGCTGGCGCCCGGCATGCTGAACCTGCCTTCGTATGATCTCGTGCTGATGGCGATCGGCCTGCTGGTGCTGGCCGGCGTGCAATGGATCATGACGTCCACGCGTTGGGGCCTGCAATTGCGCGCCGCCACCGAAGACCGCGAGATGGCGCTGGCCGTTGGGGTGGACGAGAGGCGGCTGTTCACGCAGGTGTTCGCGCTGGGGGCGGGCCTGGCGGGGCTGGCGGGAGCATTGCAGATGCCGCGCGAGCCGGCGTCGCTGGCCTACGATCTGCAGGTCGTGGCCGAGGCCTTCGTGGTCACGGTCGTGGGCGGCATGGGCAGCGTGATCGGCGCGTTCGTGGCCGCGATGATGATAGGCGTGGTCAAGGCGGCCTGCGTGGCGTTGGGGACGGTGTCGATAGGCGGCCTGGAACTGGTGCTGCCCAAGCTGACGCTGGTGATCGAGTTCCTCTTGATGGCCATCGTGCTGGCCTTCCGCCCCTGGGGACTGTTCGGGCGCCCCGTGGCGCCGCCGCGCGCGGCGCGCGCCGAGTTCAATCCGCTGCCGCCGCCCTCGCGCCGCGGCAGCCTGTTGCTGGCCGCGGGCATGGCGGCGCTGGCGCTGCTGCCCTGGCTGGCGGGCGACATGGCCTACGTACTGGTCCTGGCCGTGGATGTCCTGATCGCCGGCCTCTTTGCCGCCAGCCTGTATGTGCTGATGGGGCCGGGGGGCGTCCATTCGTTCGGCCATGCGGCTTTCCTGGGGCTGGGCGCCTACGGCGGGGCGCTGGCCGCGCCCTGGGTGGCGGCCGCGCTGCCATGGCTGGCTGGCTCGGGGCCCGGCGGCATCGCCACCATCCTGCTGTGTCTGGCGGCGGGCATGCTGCTGGCGCTGGCCGGCGCGGCGGTGTTCGGTTTCGTCGTGCTCCGGGCGGCGGGAGTCTACGCGGCCATGCTGACCCTGGCCTTTGCCCAGATCACCTGGTCCGTCGCCTTCCAGTGGGATGCGGTGACGGGGGGCAGCAACGGCCTGTTCGGCTTCTGGCCCCAAGGCTGGCTGGCGACGCGCGAAGGATATTACTGGTTCGTCCTGGCGGTGGCCGGCGCCGGCGGCCTGCTGCTGCGGCACCTGATGCACGCGCCCTTCGGGCTGACGCTGCGCATGGTGCGCGACGCGCCGTTGCGCGCCGAGAGCCTGGGCCTGCCGGTGTTCGCGGTGCGCTGGACGGCCTTCATGCTGGCGGGGGCGCTGGCCGGAGCCGCTGGCGTCCTGACGGTATTCGCCAAGGGATCGGTCGCGCCCGACCTGCTGGCCATTCCCCGTTCGGTCGACGCGCTCGTCATGGTCCTGCTGGGCGGTCTGCAATCGCTGGCCGGCCCGTGGCTGGGCGCCCTGGCCTATACGGTGGGACAGGATTTCCTGGCGCGCGCCACCGAGTACTGGCGCGCCGCGATCGGCCTGGCCATGCTCGCGGTGATCCTGCTTGCCCCGGGCGGCCTGACCGGCGTCCGGCGGCTGGGGCGCCTTGCCCCAGCGGGACGGCCGGATGACGGGAGGGCGCCGCGATGAAGCTGGTCGTCACGGGCTTGTCCAAGTCGTTCGGCGCCGTTCGGGCGGTGGACGACGTCGGGTTCACGCTGGAAGGCGGCCAGATGCTGGCCTTGATCGGACCGAACGGCGCGGGCAAGAGCACCTGCTTCCAGTGCATCAACGGCCAGCTCCGGCCTGATGCAGGACGCATCGAATTCGATGGGCGCGATCTGGCGCGCCTGGGTGTCGCCGCGCGGGCCCGGCTGGGTCTGGGACGGACGTTCCAGATCGCCCAGGTGGCCGCGTCGCTGAGCGTGGGCCAGCACGTCGCGCTGGCGCTGGCCGCCCGCGATCCCGGCGTCTGGCACGGGATCCGGGGGCGCGGGGCGGGCGTGGAACCGGCCGAACTGCGCGCCTGGCTGGAACGCTTCGACCTGGAGCCGCTGGCCGGCAGGCTGTGCGGGGAGCTGCCTTATCCCGAGCTCAAGCGCGTGGAGCTGGCCAGCGCGCTGGCCCTGAGGCCCCGGGTGCTGCTGATGGACGAGCCCACGGCCGGCATGACCCGCGCCGACCGGCGCGGCCTGATGGCCATCGTGAAGCAGGAGGCCGCGGGCGGCCTGGCGGTGTTGTTCACCGAGCACAGCATGGACGTGGTGTTCGGCTTTGCCGACAAGGTCCTGGTCCTGGTGCGCGGTCGCGTGATCGCGGACGGGGCGCCCGCGCAGATCGCCGCCGACCCGGCGGTGCGGGCGGCCTACCTGGGCACGGCCGCGGCGGGAGAGCCGGCATGACGGCGCTGTTGCGCACGCATGCGCTGTGCGCCTTCCATGGCCGGGCGCAGGCGTTGTTCGACGTGGACCTGGAGGTCGGGGCGGGAGAAATCGTCGCCCTGGTCGGACGCAACGGGGCCGGCAAGAGCACGCTGATGCGCGCCTTGGCGGGCCTGGTGGAAACCACGGGCGAGGTGCTGCTGGCCGGCCGCTCCATGGCCGGCTGGCGTGCCGACAGGCGGGTGCATGCGGGGCTGGCCTGGGTGCCCGAGGATCGGCGTATCTTCACCCAGCTCACGGCGCGGCAGAATCTGGAGGTGGCCGCGGGCCGGCCGCGTCCCGGCGCGGAACCCTGGACCGTGGAACGGGTCTGTCGCCTGTTTCCCGAACTCGAGCCGCTGGCGCATCGCCCGGGAGGCGCGCTGAGCGGTGGCGAGCAGCAGATGCTGGCGATCGGCCGGGCGCTGATGACCCAGCCCCGGGTAATCCTGCTGGACGAGCCGTCCGAGGGCGTGGCCCCCATCGTGGTGCAGCGGCTGGTGGAGGCGATACGCGTCCTGCGCGGGCAGGGGTTGGCGATCCTGCTGTCCGAGCAAAACGAGGCCCTGGCCGCGCCGCTGGCCGACCGCAGCCTGTACCTGGATGACGGCGTGCTGGGGGGAGCGCCCCCAGGGGCGCCAGGGTAGGGGCGCCTCCCGCGCTGGCGGCGCCCGACGCTCGTCCATATAGTTGTTATCGTCAACAAAGTAGTGTATAAAAACAACTATCGTAGGCCACCAGACAATCCAGGGGTTCGCATGAGCAGTGCATATTCCACCATCCGCGTCGAGGTCGAGGACCACGTCGCGACGCTGACGCTGAACCGGCCCGAGAGCCGCAACGCGCTCAATACGGCCATGTGCGGCGAGTTGATCGCCGCGGCCGAGGCGCTTGCCGCCGACGACGCCGTGCACGTGGTCGTGATCCGCGGAGAGGGGCCGGTGTTCTGCGCCGGCGCCGACCTGAAGGAGCGGCAGGGCATGTCCACCGCCGAGCTGACCGCGCGCCGCGTCAAGGGCTTCACCGCCTACGCCGCCCTCGAGCGCCTGCCGCAGGCGGTGATCGCCGTGGTGCATGGCGCGGCCTTCGGGTCGGGCTGCGAGATCGCTGGCGCCAGCGATTTCATCCTGGCTTCCACCGAGGCGAAGTTCCGCTACCCGGAAGTCGGCTGGGGCACCATAGGCGCGACCCAGCGGCTGCCGCGCATGGTGGGCACGCGCATGGCCAAGGAGCTGCTGTTCACCGGCCGCACGGTGGACGCGCACGAAGCCAAGGCCATCGGGCTGGTGAACCATGTGTACGAGCCGGCGGAGCTGGAGGCGCGCGCCATGGAAATGGCCCGCCATATCGCCGCGGCCGCGCCGCTGACGGTCCGGCTGACCAAGCGCTGCGTGGACCAGGGCGTGGAGACCACGCGCGAGGGCGCGATGGCCGTGGAGCTGCTGGCCATCGAGGAGAACCTGCGCCACAGCGACTGGAAGCGCGCGATCTCGGGCTTCGGTGCGGGAGCGCAGAAAAATGCTTGACCGGCCCACTACGCTTTATCGCACGCTGGAACGCACGGCCGGGGAATACGGCGCGCGCGAGGCCTTCGTCTGCCAGGCCGACCGCCTGACCTGGAACGAGGTGCTGGCAGGCACCCGCCGCATCGCCGCCGCCTTGCACGCCAGCGGCGTGCGCAAGGGCGACCATGTCGGGATCATGCTGGGCAACGGCGCCACCTGGCTGCAGACTTTCTTCGCCTGCGCGACCCTGGGCGCGGTGACCGTGCCGGTCAATACCCGCTTCAAGACCGACGAACTGCAGTTCTGCCTGAAACAGGCGGACGTGAAGCTGCTGGTGTTCGCCGACACCTTCCTGGGCATCGATTTCGTCCAGTTGTTGACCGCGGTCGAGCCGGCACTGGATACCGGCCTGCCCGGCCAGGCGCTGCCCGAGCTGCGCCGCGCCGTCATGGTGGGCGACGGCCCCTGCCCGGCGGGCGCCGAGCGCTACGCGGATTTCCTGGCGCGGGGCCAGGAGGTCGCGCCCGGGACCATCGAATCGCTGGCCGCCGACATCACGCCCGACGATCTGCTGCTGATGCAGTTCACTTCGGGCACGACCTCGTTCCCCAAGGGCGTGATGTTGACCCACGCCAACATGCTGCTCAATGCCTGGGCCGCCGGGCAGCGGATAGGCGTAAGGCACGACGACCGCTATTTCAGCATCCGGCCGTTCTTCCACGTCTCGGGCACCACGCTGTCCGTCCTGGTCAGCCTGGTGGCGGGCTGCTGCCTGCTGACGCTGCCTAAGTTCGACGTGGCCGAGACGCTGCGCGTGATGGACGAGGAAAAGTGCACGCTGACCTCGGGCAACGACACCATTTTCCTGATGATGATGGGCCATCCCGACTTCGATCCCAAGAAGCTGCATCTGCGCGGCGGCTGGGCGGCGGCGGGGCCCGAGGTCATGCAGCAGATCCGCGACGTGATGGGCGTGGACCACGTGTGCAATGCCTACGGGCAGTCCGAGGCTTCGCCCAATGTGATCATGTCGTCGCGGGACGACCCGTTCGAGTTGCGCGCCCATGGCTGGGGGCTGCCGCATCCCGGCACCGAGGTGCGCATCGTCGACCAGGACAGCGGCGAGGTCCTGCCCCCCGGAAGCCAGGGCGAGATCCAGGTGCGTGGCTGGCACGTGATGCGAGGCTATTACAAGATGCCGGAGGCGACCGCCAAGGCGCTGACGCCGGAAGGCTGGCTGCGCACCGGGGACCTGGGCGAGATGTCGCCGGAAGGGCGGTTGCGCATGGTCGGCCGGCTCAAGGACATGTACCGGGTAGGCGGCGAGAACGTCGCGCCGGCCGAGGTCGAGGAGACCCTGCACGCGCATCCCGCGGTGCAGATGGCCCAGGTGGTCGGCGTGCCCGACGCGCGCCTGGGCGAGGTGACGGCGGCCTTCGTGCTGCTCAAGGAAGGCAAGCAGGCCGGGCGCCAGGAGCTGATCGACTGGTGCAAGGCGCGCTGCGCGAACTTCAAGGTGCCGCGCTACCTCGAGATCGTGGATACGTTCGACAATATCGGCATGACGGGCAGTTCCAAGGTCCAGAAGAACAAGCTCAAGGCGCATGCCATCGAGCTGTTCGGCCTGGCGAACGTCCACGGCGCGAAGGGAGGCTAGAACCATGAGCGACGTCACGCTTTGCGAATGTTTCGCCCGGGATGGCCTGCAGCACGAGGAGACCTTCATCCCCACCGCCACCAAGGTGGCATTGATCGACCGCTTCGCCGCCATCGGCTTCCAGCGTGTCGAGGCGACTTCGTATTCGAATCCCAAGGTCGTGCCCCAGTTCGGCGATGCCAGCGAGCTGCTGCGCGCGCTGCCGCGCCGCGACGGTGTCTGGTACAAGGCGACCTGCGCCAACGTGCGCGCCGTGGAGCGCGCGGTGGCCGACCTGGACGCAGGCTTCGGCGCCAACGAGATCAGCCTGCTGGTGTCGGCCAGCGAATCGCATTCGATGAAGAACCTGCGGCGCAGCCGCGCCGACCAGTGGCAGAACGTGGCCGACATGGTGGCGGCGTCGCAGGGGCGTTTCCGCATGATCGGCACGGTGTCGGTCGCCTGGGGCTGCCCCTTCGAGGGCAAGGTATCGGCGGACAGCGTGCTGGAGGACGTCAGGCGCTTCGCCCGGCTGGGCGTCATGCACGTGGCGCTGGGCGACACGACAGGCATGGCTGCGCCGCGGACCGTCAAGCAATTGATGTCGGCGGTGCACGCCGAACTGCCGGAGGTGACGACCGTGGCGCACTTCCACGATACGCGCGGCACCGGCCTGGTCAACTACGTGGCGGCGCTGGAGGCGGGCTGCCGCTATTTCGACTGCGCCTTCGGCGGCGTGGGCGGGCATCCGGCCAAGGTCAAGTACGGCGGCGGCCATACCGGCAACGTCTCGACCGAGGACCTGGTGAACCTGTTCGAATCCATGGGGGTGTCCACCGGCATCGACCTGGAGGGACTGATGGCAACCGCGGCGATGTGCGAGGAAGCCCTGGGCCGCACGCTGCACAGCCGTGTCGCCCAGAGCGGGTTGAATCCCTTGCTGGGAGTGGCGGCGCATGGATAGTCCCGAGTCCTGCGCGGTGCTGGAGCCGGAAGCGGTCATTCCCACCGGCCCCCTGGCGGGCTCGGCCCTGGCGCCGTTCGCCGCATGGCTGGGCATTTCCGTGCGCGAGGCCGATCATGGCCGCTCGCTGCTCGTCATGACCGCCAGCGCGCGGCTGGCAAACCGGCGCGGGGTCATCCATGGCGGGGCCATCGCCACGCTGATGGACTCCAGCATGGCCATCGCCACCCGCACGATCGAGTCCGGCATGGAGACTTCCGGAACGGTAGACCTCAACATCCATTTCATCGCGCCGGGACGGGGTGACCTGACGGCCCGCGCCGAGGTCCGGCATGCCGGCGGGACCATCGCCTTCTGCCAGTGCGAAGTGCGGGACGAGGCCGGCACGCTGGTGGCCACGGCCATGAGCAGCTTCAAGCTGAGGCGGGCCAAGCCGTCCCCGGCCGGGCCCGAGTAAGGTAAATTCCTGCGTTCACCTATCGAGAAAGACGTATGACAAGACCCGTTCCCGCGAATCTCAAGGAATTGTTTTCCTACCGCCTGAACCGCCTGGCCTTCGTCTCCAGCCGCATCGCCGCACGGGTGAACGAGAGCCAGTACGAACTGGGCTCGCGCGACTGGCGCATCATCGGGTTGCTGGGCGCCTTCGCCCCGCTGTCGCTCAATGCGCTGGCACACGAGGCCAACATCGACAAGAGCCAGGCCAGCCGCAGCGTGGCCGAGCTGATCGAGCGCGGCCTGGTCAAGCGGGGCGCCGACGAATCGGACGGCCGGGGCGTGCGGCTCGACCTGACCCCGCAGGGCCGGGCGCTGTACCGCAAGGTTTTCCCCAAGGCCGTCGATCGCAACGAGAAGATGCTGTCCGTGCTGACCGACGAAGAGCGGGAAGTGCTCGAGCGCGCGATCGACAAGCTGACCGAACATACGATCAGGTTGTTGGAAGAATTAAAACCCCCCCGTACGCGCTGACGCGCGCCCCCCAGGGGGCGGGCGGCGGGGACCGGCGGAGCCGGATCCTCCGTGCCCTGGTCTGGGGCGATTTTCTCAGGGGGTGGCAACGGGGCTGTGGGGGGAGTTTCCGCCAAAATAGTTGAATTTATCAATTAAGTAGTATATAAAATCAACTATATTGGAAACCACGAGCATGAGCATGTCCGAACTCCTGATTGAGAACCGAGGGGCCGTCCGTATCCTGACGATGAACCGGCCGGAGAAGCACAACGCGTTGAATACCGCGCTGACGCAGGCGCTGGTGGATGCGCTGTGGCAGGCCGAGCGGGATGCCGAGGTCCATGCGGTGGTGCTGACGGGGGCGGGCAAGTCGTTCTGTGCCGGCGCCGATACCTCGGAGTTCAGCGCGCTGGTGCCCGAGGATCCCCAGGCCGTCAACGCGCGCGCCGACCTGACCACCGGGCTGCACCTGGCCTTCTCGCGCATGTCCAAGCCCGTCGTGGCCGCGGTGCGGGGTAATGCGCTGGGCGGGGGCGCGGGGCTGGCCATCGCCTGCGACCTGGCCGTCATGGCCGAGAACGTGCGTTTCGGCTATCCCGAGCTCAAGCACGGCATCGTCGCGGCCGTGGTCATGTCCAATCTGGTCCGCCAGTTGGGCCGCAAGCATGCTTTCGAGCTGCTGGCCATGGGCGAGCCCATCGACGGTCCGCGCGCGCTGGCGCTGGGCCTGGCCAACCGGGTCGAGCCCGACGACCGGGTGCTGGAGGCCGCGCTGGAAATCGCCGCCAGGCTGGCGGGCTGGAGCCCCATCGCGATGGGGACCACCAAGCGGCTGTTCCATCGCGTGGCCGAGCTGACGCTGGAGGAAGGCCTGGCCGCCGGGCGCGACACCAACGTCATCATGCGGGGCTTCCGCAAGGCGGCGAAATGACGCGTCCGCTGGAGAACGTCACCATCCTGGACCTGTCGCGGGTCCTGGCGTGCCCCTTCGCCACGATGATCCTGGCCGAGCTGGGAGCGACGGTGATCAAGGTCGAACAGCCCGGCACCGGCGACGAGACGCGCAGCTTCGAACCCAAGGTGGAAGGCGAGGGCGGTACCGAATCGGCCTATTACATGGCCTTCAACCGCAGCAAGCAATCCATTACCGTCAACCTGCGCAGCGCCGAAGGGCAGGACCTCATCCGCAAGCTCAGCGCCCAGGCCGACGTGGTGCTGGAGAACTTTCCGGTCGGGACGCTGCAGCGCTACGGGCTGGACTACGCCCGGCTGTCCCAGGACAATCCCGCGCTGGTCTACGTGTCGTGCACGGGTTTCGGCATGACCGGCCCCTACGCGCCTCGCAAGGGCTACGACACGGTGTTCCAGGCCATGGGCGGCATCATGAGCCTGACCGGCGAGCGTGGCGGCGGCCCGGTCAAGCCGGGGCTGCCTGTGGCCGACCTGACCTCGGGCCTGTGGGTCGCGATCGCCATCCTGTCGTCCCTGATGGGGCGGCAGGCCACGGGCAAGGGCTGCCACGTGGATTTCTCCATGCTGGACGGCCAGGTCGGCCTGCTGTCGCTGGCCGCGGCGCGTTTCTTCGCGCTGGGCGAGGTGCCGCCCCGGCTGGGCACCGAGCATCCGGGCCGCGTGCCGTCGGCGGCGTTCCGCTGCCGCGACGACAAGTGGGTGCAGGTCACGGGCAGCGACCAGCACTGGCAGCCGCTGTGCGACCTGCTCGGGCTGCATGAGTGGGCGCAGGATCCGACCCTGGTGCGCAACATCGACCGGGTCAACCGGCGCGAGGAAGTGATGGCCGGCCTGTCGGCGGCCGTCGCCCGGTTCGACCGCGACGAATTCTGCCGGCTGTGCGACGAAGCCAAGGTGCCGGCCGGCCCCATCCTGAGCGTGGACGAGGTGCTGAGCAACGAGCACGTGCTGGCGCGCGGCATGGTGCGCGAATTCGCCCATCCCCAGCTCGGTTCGTTCAAGGCGCTGCCGGTGCCGTTCAAGTTCGACGGCTTCGACGACCCCAGCCTGGGGCGGCCGCCGCTGCTGGGCGAGCACACCGACCAGGTGCTGGCGGACAGGCTGGGCCTGGGCAAGGAGGACATCCAGGCGCTGCGCGAAAGAAAGGTCATCTAAGGCCGTGCCGGCCTAAAACCAGGAGACATACATGAAGCAGTTCAAGCAATCGTTGTTGGCGGCGGCGCTTGTGCTGGCCGCCTCGGGGGCGCAGGCCCAGTCCTATCCGACCAAGCCCATCGTGCTGGTCAACCCCTATGCCGCGGGCGGTCCGGCCGATCTCGTGGCGCGCAGCCTGGCCAAGGAGCTGGGCACCGAACTGGGGCAGCAGGTGGTGGTCGAGAACAAGGCGGGTGGGGGCGCGACCATAGGCGCGGCGTACGTGGCCCGGGCGGAGGCCGATGGCTATACGCTGCTGTTCGGCACCGCGGCGGCCCACATCGTCACGCCGCTGATCCAGCCCACGCCCTACGATGGCATCAAGGATTTCACCTTCATCGCGCTGGCGGCCAACCAGCCCAACCTGCTGGTGGTGAACCCCTCGGTCAAGGCCAACACCGCGAAAGAGCTGATCGAGCTCGCGCGCAGCAATCCCGGCAAGCTGAACTACGGTTCGTCCGGCACCGGCACCTCGCCCCACCTGGGCGGGGAGCTGATCAAGCAGCAGGCCAGGATCGAGATGGCGCACATCCCCTATGGCGGCGCGGCGCCCGCGATTACCGATCTGGTGGCCGGGCGCCTGCAGGTGGGCGTGATGAACCTGTCGGGCGAACTGCCCTATGTGAAGGCAGGCAAGCTGCGGGCCCTGGCCTACGCGTCCAAGACCCGCTCGCCGCTGCTGCCCGACGTGCCCACGTTCGCCGAGGCGGGCCTGGGCGGCGCGGAGTCCGCGTCGTGGTACACGGTGGCGGCGCCCAAGGGCACGCCCGCCGCGGTCGTCAACAAGCTCAACGCGGCGCTGAACGCGGTCACCAAGAAGGCGGAGTACCGCAAGCTGATGGAGGCCCAGGGTACCGAGCTGGCCACGCTCACGCCCGAGGAGACCACGCGCTTCGTCGTGGATGACGCCCAGCGCACCAAGGACCTCATCAAGTCGGCCAACCTCAAGCTCGAATGACCATGACCGCCAATACCCCGCGCATCCCGGCCCCGGCCGGGTTGGCTTCCACGATAGACCGCGTGGACATCATCGCCTGCTCGCAGCGCCAGGACGACCCCAGCTGGCGCTTTGCGCGCGGCACCATCACCCACGTGGACGGCTGGATCGTGGCGCTGACCGCGCGCAACGGCCAGGTGGGGTATGGGCACGTGCTGGGCACGCCCATCTTCAAGCCCGACACGGCACGCATCGAGCCGGTCCTGGAGGCGCTCCGGCGCGAGGCCCGGGGGCAGGACGCATTCGCGCTCGAAGCCCTGCACCGCCGGCTGGAAGCCGTGGCGGGGGCGGAGGTCTGCGCGCTGTCGGGGTTCGTCTGCGCGATCTACGACCTGCAGGCGCGGATGCTGGGCGTTCCCCTGCACGTGCTGCTGGGCGGCAAGGTACGCGATACCGTCGAGGCCTCGCGCATCGTCTCGATCAAGCCGCCCGAGGACATGGCCGAACAGGCCGCCAAGCTGGCGCGCCAGGGCTATCGCTATCTCAAGCTGAAGCTGAGCGGCGAGTCGGAGCTTGACGTCGCCCGCGTGCGCGCCGTGCGCGAGCGGCTGGGCGAGGCCGTCACGCTGACGGTGGACGCCAACCAGGCTTACCAGGCCGACGAGGCGATCCGCGTGTGCCAGGCGCTGCGGCCGATGGGCGTGGCGATGATGGAGCAGCCGGTGCCGGCGGCGGACATCGAAGGACTGTGCCGCGTGCACGCCGCGGGCGCGCTGCCCATCGAGGCGGACGAGGCCATCGCCGGGCTGCCGGGACTGGTGCGCCTGATCGGCATGGGGGCGGCCGACTCCTACAACCTCAAGGTGCATTACCTGGGCGGCATACGCAACACGCTGATCGCCGTGCGCCTGTGCGAGGCGGCGGGCGTGGGCTACCGGTTCGGCGCGATCTTCGGGCCGCGCCTGCTGGCGGCCCAGGGCGTGCATGTGGCCAGTGTCGCCGGCAGCATCCATGCCGGTGCCGAACTGGCGGAGTTCGATCACCTGCTGGACGACCCGTTCGTCGGCCTGGAGGTCGAATCGGGCGAGCTGGCGGTGCCCGAGGGCCTGGGGTCGGGCGTGGACTACCAGCCCGCCAGCATCGGGCAGGCCTGAATCAGCGTATGCAGGAGGCGGCGCCGCTCAGGGCCGCTTCCGCTTCGCGCGCCAGCCGCTCGACCAGTTCGCCGGCGGGCTCCAGTTTGTCGATCAGGCCGGCGCTTTGCCCGGCTTCCACCTTGCCCTGCGCCACGTCGCCGTCCTTGGCGGCCTGCCGCAAGGAACTGCGGGCGAACAAGGCATCCAGCTCGGCATCGTCGGCGCCGCGGTTGGCCGCCGCCTCGTACTCGGCCGAGAAGGCGTTCTTGACCATGCGGATGGGCGAGCGGCCACGGCCGACGATGGCGGTGTCGCCGATGCCGGCGTTCAGCACCAGGTCCTTGTAGGCGGCGTGCAGGCCCGATTCGGGCGTCAGCAGGAAGCGCGTGCCCAGTTGCGCGCCGCTGGCGCCCAGCGCCAGCATCGCGGCGATGCCCGCGCCGTCGGCGATGCCGCCCGCGCCGATCACCGGCACCGTCACCGCGTTGACCGTCGCCCGCACCAGCACCAGCGTGCCGACCTCGTCCGGGCCGGGGTGGCCGCCGGCTTCGCCGCCCACCGCGATCACCGCGTCCACGCCGGCATCCTCGGCCTTGCGGGCGTGCAGCGGGTTGGCCGTGACCTGTATCCACGTGACGCCGGCTTCCTTGAAGCGGCCGATGTGGGCCTTGGGGCCGCCCTGCGAGGCGATGATCACGGGCACCCCGGTTTCCAGCACGATGTCCAGGAATTCCGCCGCGCGCTTGTTGTACAGCGGGACGTTGACCGCGAAGGGCTGGCGCGTGCCGGCGCGCACGCGGGCGATGGCGGCGCGCAGGTCGTCGGGATACATGGGGCCGGCGGCGATCACGCCCAGGCCGCCGGCCTCGGAAACGGCCAGGGCCAGCTCGGCGTTGGACGAGGCCCAGCTCATGCCTCCCTGGACGATGGGGTGGCGGATGCCCAGGAGGGCGGTCAGTCGGGTAGCAAGCATGATTCGAGAGGGCAGTGTGGGAGGATTCGTAGGGATGCGCTCAGCCGGCTGAGGCACGGATCCGGTCGTTGACGTCGCGCGCGGCGCGCACGGCGTCTTCCAGGGACAGCTCGTAGGCCTGCTGGAAGGCGCGCTTGGAGGCCGACAGGCCGGCCGGCGCGAACTGGGCCAGGCGCTCGGCCAGCGCGAGCGCGGCGGGGACCAGTTCGGCTTCCGGGACGATGCGGTTGATCATGCCCAGCGCGTAGGCGCGTTCGGCGTCGATGGGGTCGCCGGTGGCCACCAGTTCGAAGGCCGCCTTGGGGCCCACCTGCCGGATCAGGTTGGGAATCAGCATGCCGGCCGAGATGCCGTGCTTGACCTCGGGATAGCCGAAGCGGGCGGCGGGGGCGGCCAGCACCAGGTCGCTGCCCAGCGCCAGGCCGGCGCCCGCGCCGATGGCCGGACCGTTGACGGCGGCGATGACGGGCGTGCCCAGGCGCGCCACGATGGTGTTGATGTCGACCAGCAGGTCGCTGCGACGGCTGGCCAGCTCCGGCTGCTCGCGCGCCAGGCGGCGGGCTTCTTCCAGGTCGGCGCCGGCGCAGAAACAGCTGCCCCGGGCGGCGATGACCACGCATCGCGTGTCGGGATCGGCATCGGCGCCATTGAAGGCGTCGACCAGGCCTTGCAGCATCGCCAGGCCGAGCGCGTTGCGCTTGGGATGGCGGTTCAGCGTCAGCAGCAGGACATGGCCGTATCGCTCGGCCAGCAGTTCGTTTTCCTCGACCACGGTGGCGTTTCCTTGAAATATAGTTGAGAAAGTAAACTATGTAGTTAATTTCGTCAACTTTATGGCGGCTCAGGCGTCCGGCGGCACGGCGCGCCCCTGCTGGAGCGAGCCGCGGTAGGCCTGGGGAGAGAGTCCGGTGCGCCGGGAGAAGAAGCGGCTGAAATAAGCCGCATCCGAGAAGCCCAGGTCCTGCGCGATGCCGGCGACGGTGGCGTCGGTGGCCGCCAATTGGCGCCGGGCCTCGCGCACCAGCCGATCGTGCAGCATGTCGAGCGCGGAGAGCCCGCATACCGCCCGGCATATCCGGCTCAGGTGGTCCGGCGTGACCTGCAGCGCCGCGGCGAAGAAGGCCAGCGCATGCTCGCGGCGGAAGTGCAGTTCGAGCAACGCACGGTACCGCTGGACCAGGGTGTCGCGCACCGCCTGCCGGGCATGGGCGGGTTCCCCCGAACTGGCCTGCCTCAGGAACCAGGTGGCGAGCAGGATCGCATGAGCCTTGAGCACCTCGGTGCGCCCCGGTTCGGCGCGGGCGAACTCGGCCCCCAGCCCGTCGAACAGGCTGGCCGCGCGTCCGGTTTCCTGCGCGAGTTCCTCCGGGCCGATGATCAGCGGGACGTCCAGCAGGCTGGCCAGGGCGGGAGCGGACGAGAAGGCGGCCTTGAGCAGGGCGGTGGGGACGGTGACCTGGCTGCCGGCGCTGCCGGGCCGGTAATGGAAGGCGTGGACGGTGCCGGGAGGGATCATCAGCGCGGCGGGCGCGGCAAGTCCGTGCCGCGCGCCATTCATCACGGCTTCGGCTCCGCCGCGCTCGATCAACTGGAACTGGTGCAGGCCTTCGTGCCGGTGGGCGGGAATCGTCCAGTCATGCAACACGCCGCGCACGTCCATGGGTTCCCAGTGCAGGCAGTCGTCCGGCATGAAGTGCCTGACTTCCCGGAAGGCGACGGCGATCGGGGCGGGCGGTTTCATGGGAGGTCGGATATGTGCAAGGGTCGCCGGTATTGTCCATTATTTTCCGTCCCTGTCCTATCTATAGTTCCCTCTACCGAGCCCGCAGAGGCAGAGCAAAGGAGACACCATGGGCAGCAGGATGGGATGGATAGGGGCGGGCGGGGCGGCATGGGTGCTTTCCTGCTCCGCGGCGTGGGCGCAGCCCGCCAGTACCGTGGTTTGGTCGGGGTTTCCGGTCGGCGGGCTGGGAGACCAGGTGTCGCGGCCGCTGATCGAGCAGTTGCGCTCGCGCTATCCGGGCACCATCGTGCTGGGCAGCAAGCCGGGCGCGGGCGGGCGCATCGCCGCGGAGTTCGTCAAGCGGGCGGCGCCGGACGGGGCGACCCTGTTGCAGGGGCCTTCGTCACCCATCGTCCTCTATCCGCACACCTACGGAGCCAGGCTCGCCTATTCGCCGCAGGCCGATTTCGTGCCCGTCGCGCCGCTGGCTTCGTATGCCATCTCGATGACGGTCGGGCCCGGCGTGCCGGACGAGGTCCGCACGCTGGCCGACTTCATCGCCTGGGTGAAGCGCCATCCCGAGAAGGCCAACTACGGCATCCCCGCCGCGGGTTCGGCACCGCATTTCGTCGGCGCCACCTTTGACCGGCTGGCAAGCCTGGACATGAAGAGCGTGGCCTACAAGGGGGGAGCGCCGTTGCTGACCGATCTGCTGGGCGGCCAGGTGCCGGTGGCGTTCAACGTGATCAGCGAAGTGTTGCCGCACCTCAAGACGGGGCGGCTGCGCTCGCTCGCCGTCAGCAGCCCCGAGCGCTGGCCCGCCGTGCCGGAGGTTCCCACCTTCGCCGAACTGGGGTATCGCGACATCGCGATGGTCGAATTCCTGGGCTGGTACGCGCCCGCGCGCACGCCGCCCGAACTGGTGCGCAGGCTCAATGCGGCCGTGCGGGACGCCTTGCAGACTCCGGAAATGACGGCCGTCTTCGCCAAGAATGGACTGATGCCGCTGATCGAAACGCCCGAGGCGTTCGCCGAACGGGTGCGCGAGGACACCGCGCGCTGGGCTCCCATCGTCAAGGCCACAGGCTTTACTCCCGAGGATTGAAACATGACGCATGACCAGGCGCCCGGAAGGCCGCCAACGACCAGCCTGACCGGAGCGCAGGTCCTGGTGCGCCTCCTGCAGGCCGAAGGGGTGCCCTATGTCTTCGGCATAGTGGGAGGCAAGCTGGCGCCCTTGCTGCACGCGTTATCGCGCTCGTCCATTCCCTTCGTGGGCGTGCGCCACGAAGCCGCGGGCGCGATGATGGCGGCGGCGGTGCGGGCCGGATCCGGCCGCGTGGCCGTGGCGCTGGGGGAAATGGGGCCCGGGGGCCTGAACCTCGCGTCCGGCGCCGGCGTGGCTTTCAATAACAATCTCGCGGCCCTGCTGATCACGACCAACCAGCACCGGGCCGCCGCCTATCCGCATCATGGCATGTTCATGGACATGGATACGCGGGCGGTGCTGGCGCCGCTGACCAAATGGAATGCCGTGGTCCATGATGCCCGCCGCCTTCCCGAACTGGTCAGGCGCGCCTTCCGCGAAGCGCTGGGAGGGCGCCCCGGACCGGTGCACCTGGACATTCCGCAGGATGTGCTGGCCAGCACGCATGATTGGCCGCTGGATGCCTTGGCGATCGCGCCGTCCCGCTACCGGGGCGTGGCCGGGCCGCGGCCCCCTGCGGCCCAGGTGCGGGAAGCGGCGAGCCTGCTCGCCCAGGCGCGCCGCCCCCTGATCGTCGCCGGCGGCGGCGTGGTCCAGGCGGGCGCCGCCGGCGGCGTACGCACGCTCGCGCAGCGCCTGCGCGCGCCTGTCGTGCCGACGCAGATGGCGCTTGGCGTCATATCCAGCGACAGCCAGCACTTCATCGGGCATGGCGGCTTGATCGCCGGCGCCGCGGTGGCGCGCGCGTTCGACCAGGCCGATGTCGTCGTCAGCCTGGGATGCAGGCATTCCTCATGGATGTGGGACGAGCGCGGTCCGCTCGTGCGCAGCCGGCACCGGGTGCTGAACGTCAATATCGATCCGTCGGCGCTGGGGGCGCCGGCGCTGCACGAGATCGGCATGCACAGCGATGTCCGCGAAGCGCTGGACGATCTGCTGGCGTGCCTGCCGCAAGAGCCGGCGGCGGTCGAGGACGGCTGGCTGGCGGGACTGCGGGCGGTGCGCGCCCGATACGAACAGGCCCTGGCGGCCATGGATGCGCCCGTGGGGCAATCCATGCATCCGGCGGCGCTGGCGCGCGCGATCGGCCAAGCCATCCCGGACGACGCCGTCGTAGTCTTCGATGGCGGACATACGAGCTTCTGGAGCAATGACCTGACGCCGGTGCGCGAGGTGCGTTCCCGGTTCCACGAGCCGGGCATGAGCCACCTGGGATTCGGGTTGCCGTATGCATTGGCCCTGAAGCTCCTGCATCCGGGGCGCGCCGTGTTCAACGTCACGGGGGACGGTTCGTTCGGCTTCACGCTGCAGGAGCTGGATACCGCCCGGCGTCATGGCCTGCCCGTCGTCAATATCATCCACAACAACGAGGCCTGGGGCATCATCCGCGCAGGACAGCGGGCGCAGGCGGATTTCGAGCTGGGCACGGGGTTGGAGGGGACGGACTATGCCGCCATCGCGCGCGGATTCGGCTGCCACGGCGAAACCGTGGCGCAGCCCGGCGACCTGGCGCCTGCGCTGGAGCGGGCGCTGGCCTCGGGGTTGCCCGCGGTGCTCGATTGCCGCACGGCATTCGTTCCGCATCCGGCGATGGCGGCGTTCGGCAGCATGAACCGCTACGGATTCGAGGCGCTGACCCGGCCGGCCTGAGCGCGGCGGCGCCGGGCTACACGCCCAGCAGTTCGCAGGCCGCCGCGAACAAATCCTGCGCCGGATCGGCCAGCCGGTCGCAGATGTCCAGATGGTGGCAGTCGGGTATTTCCAGCGTGCGCGTGACGTTGCGCGGCCAGCAGGCGGCGATCAGCCGGTTCTGGCGGCGGAACTCGTCCGTTTCGGATGCCCCGACCGCGGCTATCAGCGGCACGCGGCGTTCAGGCACGAAATAGGCGGGCGACAGCGCGTCCACGCGCGCCGGCGTCAATTCGAGGTTGGCCAGGAACGGCGCCTTGGCGACCGGTTCGAGGTCGTACAGCCCGCTCAGCGCCAGGCCGCCGCTGACGAGGTCGGGCGGCAGGTCCGTGGACCAGGCCTGCCAGCGCGCGGCCAGCATCATCGCGGTCAACTGGCCGCCGGCCGAGTGTCCGCTGGTCACGATGCGGCGGGCATCGAAACCCAGTTCGGCGGCATGGCGGTACAGCCAGGCATGGGCGCGCAGCATCTGCCGCACGATTTCCTCGATGGGCGTGGCGGGCGCCAGCCCGTAGTCGACGATGGCGACGGCGGCGCCGCGCGCGACATAGGCGGGCGCGATCCAGGAAAAATCGGACTTGTTCAGCGCGCGCCAGTAGCCGCCGTGGATGAAGACCAGCAGCGGGGCGCCGGGCTCGCGCGGCGGAAAATAGTCCAGGGTTTCGGCCGGCGTTTCGCCATACGGCAGTCCCAGCTGCGCGGCTTGCGTGCGGCGGGCCAGCGCGCCGTCGGCGGCCCAGCGGGCGGTATAGGTGGGATGGTCGGGAATGCGGGCGAGGTTGTTGTACTCGTGTTCGCAGAATTCGGACGTGAAGGCCGGATGGTCGTGCAGCGGATGGACGGGCATGGCGTGTAGGTCGGATCGGGGCGGCGAAGGCCGGAAGCGGCGCCTGGGGCGCCGCCCGGCAGTTTAACCATTCCGCGCGGGGAAGGTCCCGTCCACGTAGTACCAGCGTCCGTCCTCGCGCACGAAGCGGCTGTTCTCGTGCAGCCGCTGGGCGCGTCCCGCCAGCCTGCTGCGAGCCACGAATTCCACCGTGGCGTGGTCGGCGTCCGCCTGCGCCGAGGCCCGCACCTCCAGGCCCAGCCACTTCAGGCCCGGTGGATCGGGTTCCAGGGCGGCCGGCCGGGTGGAGGGATGCCAGGTCGCCAGCACATAGTCATGCCTGCCCAGCACGTAGGCGCTGTAGCGGGACCGCATCAGCGCCGGCGCGTCGGGCGCCTGCAAATGGCCGGGACCCTGGTGCCACCGGCCGCAGCATTGCGCATACGGACGGGGCAGCCCGCAGGGACACAATTGGTCTACATTAACGCCTGACTTCATTTGCTCCGGTATCCGCCATGCTGTTTCTTCTTTCCCCCGCCAAGAAACTGGATTACGACACGCCCGCGCACGTCGAGACGTCCACCCAGCCCTTGTTCGTGGATCGCGCCAAGAAGCTCATCTCGGTGTTGAAAACCAAGTCCGCCGACGACGTCGCGAGCCTCATGGACCTGAGCCCGGCGCTGGCCGAACTGAACGTGGCCCGCTACGCCAGGTGGACGCCGAAGTTTACGGCGGAAAACGCCAAGCAGGCGGTGCTGGCCTTCAACGGCGACGTCTACGAGGGGCTGGACGCTGGCACGCTGACGGCCCGCCAACTGGACTGGGCACAAGAGCACGTGGTCATCCTGAGCGGCCTGTACGGCGCGCTGCGGCCGCTGGACCTGATGCAGCCGTACCGGCTGGAGATGGGGACGCGGCTGGCGACCCCCAAGGGCAAGAACCTGTACGAATACTGGGGCAGCGAACTGTCCGACTACCTGAACCAGCGCCAGGAGGCCGACCGGCATCCGGTCGTGGTGAACCTGGCTTCCGAGGAGTACTTCAAGGCGGTCGACCGCAAGGCGCTGAAGGCCCGCGTGATCCAGTGCGTGTTCGAGGACTGGAAGGGCGGGGCCTACAAGGTGATCAGCTTCCACGCCAAGCGTGCGCGGGGCCTGATGGCCCGCCACGCCATCGAGAAACGCATCGCCAAGCCCGAGGGCCTGCAGGGCTTCGATGCCGAAGGCTACGGCTACGACGCCTCGGCATCGAGCCCGGACCGGCTGGTGTTCCGCCGCAAGGCGGCCTGATCCGGCTGCGGCTGGCGCAGCAGCCGCAGCCCGTTGAACACCACCAGCAGGCTGGCGCCGGCGTCGGCGAACACCGCCATCCAAAGGGTGGCCTCGCCGGTGAAGGTCAGCACGAAGAACACCAGCTTGATGGCCAGCGCGAACACGATGTTCTGCCACAGCACCCGCGAGGTCCGGTGCGACAGGCGGATGAATTCGGGCAGCTTGCGCAGGTCGTCCTGCATCAACGCGACGTCGGCCGTTTCGATGGCGGTGTCGGTGCCCGCCGCGCCCATCGCGAAACCGATGTCGGCGCGGGCCAATGCCGGGGCGTCGTTGACCCCGTCTCCCACCATGCCCACGGGCGCCGCCCGGCCCAGCGCCTCCACGGCGGCCAGCTTGTCGTCGGGCAGCAGGTTGCCCCGCGCATCCTCGATGCCCAGTTCCGCCGCCACCGCGCGCACCGTGGCGGCGTTGTCGCCGGACAGGACCACCGGCTCCACGCCCAGCCGGCGCAATTCGGCCACGGCGGTCCGGCTCGAGTCGCGGATCGTGTCGGCCACCGCCAGGATGGCCACGGCCACGTCGTCCTCGCACAGGATGACGGCGGTCTTGCCCTGGCGCTCCAGCGCTTCCAGTCCGGTTTCCAGCGCGTCGTCCGCCGCGCCCAGCTCGCGCGCCAGGCGCAGGCTGCCCAGCGCATAGGTCCGGCCCTCGATCCGGCCCGTGACGCCGCGCCCGGCCAGCGACGCGAAATCCTCGACAGGCAGCGCCGCGCCCGCGTGGGCCGATACGATGGCGTGCGCCACCGGGTGGGACGACAGCGCGTCCAGGCTGGCGGCCAGTTGCAGCGCACGGGCACGGGGCAGGGGCGAGGCGCCCAGCGTCACCACGTCGGTCAGGGCCGGCTTGCCGTGGGTGAGCGTGCCCGTCTTGTCCAGGGCCAGGCGGCGCAGGCGCCGTCCCTGCTCCAGGTACAGGCCGCCCTTGATCAGGATGCCGCGCCGCGCGGCCGAGGCCAGGCCGCTGACGATGGTGACCGGCGTCGAGATGACCAGCGCGCACGGGCAGGCGATGACCAGCAGGACCAGCGCGCGGTAGACCGAGTCGAGCCAGGCCATGTCGAACGCCAGCGGCCCCGCCACGGCGACGATGATCGCCACCACGAACACGGCGGGCGTGTAGACCTGGGCGAAGCGATCGATGAAGCGCTGCGTGGGCGCGCGCTTGCCCTGGGCGTCCTGCACGGTCTGCGCGATGCGGTCCAGCATGGTGTGTCCCGCGGCCGCCGTGACGCGGTATTCGAGCACGCCCTGCTGGTTGACGGTGCCGGCATACAGCGCGTCGCCTTCCTGCTTGGCCACCGGCATGCTTTCGCCGGTGATGGGGGCCTGGTCCACGCTGGACGCGCCGCCCACCACGATGCCGTCCAGCACGATGCGCTCGCCCGGCCGCACCCGCACCACGGCATCCACGCCGATCAGCCGCGCGGGCATTTCCTGCCACGAGCCGTCGCCCTGGCGGACCAGGCCGCGCTCGGGCGCCAGCGCCGTCAGGCTGCGTATGGCGTTGCGGGCGCGCGTCAGGCTGAGCGCCTCGATCATCTCGGCCACGCCGAACAGCCAGATCACCATGGCCGCCTCGGGCCACTGGCCGATCAGGGCCGCGCCGATCACCGCCACGGTCATCAGCAGGTTGATGTTGAGGGTGACATGGCGCAGCGCCAGCCAGCCCTTGCGCAGCGTGCCCAGGCCACCCAGCAGGATGGCCGCCAGCGCCAGCGCGGCCACGGGCAGCGAGGTGTCGGCGCCGGTGGCGTAGGCCAGCACTTCCGAACCGATCGCGAAGGCGCCGGCCAGGCCCATGCGGGCCCACGGCTGGCGCGGCGCGGCCTCGGCCGGCTGGTCCTCGGGCGCGGCGGCCGCGTCGATCGGCACCGGCGACATGTTCAGGCCGGCGATGGCCGCCATGATGGGTTGCGGGTCGTCCAGCACATGGCCGACTTTCAGCGTGCGGCCGATCAGGTCGAACGACAGCGTGCGCACGCCGTCCATCGATTCGAGCGCCTTGCGCAGCAGCCGTTCCTCGGTCGGGCAGTCCATCTGCTCGATCTTGAATAGAGACGTGCGCAGTCCTTCGTCCGTGGCCGGCAAGGCATCGCGCGGGCGAGTGGTTTCAGGCGCGGCTTCGTGGCCGTCGCCGTGGCAGTGTTTGCAGGAATCGGACATCCGTCTGCTCCAAAGGCGTTACGGATCCATTTGAAACCCTGTAGCCGGTATAGAGTCAAGCGGGGACATTGGCGTATCCTGGGAGGTGGAAACAGCCGCGGGGAATGCGATGAAGATAGGAGAACTGTCCACGCGGACCGGCACGCCGGTCGAAACGATTCGTTACTACGAGCGCGAGGGCCTGCTGCCGCCGCCGGCCCGCACGGCCGCCAACTACCGCATCTACGGCGAACCGCACGTGGAACGGTTGCTGCTGGTGCGCAACTGCCGCGCGCTGGACATGACGCTGGAAGAGATCCGGCGATTGCTGCGCTTCTGCGACGATCCCGCGGACAACTGCGGCGAGATCAACGCCTTGCTGGACGAACACATCGGCCACGTCGCCACCCGCATCGCCGAACTGAAGGCCCTGGAGACGACGCTGAAGACCTTGCGCAGCCAATGCTCGGACGAACGCGCCGCGCGCGATTGCGGCATCCTGCAGGGGCTGGCGGCCGCACCGGAGCCGGCGCGCCGCGACGCCGAGCACAAGCACGGGCTGCTGGGGCCGACCCACGGCTGAGCCGTCCGGCCTGTGCGAGCCTCCTTTTAGCGGGAACTGGCCCTAGTGCACCTGCGGGACCGTGGCGCGTATCAGCAGCGCGGTCTTGGCCATCTGCTTGATCTGGTAGGCGAGCTGCTGCAAGACCAGCACGCGCTCGGCGTCGGCCGGCGCGGTGCCGGCCTGGGCGGCCGCCACGGCGCCGTCCATGTCGCGGGTCAGCTGCTTGAGCTGGTCGTCCTCGTCCGGCTGGGGCGGCTTGCCGGCGTTGGCGTCGCGCAGCAGGCGGTCCACCGTCGCGACCGTCTCTGTCATCGGCGGCGGCAGCGAAGGCAGCGCGGCGATCAGCGGCGCCGCCGCGCCCACCTGCGCGGCCATGTCGTGCAACTGGATGACCAGGCTGTTCAACTGCGCCGGTGAACGCTGCTTGGACTTGGGCTCCAGCATCATCCGGTAGAACGAGTTGGTGAAGTTGCCGAACGCGATGTGCACGTTCTTGCGCGCCAGCCGGTAGTCGACGTTTTCCTGGTGCATCTCGACGTTGTCGACCGAAGTGCCGGCCAGTCCCAGGCTGGCCATCAGGTAATGGCGATTGGCCTCGATCGCGCGCCGCAGCAGCGGCCGCAGCATCCGGTATTCCCAATAGGGGAAGACGTAGCTGCAGGCCAGCGCGATGGCCGAGCCGACCAGCGTGTCGATGGCTCGCTCGCCCACCACCATGAGCGAGCCCGGCGCCAGGAAGTGGAAGCTCAGCAGCACGAAGGCGGTATTGAAGGCGGAGCTGCCGACGTAGTACAGCAGCACCAGGCTGTTGGCCATGACGACCGCCACGAACATCGCCGCCAGCAGCACGAACTTGTTGTGCACGAAGAACAGGAGGGCCAGGACCAGGGCGCAGCCGATCAGCGTTCCGGCCAGGCGCTGCAGGTTGCGCTGCTTGGACAGGGCGAAGCCGGGCTTCATGATGACGAGTATGGTCAGCACCACCCAGTAGCCGTGGATGGCATGGTGCGGCATCAGCCACTCGCTGGAGATGGTCATGCCTATCGCCGCTGCCAAGGTGACCCGCAGTGCGTGCCGGAGATACGGCGAGCTCCATCGGAAGTTGCTGCTCAGGCGGCCCAGCTTGAAGTCCTGGCGGGACAGGAAGCGCTGCAGCGAGGCGTCGACCTGGAGCGAGCCCGGTTCGTCCAGGTGAGCGACGTCGGTATGGCGGCGCAGCCGGTCGACGATGTAGGCGGCGTTGCGGGCGCGGCGGAAGGTCGAGATCAGCGCGGCGTAGGCTTCCGGCTCGGCCTCGGGGAAGCCGCGCTGCTTGAGCAGTTCGATCTCGTATTCGATGGCTCGCACTTCGGCCTTGACGGTGACCCTGCTCTTGCTGGGCATGCCTTGCGTCACGGCCAGGCCCACGGCCTCGGTGTCCTGCGAGAGCTTGTGCAGCAGGTCGCGGAAAAAGACCAGCAGGTCGGAATCCTTGAACATCCTGCGCAGCAGCAGGTAGTCGGTATGGACCGCGACCATGGTCTCGTGCAGGTCGACGATGTCGATGAACAGATTGAACAGCATGGTCCGGTACTGGTCGCGCCGGCGATCGGAGCGGCGGGGCAGTTCGCGCAGCACCACGTCGCGCGCGGCTTCCTGCTGTTCGGCCACGGCGGCCTGGCGGGCGATCAGTTGCCGGTAGTTGTCTTCGATGTCGACGTCCGGATCGTAGAAGCGGGCCTTGGCTTCGAGGTACTCGGCCGAGGCGAAGATGCAGACGGCGATCGCCTGCTGCGCCTGCCGGTACCAGAGGAGCCGGTTCACGGCCAGGCTGAACGCCGTGTACCACAGGCCGCCGACCAGGACGGCGGCGGTGTGCAGGGCGGCGGCGCGCGCGTCCAGGACGTCGTGCATGGTCAGCGTCATCAGCAGCAGGCAGCCGAAGCCGATCAGCCCGCCCTTGCGGCCGTACACCGCCAGCAGCGAGAAGCCGAAGCACTGCGCGATCACCGCGATCCACAGCGCCAGCGGGTAGGGCGAGGCGAGCGCGGTGATGGCCGCCGCCAGCGTGCCCAGCAGTGCGCAGCCCAGCATCTCGTTGCGCCGGTGCCGGAAGGGCCCGGGCTGGTCGACGATGGCCACGCACATGGCGCCGAACGTCGCCGCCAGCCCCAGGGCCGCGTGATGGAACAGCCCCAGCAGCACCAGAGCAGGCATGAGCACGCCCAACGCCTGCCGGATCCCCATGTAGAAGTACTGGCTGTAGATGAATTTCTTGATGTTCTTGGTGGAGTAATCCATCGAAGCGGATTCCGGGCGGTGTTCTGCGAGTCTATTGGAAAACCCGCCGGCCGGGGGAGGCCCCCGGCGCGATCAGGCGCCGCCGCCCGGCGGATGGTATTGGTACAGCCACGTCTCCGACAGCGTCAGTTCGCCGCTCTTCAGGTAGAGGCGCATCTCCACGGGGTCGGTGCCGTCCACCGTCAGGTCGAACTGGGCGCGCCAGTGGCCGGGGATGTCGTCGGGCACCGCCTCGACGTATACGTAGGAAAAGCTGCCGCGCGACGCCCACAGCACGGCTTCGGGCGCGACGCCGTAGGGCAGGCCGGCCAGCGGGCCACCCAGGAATTCCACCATGAACTTGCGCACGCCCTGCGGCCGAGGCTGGCCCGGCTGTCCGCCGTTGCCCAGGCGCGTGGCGACGCAGCGCGCGGTGGCCGGCGGGTAGGGCTCGCGGTCGGTCCAGTGCAGGCGGTACTTCAGCCGGTGCTCGTCGCCTTTTCTGGCCGGGGAGGCCGGGACCCACATCGCGACGATGTTGTCGTGGATCTCGTCATCGGTGGGGATCTCCACCAGGTGCACGGCGCCCGGGCCCCAGTCCCCCAGCGGTTCCACCCATAGCGAGGGGCGGCGCTCGTAGTGGACGCCGTCCAGGTAGTGGTCGAAGTTCCGGTCTCGCTGGAGCAGGCCGAAGCCGCGCGGATTATCGTCGCCGAACGCCGAGGCCATGATGCGCGGCGGATTGTTCAGGGGCCGCCAGATGTACTCGCCGCCGCGGGTCCACATCGCCAGCCCGTCGGAGTCGTGCACCTCGGGCCGCCAGTCGATGGCGGTGGGCTTG
This sequence comes from Pigmentiphaga daeguensis, assembly GCF_039523035.1. Classification (NCBI taxonomy): domain Bacteria; kingdom Pseudomonadati; phylum Pseudomonadota; class Betaproteobacteria; order Burkholderiales; family Alcaligenaceae; genus Pigmentiphaga; species Pigmentiphaga daeguensis. The sequence goes on along the minus strand of NZ_BAAAEN010000028.1, from coordinate 44,847 downwards.
GAGACTTCCGAGAACCAGTACATGGACGTCAGCGGGGCGATTCCCAGGCGCGCGACGTCCCCGCGCAGGAACAGGGCCGCGTCGATGTCCATCAGCACCGCCTTGCCGCGCGTCATGTCGAAGCGGAAGGCGCCCGTGATGCTGGGACCGTCCAGGCGGGCGTAGACCGTGACGGTATCGCTGCCGGCCGCCGGCGGGACGAAATAGATGTGCGTGAATGCGGGGAATTCCTCGGCGCGGTCGGGGACGGCGATATCGATCGCGATGCCGCGCGCCGACAGGCCGTATTGATAGAGTTCGCCGATCGCGCGGAAGTAAGAGGCGCTCAGGAACGCGACCCAGTCGTTCGTGCGCCAGTCCGGCGCGGCCGGGCCGGCCACGCGGCTTTCCTGGAAGCGGAAGCCGGCGAAGCCGATGCCGGGGGGCAGCGCGTGGGCGGGGCTGTCGGCGGGCATGTCGAAATAGCTTTCGTCGTACAGGATCTCGCGCGCCTGGCCGGCCCCGTCTCCGTCCAGGACGTACATGCGCACCGGCGTGGGCGAGAACCGGCCCAGGTGGAAGAAGGTGACCGGAAACCGGCCCGGGCCGTCGGCGAACAGGGCATGGTCCGGCTTGAAGCGTATTTCTCCCACGGCGGCATAGTCCAGGCGTTCCAGGATGGGCCAGTTCGGCATGGGCGTGGCCTGGAACGGGCGTGTGGCGGCCTCGCGCGCTTGGCGCACAAGGTGGTCGAACGAGAAAGGCGCGCGTGCGCCCAGCCTGAGCGGCGCCGCCGCGCCCGCCGGCGCGTAGCCCATGGCGGCCATGGCCAGGGCGCCGGCGGTAACGAGAAAGGTACGTCGGTCGGTCATGGAGGGAGAGCCATCCGGTTTCATCAGCGTGCCCAATTTTTCATCACGTCGGGTAAGTCGTTGGTGAAAAAAGGTTTTTTTGTGTAGTCCCACGGCTGTCCCCAAAGTTGTCCACACCGGGGGTGGGTAACTTGGGACAGCGGACCGCGCGTTTGTCAGGAGCGGACAGGCAGCAGCCGGCGGGACAGGATCACGAAACCCGCCGATGCGGCGATGGCGGTAAGGAGCAGCGTCATCGCGGCGGTCATGGGACCGGCGTGGTCGGTGATGAAGCCCAGCAGCATGGGCCATGCGTTGCCGATGTAGCCCGCGATGTAGAACAGCGAGACCATGAGGCCGCGCCGCTGGGGCGGTGCGATCTGGTTGACGATGCCCGCGGCGCCGATGAACGCCGCGCCGAACCCCAGGCCGGTGACCAGGACCGCCAGGCCCATCAGCCACGCCTGGGTGGCCAGCAGCGAGGCGACGGCGCAGGCCAGTCCGCTGGCAAATACCACGTTGCCGTAGCGGAAGGCGGACGTGCTGGACGTCCGCTGGCTGAGGAATTGCGCCGTGCCGGCGCAGGCCGCCAGCAGCGAGCTGGCATAGCCGCTGAGCGCATAGTCGTGGATGCCCAGCAGTTTCTCGCCCAGCGACGGTCCCATCGCCATCAGCGACGAGCCGACCCCCCAGACGATGGACAGCGTGATGCAGCAGAGCAGCATCAACTGGGTGACGCGCCGGGCGGGCAGGGCGCGGGCGGACGCATGCACGGCCTGCGGCGAATGCTGCGCCGGAGCCGGCGGGGCGGTCCGGCGCAGCGGCAGGCGCCACAGCCCATGACCGACGGCGAGGGCGATCGAGACGATGACCAGGAAAGGGAGGACGGTGGGGTAGAGCCCCGCTTGCAGGGCCACGCCGCTCAGGATCGGCCCGAGGATGGAACCCAGCGTGAAGGCCGCCGTGCCGAACAGCGCGGCGCGCTGCTTGTGCTGCGGCGGTTCCAGATCGAGCAGCGCGGCGTTGGCCGCGCCGGTCAGCGTGCCGGTGCCCAGGCCCGCCAGCAGGCGGCCTGCCAGCAGCATGCCCAGGTTATGGGCGAGGGCCAGCAGGATCGCGCCGGTCGCCACCATGGCCAGCGCGGGCAGCAGCAGCCGGCGGCGGTCCGCGACCCTGTCGGCCAGGCGGCCGCCGACGAGCAGCGCGCTCAGCACGCCGACCACATAGGCGAAGAAGATCGCCGTGGTGGTGAACGAGGGCAGGTGCAGTTGCGCCTGGTAGAGCGGATAGAGCGGCGTGGGAACGCTGCTGCCCATGACGCCGGTCATGAGCGAGATCGTCACGAGCGCGCGGGCTTTCCAGAGCGAGCGCGTCGATGCCGGAAGCGAAGGGGAGTCGGAGTTCAAGCGGCAGGGCTCAGGATGGGGCGGCGGGCGGTGCAGTCCTTGCCGCCGGCCGGAATACGAGAGCGCACTAGTCTACACCCATTCATGGATGGGCTACGGGTTTACCATTAGTCGGGCGCTCGGTTGATCTGGCGTCCCATTCCTTTCATAATCGGACGGCGGGTACGGCCATCGCGGCCTGCGCCCCCGCGCCCCGCCTCACCTCTCCCCTGGAGCATGCCATGAAGCGAATGGACACCGAACGTCAAGGCAAGTTGAAGAAGCGCCGCGCGGCCCCGCTGGCCACCCCCACCGACCTGGGCGCGGAAGCGACGCGCGAACTCAGCGGCGTGCTCAACGGTATCCTGGCCGACGTCTTCGCCCTGTACCTGAAGACCAAGAATTTCCACTGGCACATGAGCGGTCCGCACTTCCGCGACTACCACGTATTGCTGGACGAGCAAGGCGTCGAGATCTTCGCCATGACCGACGTCATCGCCGAACGCGTGCGCAAGATAGGCGGGCCCACCATCAAGTCCATCGGCCATATCGCCAAGCTGCAGCGCATCCTGGACAACGACGCGGACTACGTCCAGCCGCTGGACATGCTCGCCGAGCTGCGCGAGGACAACAAGACCCTGGCCAGCCACCTGCGCGAGGCGCACGAGATCTGCGACACCCATCGCGACATCGCCACCGCCAGCCTGATCGAGAACTGGATAGACGAGGCCGAGCGGCGCACGTGGTTCCTGTTCGAGGCCAGCCGCAATTCCGACGGCACCGGGCATTGACGGCGGGACCGGCCCGCGTCACAGCAGGGGTTCGATGGGCAGCCATGACATCAGCCGGATCGCCAGCCGCTTGAGCAGGCCGGTGCCGGGTTCGGTGTCGTGCCGGATGGTGCGGCCGTCCCGGCGCTCGAGCCAGTACAGGCCGCCTTCCGGCGCCAGGCCGACCTCGTAGGCACTGTCCGGTATGGTGGTGTCGAATGCCTCGGAAATCCGGCTGGCGAGCTCGGGGCTGTCGATGACGAAACCCAGCTCCGTGTTCAGGTTGGCCGAGCGCGGATCGAAATTGAAGGATCCGATGAAAGCCCGGGTACGGTCCACGCCGAAGGTCTTGGCGTGCAGGCTGGAGCCCGAACTGCCGAACAGCGGCTTGCCTTCGGGCCTGCCGCTGTGGTGCGAGTTGCTGCGCATTTCATACAGGCGCACGCCCGCCTCCAGCAGGTCCTTGCGCCGCCGGGCATAGCCCGAATGCACGACAGGCACATCGGTGGCCTCCAGCGCATTGGTCAGCACCCGCAGCTTCACCCCCTGTCGCGCCATGGCCGCGAAAGCTTCGGTCCCCTGGGCGCCCGGCACGAAGTAGGGCGACACCAGGTCCAGTTCCTTTTCCGGCGTGCCGATGATGGCGGCCAGTTGATGGGCCAGCAGTCCATCGGGCGTGGCCTGGCCCTGCGCCTTGGCCGGGTCGTCGCTGACCATGCGCGCGGGGGCCCAGGTCAGCGGCAGCGTGCCCGCCAGCAGGTCGCGCACGAAGGGTTGCTCGCGCATGGCCCGCACATAGGCGGCCGCGGCCGGGCTGGCCTCGATCGAGGCCGAATCGGTCGCCAGATCGTCCAGCCTGGCGGCCGGGACGGGAGCAAGCAACTGGGCGACCGGATAGGCCGAGACGCTGGCCCAGTAGCGGTCGAAGTCCGCCGAGACCTCGTTCACGATGCCGCCCACGGCCAGCACGTCGAGGTCGGCGAACAGCACGCCATCGGTCGCGCCGAAGTATTCGTCGCCGATGTTGCGGCCGCCCACGACACAATGCCGTGGCCGACTATGGCCCGGACGAGCCCCGCCTGATCAAGCGCTGCCAGGTCATGGCCGACCGGTATTTCGTTGCGGCGGCATGACGCTGGAGACCACGAGGAGGAGACCCCAATGAAAAAGACATCGACACTGTTGCTGGCCGCCACGCTGGCCGCCGCCGCGGGATCGGCCGCCGGCGCCTATCCGGACCGGCCCATACGCATGATCGTCGGCTTCGCGGCCGGCGGGCCCACCGACGTGATCGCCCGGGTGCTGGCGCAGGAAATGACGCGTTCGCTGGGGCACCCCGTGGTGGTGGAAAACAAGGCGGGCGCCAACTCGCTGATCGCCACGCGCGAGGTGGCGGCGGCCGGGGCGGACGGATACACCGTGCTGTTCGCCTCGCTGTCGCACAACGTCAACTGGCTCCTGCTGGGCGCCAAGGCCGGCTACGACCCGCTGAAGGACTTCGCGCCGGTTTCCAACGCGGCGTCGCTGCCCATGGTCGCGGTCACCGCCTACCAGTCGCCCATCCAGTCCATGAAGCAGTTGATCGAGCAGGCGCGCGCCAAGCCGGACACCATCAGCTATGGTTCCGCGGGCAACGGCGGGTCGGCCCACCTGGCGGGCGCCATGCTGTCGACCATGGCCAAGGCGCGCATGATCCACGTGCCGTTCCGCGGCAACGGCCCGGCGCTGACCGAGGTCATCGCGGGGCGCGTCTCGTTCATGTTCTATCCCATCATAGGCGTGGCCGCCAACGTCCAGGAGAAGCGCCTGAAAGTGCTGGCGGTGGGGACGCCGCAGGCCGGCGCCGAGTTTCCCGGCGTGCCCACGATGGCCGACGTCGGCTTCCCCGACTTCCAGGACACGGCGCCGTGGGTGGGATTGCTGGCGCCGGCCGGCACGCCGCAGCCGGTGGTGCGGAAGCTGAACCAGTCCATGGTCGACGCGCTGCGGCAGCCCGACGTGCAGAAGCGCCTGAAGGAACTGGGGGCGGAGGTCATCGGCGATACGCCCGAGGCGTTCGGCAAGTTCCTGGTCCAGGACCAGAAGCGCTGGGCCGAGGTGATCAAGGCCGCCGGCATCACGGCGGAATAGGCGCGAGGCCATGACCGGACTGCCACGTGCCTGCAGTATCGAAGACCTGCGCCGCGCGTCGCGGCGCCGCCTGCCCCGCGCCATTTTCGATTTCTTCGACGGTGGCGCCGAAGACGAACTGACGCTGGCCGACAATTGCGCGGCCTTCCGGCGCGTACGGCTGGCGCCACGCGCGCTGGTCGACGTCTCGGCGGTAGACACCAGCGCGCGGGTACTGGGCGCCCCGTCCAGCCTGCCGCTGGCCGTCGCACCTACCGGCGCGGTGGGGTTCGGCCGCCGCGGCGGCGACATCGCCATCGCCCGCGCCGCCGCCCGGGCGGGCGTGCCCTATACGCTGTCGACCTCGGCCACCGCCTCGATCGAGCAGATCGCCGATGCCGCGCCGGGACGTCTGTGGTTCCAGGCCTACATCCTGCGCCACCGGCCGTTGCTGGAGTCGCTGATCGCCCGCGCGCGGGCGGCGGACTACGAAGGCCTGATGATCACCGTCGACCTGCCCGTGGGCGGCAAGCGCGAGCGCGACTCCCGCAACGGCCTGTCCTTCCCCTTCCACTACACCGCGCGCAACCTGCGCGACTTCGCCAGCCGGCCGGTCTGGGCGCTGGACATGCTGTGCCGCGGCCTGCCCGTGATGGAAAGCCTGAAGGGCCTGGAAGCGCCCGGCGCCGACGCCACGCGCCTGGCCTCGTCGGTGGGCCGCAGCTACGATCCCTCGTTCGACTGGGCGCGCCTGGAGGCCCTGCGCGACCAGTGGCCGCGCAAGCTGATCGTGAAGGGCGTGCTGCGCCCGGACGACGCCGACAGGCTGGCGCGGATGGGCTGCGATGCCGTGGTCGTGTCGAATCATGGCGGCCGGCAACTGGACGGCGCGGCGGCGACGCTGGACGCACTGCCCGGCGTGACGCAGGCCGCCGCCGGCCGCATGGAGGTGCTGGTCGATGGCGGCGTGCGGCGCGGCGGCGACATCCTGAAGGCGCTGGCGCTGGGGGCGAACGCCGTGCTGGTGGGGCGGGCCACGCTGTGGGGCGCGATCGCCGCGGGCGAGGCGGGTGCCGCCCGTGCGCTGGACATCCTGCGCGAGGAGTTCCAGCGCGGCATGCAGCTTTGCGGCGCCCGCCGCGTGCCAGAGATCGGTCCGGATCTGTTGTTCGAGGCGCCACGCACGTATCGAAAAAATACGGTATAGTTGCTGTCTGCACGTGGGGCGGTAGCTCAGCTGGGAGAGCGTCGCGTTCGCAATGCGAAGGTCGGGAGTTCGATCCTCCTCCGCTCCACCAAGGTTTCATTCAAAAACGACGTACTGCATCTTGCGATGCGGACGTCGTTTTTGTTTTGGGCAATGCCTTCGATTTTATGTAATGAATATGAGACATTATGTTGTTCTGACCTCGTAATGTCTCAAATAAAGAGCATGGGCTTGCAGTTGCTATAATGTCTGATATACGATTCATTATCGCGTTTTTCGCTGATAGTGTCCCGGATATAGAACATGAACCTTGCCGAGTTGGGGGAAGCCTTCCGTAGCGCCCGCATGGCGGCCGATCTGACTCAACAGCAGGTCGCCGAGATGAGCGGCGTGGCGCGCGGCCGCATCAGCATGTTCGAGACGGGGGCGTTACCTGAAATCGGCGCAGTCAAAATGCTGAGCCTTTTCGACGCCGTGGGGCTGGAGTTGATCGCCCGTCCGCCGGGGCATCAGCGCACGCTCGACGACGTTCTGGCCGAGCCTGCCGAGGCGGGCGATACCTCCATGCGCCAGCGGGTGCGCAAGCGCTCCGCGCGCGGCCCGAAAACCACGAAGCGCCAGCCATGAGCCGCGCGACGCTCGATGTCCATGTGAGCGGCGAGCTGGTGGGGACGCTTGCCGAGGAAGCGGCCAGGTATGTCTTCAGCTATTTGCCCGATACGCCGCCGGATCGCTTCGTTTCGCTGCTCATGCCGGTGCGGGCGGCATCGTACGACTGGAAAACGCTGCACCCCTTCTTCCAGATGAATCTGCCGGAGGGCTTCAAGAAAGACCTGATGATTCGCCGCCTGGGCCCGCATGCTGACGTCAGCGATTTCGGCCTGCTTGCGCTGACGGGCGCCAACACGATCGGACGCGTCCAGGTGGTGCCGCGAGGCGCCACGCTCGCTGCGGCCTCCAGCAAGGCCGACATGGCCGGACTGCTCGCGTCGGCCAATTCGCGGGAAAACCTGCTGCGGCTGCTGGAGGGCGGGGTGGCGGAAGGGGTGTCCGGCGTCATGCCCAAGGCGCTCGTGCGGCCCGAGGATAGGGCGACGGTCTGGACGGACGAGTTCATCCTGAAGACGGGTTTCGATGATCTGCCGGGACTGGCGATCAACGAGTTCCTTTGCCTCGAGGTCGCCCGAGAGGCCGGTCTCGAGGTACCCGAGACCAGGCTGTCCGACGACGGGCAGGTACTGGCGGTACGACGCTTCGACCGTACCGCCGACGGCCGGATGCTTGCGGTCGAGGACTACTGCGCGCTCAAGCCCAATGACGCCGTCAATAAATACAAGGGGACGCTGGAGGACCTGGCCAAGCTCACCCGCGCCTACGTGCCGCGCGCGGCATTCAAGGAGGCGGCACGCCGCCTCTATGCGTTGATATTGCTGAACTACGCCGTTCGCAATGCCGATGCGCATCTGAAAAACTTCGCGCTGGTCTATACCGACGTCGACGACGTCCGGCTGGCGCCGGTCTACGACGTCCTGAGCAGCACCGTCTATCCGAGGTTTGCGACGAACCTGCCCGCGCTGCCCGTGCAAGGCAAGCGCGTGTGGGCGTCGGGCAGCATGCTTGCGATCTACGGGGCCACGCGGCTGGGCCTGAGCAAGGCGGACATGGACGAGGCGCGCGAACGGATCACGCAAGCCGTGCACAAGATCGCGCCGATGATAGCTGGTCATGCCGCGCGTTACCCGGGTTTTCGCGATGTTGCGCAGAACATGCTGGCCGCGTGGGGGGCCGGGCTGGCGGACATAGGACCCCGCGCCAAGCCCGGAAAGCGCGTTCCCGTTAGTGCGGCTTGACCGCCACCTTCAGCACATTGTCCCGCTGGTTGGCGAACAACTCGTAGGCCGCCACGATGTCGTCCAGCTTGAACTGGTGGGTCACCAGCAGCCCCAGGTCCAGGCGTCCGGATTCCAGCACGTTGATCAGCCGCCGCATCCGTTCCTTGCCGCCCGGGCACAGCGCGGTATTGATCTTGTGGTCGCCCAGCCCGGCGGCGAAGGCCGACAGCGGCAGGGTCAGGTCCTCGGAATAGACGCCCAGGCTGGACAGGGTGCCGCCCGGCTTGAGCACGCGCAGCGCGGACGCGAAGGTCGACTGGGTGCCCAGGGCCTCGATCGAGGCGTCCACGCCGCGGCCGCCGGTCAGCTTCATGATCTCGTCCACCACGTCGCATTCGCGGAAGTTCAGGGCGACGTCCGCCCCCAGCTTGCGGGCGATGTCCAGTCGGTGCGGGTTGCCGTCGACGGCGATGATGGTCGTCGCCCCCGACAGCCGGGCGCCGGCGGTGGCGCACAGGCCGATGGGGCCCTGGGCGAACACGGCCACGACGTCGCCGATGCGGATGTTGGCGTTCTCGGCGCCCTTGAAGCCGGTGGACATGATGTCCGGGCACATCAGCACCTGTTCGTCGGTCAGGCCGTCCGGGATGGGGGCGAGGTTGGCCTGGGCGTCGGGCACCAGCACGTATTCGGCCTGGGTGCCGTCGATGAGGTTGCCGAAGCGCCAGCCGGCGGTGGCCTTGTAGCCGTGGCAGCCGCACAGGCCCTGCGGCACCAGGTAGCTGCCGTCCTGCGAGGGCGCGCCGTCCTGGGCGGCGTAGGAATTGAAGTTGGGGCAGATCGCGCCGGCGATGACGCGCTGGCCTTCCCGGTAGCCGGCCACGGCGCTGCCGAGCTTCTCGATCACGCCCACCGGCTCGTGGCCCACGGTCAGGCCCGGCGCGACGGGGTATTCGCCCTTCAGGATGTGGATGTCGGTGCCGCAGATGGTGGTGGTGGTGATGCGGACCAGGGCGTCGTTCGGGCCCACGTCGGGGATGGGCTTGTCCGCGATCTCGATGCGCCCGGGTGCAACGAACACGGCGGCTTTCATCATGGCAGTCATCGTCAGGCCTCCGGAAGGTAAGGGGGGAGGAAACATTACACAGGAGATCTTCGACAGTCTGATTGATACAGATCAGTCGCGGCCATGATTTGAAGGAAACAGTGGGTTACCCGGGCCATTGGCAATATGCTTAAAACCCATGTTCATAAGATGCGGCCAATTTCGCCTTACTGCCCGCTAATCCGCATAAAATCTAAGGTTTACGTCCGACGGCCAGTCCTGGTTTGGTAAACTGGCCCGACTATCTAGATGGGATCCGACAGGCCATGGCCGCTTTCAATACCGAACGCGTCACGAGCGTTCACCACTGGAACGAGACGCTTTTCAGCTTCAAGACCACGCGCGATCCCGCGCTGCGTTTCCACAACGGCCATTTCGTCATGATCGGCCTGGAAGTCGAAGGCAAGCCGCTGATGCGCGCCTACAGCATCGCCAGCGCCAACTACGAGGAACACCTCGAGTTCCTGAGCATCAAGGTGCCCAACGGCCCGCTCACGTCGCGCCTGCAGCACCTGAAGGAAGGCGATTCCATCCTGGTCAGCCGCAAGCCCGTCGGCACCCTGGTGGTGGACGACCTGCTGCCCGGCAAGAACCTGTACCTGTTCGGCACGGGCACGGGCCTGGCCCCGTTCATGAGCATCATCAAGGATCCCGACGTCTACGAACGCTTCGAGAAAGTGGTGCTGGTGCATGGCGTGCGCTGGGTCAGCGAACTGGCCTATTCGGACTACATCGGCAGCGAACTGCCGGGCAACGAATATTTCGGCGAAATGGTGCGCGACAAGCTGATCTATTACCCCACGGTCACGCGCGAGCCCTTCCGCAACCAGGGCCGCATCACCGATCTGCTGACCAGCGGCAAGCTGGCGGCGGACATCGGACTGCCCCCCATCAACCCCGAGCACGACCGCGCCATGCTGTGCGGCAGTCCCCACATGCTGGCCGACGTCACCGCCATCCTGGACGGCCTGGGCTTCAAGGCGTCCGAGCATACCGGCCATGCCGGCGACTACGTGGTCGAACGCGCCTTCGTCGAAAAGTAACCCGGGTCAGTGCACGAGCCGGCCCGACTCGGCCAGCTCCCGGATGCGCTGGACCGTATCCATGTCGGCGGCGATGTAGGCCTGCTTGCGCAGGGCCACCACGGTCTCGTCCAGCTCGCTGTGGCCTTCCTGCAGGTCCAGCTCGTAGATGAAGCGCAGGAACAGTACGTCGGGCTCCGGTTCCTCGATGCGCACCGTGGCCTCGCTGCGCGGCCACAGTTCGGTGGCGGTGGCCAGCACCTTGACTTGGCGCATGGGCGTCAGCGTGACCTCGTCATGGACCTGGAAGGGGCCGAAGTCGAGCACGCGCTTGAGCACGGTGTGCTCCTGCCCGATCGCTTCCGCTTCGATGGTGCAGCTTTCCAGGCCCATGACGAATTCCGTCGGTTCATGGGCCCGGATGAACAGCCCACGCCAGATCTGCTCGCGCGTGAGCGGCGTAAGCAGGGGGACGAGCGGGTCGTTGATCTGGATGAGGTGTTCGAAGCGAAGCATGGAGAGCGCGGTTCCCGGAAGATTCTCCTAAGGATACCGCGCTCCGGCGCGCCCGGGCGCTAGTCGATGAGCATCGGCAGCACCATCAGCTGCTGGCCGTTGACGTGCATGCGCCGCTGCAGCGAATTGATGGCCTGGTTGTGCAGCAGGCGGGTGACGAAATTCTCGCGCTTGAACACCAGCTTGCTGGCGAAGACGATGGTGTTGGGGTATTCCTGCAGCACTTCGGTGATGAGCTTTTCCAGGGTCTGCACGGCATCGGTGCCGAACCCCAGGCGACTGGTCGCGGCCATGCCGTAGCTGTTGCAGAAACGCTCGAAGAATTTCAACGAGGTGGTGGCCTGCAGCTTCATCGCCTCCATGGCTTCGGGACCGCCGTAGACCTGCGCGTCCACGGTCCGTGCGTTGATGAAGATGAAGTTCTTGAAGTGATCCGGGAACATGCGCTGTACCCACAGCAGCGCATGCAGGCCGCCGCCGCGGCTGGAGCCGACCAGGAAGGCGGCCGTGGGCGCGTAGGGGTCGAGCGCGGGCGGCGAGCAGTCCGAGCCGAAGGACTGGTCGGCGAAGATGTCGTCGATCGCGGCGATGCGGCGCCGCGTTTCCCGGTAGTGGGCCCGTATCCCCAGGCAGATGAAGATCAGCACGCTGGTGATGAGCAGCGTGGCCCAGCCGCCTTCGAAGAATTTCTCGACGATGGTCACGACCAGGATGGAGCTGGTGATGGTGACGGCCACCAGCGACAGTGCCAGCCGCTGCCGCCAGTGCTTCTTGTGCAGGGGCTTGTGGCGGTTGCGTATCCAGAACAGCGACAACCCCGCCAGCGACAGCGTGAAGGTCAGGAACACGTTGATCGAATACAGCACCACCAGGACGGACACCTTGCCGCCCGTCAGCAGCAGGATGGCGAAGGCGGAGATGCCCATCAGCAGGATGCCGTTCTCGGTCACCAGCCGGTTCGACAGGTAGCGGAAACGGTGCGGCATCCAGGAGTCGGAAGCCATGTTGGACAGCACCGAGGGGCCGCCCAGGAAGCCGGTGTTGGCGGCCACGAACAACAGGCCGGCCTCGAAGGCCAGCACCACGGTCAGCGCCACGACCAGGTTGCCGCCGCCGAAGCCCATCTCGCCCAGCACGTTGCCGAACACCACGGCGTTCAGCGTCTGGCCTTCCACCGGCGTCGCGTTCCACAGCAGGTACAGCAGGATGATGCCGCCGGCGGTGAAGGCCAGGCTGATGGCCATCAGCAGCATGGTGGCCTTGCCGGTATGGACCACGGGCTCGGCCAGGCGGTCGACGTTGTTGGAGACCGCCTCGATCCCGGTATAGGTGCCGCCGCCCAGCGAATAGGCCTTCAGGAACACCGCCAGCACGAAGAACCAGCCGGCTTCCTGCGAGAACTCGCGCACTTCCCGGATCGTGTCGGGAATCAGCAGCGGCAGGCCCTCGGCGTGGGCGAAGATGCCCCAGGCAATCAGGACGGCATGCGTGACCACGAAGCCGGCGAAGATGGGCAGGAGGACCTTGATGCTTTCCTTGGCGCCCCGCAGGTTCAGCCAGATCAGCAGGAGCACCATCACACAGGCGGTCCACAGCTTGAACGTCTGCCAGCTTGCCGGCAGCAGCGAGAACAGCGCGTCGGTGCCGCTGGCCACGGAAATGGCGATGGTCAGCACGTAGTCCACGATCAGCGCCGAACCGGATACCAGCCCGGCCGTCGGGCCGAGCAGCGCGGTCGAAACCCGGTAGCCGCCGCCGCCGGTGGGGAACAGTTCGATGACCTGGTTGTAGGCCAGCGCGACCACGAACACCGTGATGGCCGTGGCGATGGCCAGGAACAGGGCGAGATGGGTATGGGTGCCCAGGGCGCGGAACGCTTCCTCGGGGCCGTAGGACGACGAGGACAGGCCGTCCGCGCCCAGCCCCACCCAGGCCAGGAAGGCCGCCAGCGCGAGGGAATGCCGGGTATCCGGGGACAGCGGGTCCCGGGCCTTGCCCAGCAGACGCTCGCGCCATGAGGTTGCTTTCATACGAAGGGGTTCCTGCTGCCTGGTGTCGGGTGGCTTCTTGATCGCGCGGCGCGCAGCGTACGCTTTTGGAAGGAATCGCGCTTTGAAGGCCATTCTAGCAACAGGGAAATTGTTACCCTGTGGCGGGGCGGGCACTATGACAAACGAATTTCTGATAGCTTTATGCATAGGCGTCCATGGGCGCGATCCCCCAATTCTCGAGGCAAGCATGAGCAAGCAGATCATCCATACCGACGCCGCGCCGGCGGCCGTCGGCCCGTATTCCCAGGCCGTGGCCGTGCCCGCTTCCGGCAGGACCGTGTACCTGTCGGGCCAGATCGGCCTGATTCCCGCCACCGGCCAGCTCGAGACGAGCAGTTTCGAGGCCCAGGTGCGCCAGGCCTTCGCCAACATGGAAGCGGTGGTGCGCCAGGCGGGCGGCACCTTGGACCAGATCGTCAAGCTGACGCTGTTCCTGACGGATCTGTCCAAGTTCGGCACGGCCAACGACATCATGGCGCAACTGATTCCCCAGCCTTTCCCCGCCCGCTCCACGGTGGGGGTGGCCGCCTTGCCCAAGGGCGCCGAGTTCGAGGTCGAGGCGATCCTGGTCATCTGAACCGGGCCGGTACATGAGCGCGCGCCCCGCCGTCCAGGACGAAAGCGAACTGACGCCGCAGCAGCGCAAGATGCGCAAGCTCGGGCTGCGCGTCGCGGACGACTTCGTCCTGCACCTGCCCATCCGCTACGAGGACGAGACGCAGCTGACGCCGATCAAGCGGTTGCTGCCGGGCATGTGGGCGCAGGTCGAGGGCGTGGTGACGCGCTGCGAGGTCGCCTACCGGCCGCGGCGCCAACTGGTGGCCGCGATCGAGGACGACACCGGCGAACTCGCGCTGCGCTACCTGAATTTCTATCCCAGCCAGCAGAAGCAACTGGCGGTGGGGCGCCGCATTCGCGCCCGGGGCGAGGCGCGCGGCGGTTTCTTCGGCATGGAGATGGTGCACCCGCGCACCACGGTCGCCGACGGCGACACGCCCTTGCCGGATCGCCTGACGCCGGTCTATCCCACCACCGAGGGGCTGCCGCAGGCCACGCTGCGCAAGGCCGTTGCCGCGGCGCTGCAGCAGGCGGATCTGCGCGACACGCTGCCGGAGGCGCTGCTGCAACGGTATGGCCTGATGCCTTTCGGCGAGGCCGTGCGCCTGCTGCATGCGCCGCCGCCCGACGTGGCCACGCAGCCCCTGATCGATCGCGCGCATCCGGCCTGGCTGCGCATCAAGTTCGACGAGCTCCTGGCCCAGCAACTGTCGCTGGCGCGTGCGCGCGCCGCCCGGCTGGACAAGCGGGCGCCGCCGCTGGCGCGCTCCACCGCGTCGGACGGCCTGGTGGCGCGGCTGCTGCGCGCGCTGCCGTTCGAGCTGACCGGCGCCCAGCAGCGGGTGCGGGACGAGATCGCCGCCGACCTGGCCCGGCCGCACCCCATGCAGCGGCTGCTGCAGGGCGACGTGGGCAGCGGCAAGACCGTGGTGGCGGCGCTGGCCGCCGCGCAGGCGATAGACAACGGCTACCAGGCGGCGCTGATGGCGCCCACCGAGATCCTGGCCGAACAGCATTTCCGCAAGCTGGTCGGCTGGCTGGAGCCGCTGGGCGTGAAGGTGGCCTGGCTGACCGGCAGCCTGACCCCCAAGGCGCGGCGCGAGGCGGCCGCGCTGATAGAAAGCGGCGAGGCGCCGCTGGCGGTGGGCACGCAGGCGCTGATCCAGCAGCACGTGCAGTTCGCGCGGCTGGGCCTGTCCATCGTCGACGAGCAGCACCGCTTCGGCGTGGGCCAGCGGCTGGCCCTGCGCAACAAGGGCGGCGAAGACGAGGTCTTCCCCCATCAACTGATGATGTCCGCCACGCCCATTCCCCGCACGCTGGCGATGACCTTCTTCGCCGACCTGGACGTGTCGGTCATCGACGAGCTGCCGCCGGGCCGGGTGCCGGTCATCACCAAGCTGCTGTCGGACACGCGCCGCGACGAGGTGGTCGCGCGCATCCACGAGGCGGCCCGGTCCGGTCGCCAGGTGTATTGGGTGTGCCCGCTGGTCGAGGAAAGCGAGACGCTGGAACTGCAGACCGCCGTCGACACTTTCGAGACGCTGCGGCAGGCGCTGCCCGAACTGCGCGTGGGACTGGTGCATGGCAGGCTGCCGACTTCCGAGAAGGCGGCCGTCATGCAGGCCTTCAAGGATGGCGAGCTCGACCTGCTGGTGGCCACCACCGTGATCGAGGTCGGCGTGGACGTGCCCAATGCCTCGCTGATGGTGATCGAGCACGCCGAACGCTTCGGCCTGGCGCAACTGCACCAGTTGCGCGGCCGGGTAGGGCGGGGCGCGGCCGAGTCGGTGTGCGTGCTGATGTACCAGGCGCCGCTGTCGCAGGTCGCCAAGGCCCGGCTGCGCACCATGCATGAAACCACCGACGGCTTCGAGATCGCGCGGCGCGACCTCGAGCTGCGCGGGCCCGGGGAGTTCCTGGGCGTGCGGCAATCGGGCCTGGCGCTGATGCGGTTCGCCGACCTGGACGCCGACCTGGAGATCGCCGAGCAGGCGCACGAGGCCGCGGCCGAATTGCAGGCGCGTGCGCAGGACGTGGTGTCCGCCCATCTGGCGCGATGGATGCGCGGGCGGGAAGATTTCCTCAAGGCTTGAAAAGAGGCGAGAGATGACCCTGACAGAACTGAAGTACATCGTGGCGGTGGCGCGGGAACGGCACTTCGGTCGCGCCGCCGAGGCCTGTTTCGTCAGCCAGCCCACGCTTTCGGTGGCCATCCGCAAGCTGGAGGACGAACTGGGCGTGACCTTGTTCGAACGCGGCGGCACCGAGGTGGGCGTGACGCCCATCGGCGAGCGCATCGTCGCCCAGGCCCAGAAAGTGCTGGAGGAAAGCGCGAACCTGAAGGAGATCGCCAAGCAGGGGCACGACCCGCTGTCCGGCGCGCTGCGGGTGGGCGTCATCTACACCATCGGCCCCTACCTGCTGCCGCAATTGGTGCCCCGGTTGATCGAGAGCGCGCCGCAGATGCCGCTGCTGCTGCAGGAGTATTTCACCGCACGGCTGCTGGAACTGCTGCGCCAGGGCGAGATCGACTGCGCCATCATGGCCCTGCCGCTGCCCGACGCCGGCCTGTCCATCCAGCCGCTGTACGACGAGCCTTTCGTGGTGGCCGTGCCCAAGGGCCATCCATTGGCCAGCCGCAGCCACGTCAAGGCCGAGGAGCTCAAGAGCGAGACCATGCTGCTGCTGGGCACGGGCCATTGCTTCCGCGACCAGGTACTGGAGGTGTGTCCCGAGCTGTCGCGCTTTTCGGCGACCACCGAGGGCATACAGCGGACCTTCGAGGGGTCGTCGCTCGAGACCATCCGCCACATGGTGGCCTCGGGCATCGGGATCACGGTGCTGCCGATGTCGTCGATCCCGTCGCAGCCCGACGACCGCGACCTGCTGCGCTACATCCCCTTCGAGGACCCGGTGCCCGATCGGCGCGTGGTGCTGGCGTGGCGCAAGAGCTTCCCCCGCACCGCCGCCATCGACACCCTGATCGCCGCGATCCATGCCTGTCGGCTGAACGGCGTGACCATGCTGGAGTCCAGCGCCCAGACGGCCTGAGCCGGGCGGCGCTTGTCATGCCACGTATCATCCCAATCTAGTATCCTGTGACGTCGGTTTCGACTTTGACAAGGAGTCAACAATGGTGAAGAAAGCATCTGCCAAGAAACTCGCAAGCAATGGCGGTGCGGCCCGCTCGGCCGCCGGTGCGCTGCGCATCGACATCGGCATCTCGGACAAGGACCGCGCCGCGGTGGCCGGGGGCTTGTCCAAGCTGCTGGCCGATACCTATACGCTGTACCTGATGACGCACAACTTCCACTGGAACGTGACGGGGCCGATGTTCAACACCCTGCATGCCATGTTCATGACCCAGTACACCGACCTGTGGAACTCCATCGACGACGTGGCCGAACGCATCCGCGCGCTGGGGCACTTCGCGCCGGGCACCTACCGCGAGTTCGCCAAGCTCACCACGATCAGCGAGCCGGCCGACGTGCCCGAGGCACTGGAAATGGTGCGCCAACTGGTGGTGGGGCACGAGGCGGTGGCCAAGACCGCCCGCAACATCCTCAAGGTGGCCGACGCCGCCAGCGACGAGCCGACCGCCGACCTGCTGACCCAGCGCCTGGAATTCCACGAGAAGACCGCCTGGATGCTGCGCAGCCTGCTGCAATAACCCCGAGGCCCGGGCGCCGTCCCTGGCGCCGTGTCATGGAAATCCCTGCCTCGCGGGCGACGCGATGCAGGGATTTTTTCTATGTTTTTTCTCCGCCTGGATGCGGAAAATTATTTGAGGTTTAAAAATTTTAAGTTAAATTAATCTTCGACCCGTCACTGCCCGGCCGCGAGGCCGCGCATACCGCTGGAGACCACTCATGGAACGCTCGGGGCATCTCGATACCTTTGCGCG
This sequence comes from Pigmentiphaga daeguensis, assembly GCF_039523035.1. Taxonomy (NCBI): domain Bacteria; kingdom Pseudomonadati; phylum Pseudomonadota; class Betaproteobacteria; order Burkholderiales; family Alcaligenaceae; genus Pigmentiphaga; species Pigmentiphaga daeguensis. Next base: position 27,555 of record NZ_BAAAEN010000028.1, on the reverse strand, counting down.
CGATCATCTTCCGCCGCCCGAGGCCTGGCCGGCATTCCTGCTCGATCATCCCGCCGTCCGCTATCCCGCCCGCTTCAATTGCGCGGCCGAGCTGGTCGACGGCGCGGTGGCGGCGGGGCACGGCCGGCGCCCAGCCATCTGGACGGTGACCGACGGCAAGCCTTCGGCCATCACCTATGCCGAGTTGCAGCAGCGGGTGGACCGCCTGGCGCATGTCCTGGTCGAGGACATGGGCCTGGTGCCGGGCAACCGGGTCCTGCTGCGCGGCCCGAACAATCCGGCCATGGCGATCGCCCTCCTGGCCACGATCAAGGCGGGTCTGGTGGCGGTGCCCACCATGCCGCTGCTGCGCGCGGTGGAGCTCAAGCCCGTCATCGACAAGGCGCAGGTCAGCGCGGCGCTGTGCGACGTGCGCTTGCGCGACGAGATCGACGCCTGCATGCGGCCCGGCCCGACCCACTGTCCCACCTTGACCCAGGCCCGTTTCTTCAATGACGACGGTCCCGAATCGCTGGAGGCCCTGGCGCGCGACAAGTCCGCCTCCTTTCCCGCCTGCGACACGGCCGGCGACGACGTCTGCCTGATCGCCTTCACCAGCGGCACCACGGGCAGCCCCAAGGGCTGCATCCATTTCCACCGCGACGTGCTGGCGATGTGCGACCTGTTCCCGCGGTCGATATTGCAGGCCACGCCCGACGACATCTTCTGCGGCACGCCGCCGCTGGCGTTCACCTTCGGCCTGGGCGGCATGCTGTGCTTCCCGCTGCGCGCGGGCGCGTCCACCGTGCTGTCCGAGAAGCTGACGCCGGCCTCGCTGCTGGAGACCATCCAGGCCACCCGCGCCACCATCGTCTTTACCGCGCCTACCTTCTACCGCCAGATGGCGGCCCTGGCCTCGGGCTACGACATCTCCAGCCTGCGCCATTCCGTCTCGGCCGGCGAGGCGCTGCCCGACGCCACGCGCCAGAGCTGGAAGCAGGCCACGGGTGTGGAAATGACCGACGGCATCGGCAGCACCGAGATGATCCACATCTTCATCTCCAGCGCCGGCCAGGACGTGCGCCGCGGCGCCATCGGCAAGGTGGTGCCCGGCTACGAAGCCTGCGTCGTCGACGAATCCATGCAGCCGCTGCCGCCCCGCACCGTCGGCCGCCTGGCCGTGCGCGGCCCCACCGGCTGCAAATACCTGGCCGACGATCGCCAGGCCAACGCCGTGCGCCAGGGATGGAACCTTACCGGCGATTCCTTCATGATGGACGAGGACGGCTACCTGTATTACCAGGCCCGCACGGACGACATGATCATCTCGGCCGGCTACAACATCGCCGGCCCCGAGGTCGAAAGCGCCTTGCTCCAGCACGAGGCCGTGGCCGAATGCGGCGTGATCGGCGTCGCCGACGAAGAGCGCGGCCAGGTCGTCACCGCCTTCGTCGTGCCGCGCCCCGGCTTCGCGCCTGGAGACGATCTGGCCAAGACCCTGCAGGAGCACGTCAAGCGCACCATCGCTCCCTACAAGTACCCGCGCGTCATCCGCTTCGTCGACGCCTTGCCCCGTACCGAAACGGGCAAGCTCAAGCGCTTCGCGCTGCGCGGGCTGAACTAGCGGTGTCCGGGGCCCGGCAGGGCCCCGCCGCTGTTATTGGCAGGTGGTCACGTTCGTGACCTCGACCACGGCTTCCCGCACGTCGCAGGCCAGCTTGCGCGGCAGGTCGCCGGTTTCGGTGCAATTGCCCATGCCGTTGTAGGCCCAGATCGACCCGATCATTCCCGTGCCGGGACGGTCGGCGGGGCAGCGGGCTTCGAAATGCACCGTGATGCAGTTGGCGACCTTGGGCTGCACGCGGGGCCGGATGCCGATCACCGAGGGCAGTCCCCCCTTGGCGGGGCATTGGGCCGCCTGCAGGCGTATGGCGCGCCGCTCGGCGGCGAGATGATCCAGCAGCGCCTGGGTCCGGCGTTCCTGTTCCTGGCGGGCGAGCTCCGCCTTCCTGCGGGTTTCTTCCTCGCGCTGTTTTTCCTTGGCCAGCCTGGCCTGTTCCGCGGCGCGGGCTTCCTCGGCCTTGCGCTGTTCTTCCTGCTTGCGCTGGGCTTCCTGCGCGCTCGCTGATGCCGCCGGTGCCGCGGCCGCGGTTCGTTGCGGCGGGGAAGAGGCCGTGGATGTCGGCGCGGACGCCGCGCGGGTCTGCGCAGCCGCGGCGTTGGCCGCCATGATCCGGTCGGCATGCGCGGCGGCTTCGCGGTCGCGCTGCTGTTTCTGCTGTTCGATCTGCCGCAGCTTCTGGTTCAGGTCGCGTTCGAAGTCGCGGGACTGCTGCGCCATGCGCTGGTTGCTCTGGTTGGCCTGCTGGAAGCCGCTGGCCAGGCCGCTCAGTATGGCGTTCGTCGTGGCCTGGGATTCGGCCGCCCGCTCGGCGGCGCGGCGCTGGGCATATATGCGGTCCCGTTCGCGCTCGACTTGCTGGCGCTCGCGGTTTTCCATCGCCGCGGCCAGGCGCTCGCGGGTCACGGGAAGATAGATATTGTTCCCTGTCGACGGCGAGTCATCGTCCGGCCCCTGCGCCCGGCTCATGATCCGGATGGAATCGCCGCGGTTGATGTAGATGTTCAGATAGTCGCCGTTGTAGGTGAAGATGTTTTCCGTGCCCGTGAATCGGTGGATCAGGCGGTCATCCGCCGACAGCGTCAGTTGCCTGCTGTCGAAGGAACCCGCGGGCCGGTTCGGCATGCTCAGTACGCGCAATGCCCTGGGGTCCGTACTGGATGGCGCCTGAAAGACCTCCCGGCCGGGGTTCGATCCGTCGGGCAGGCTGTACTGGAAAACCAGGTTGCCTGCGTCGTCCTTGTCGATTTTCAACAGGACGATGCGGCTGACGAAGGTCTGCCCCACGCTTTGTTCCCAGATGCCGAACGGCGAGGCGGCGCGCAATTGCTGGTAGGGGGAGGCCGGGTCCAGGCTGACGGGGATCGTGCCGCCGTCGGGCAGGGTATAGACGTCGCGGCGCAGCGGCTTGGGCCTCATGTGGAACGAGGCGGCCGATGCGCGATAGGAAAAATGCGCGGCAGCGTCGGCCAGGGACAGTTGCAGATCGTTCAGCGAGCCGTTCAGGATTTTCATGCGCCCGCTTTCGTCGAAGCGGATGGTCGCCTGGTCGTCGCTGAACATGCCGGATTGCTCGATCAGCATGTGGTAGGTGTCCGGCTGGGCCGTGGGGCGTACGAGTAGCCGGATCGCGCTGGAGTCTCGCAGGTTGTTGGCCGTGTAGAGCCTGATGGCGAGCGCGCCCTGGGCCGGGTCCGCCATTACCTGCAGCCAGTCGCCATCGTCGTTGACGTACAGGTGGCCGATGTAGGGCTGTAGAAAGCCCCATTGGATCTGCTGGAAGGCAGCTTGAGCCGCCGCCAAGGATTGGGATGACTGGGCGGTGCCGGCGGGCTCCACGGTGGCGCAGCCGGCGAGCGTCGCGCACAGCGCGGAGGCGAGCAGGATTTTTCTCATGCGCGGATTCTAGGCAACTCAGGGCGGGCACGCATCACCCGATCCAGTGAGAGGCGCTGGTACCATAACGCCATGGACCCTACGTTTCCCGTCTCCCTTTCCCACCGCCTGGGCCTGTACATGCGCCTGGTGCGCCTGGACAAGCCGATCGGCATCCTGCTGCTGGTCTGGCCCACGCTGTGGGCCCTGTGGGCCGCCAGCAAGGGCGGGCCGTCGCTGTATTTTGTGTTCGCCTTCGTGATGGGTACGGTGCTGATGCGATCGGCCGGCTGCGGCATCAACGATTATTTCGACCGCGACGTCGACCTGCACGTCGAGCGCACGCGCGACCGGGTGCTGACGTCGGGACTGATCTCGGGCCGCGAGGCGCTGGGCGTGACGCTGGCGCTGACGCTGCTGGCGCTGCTCCTGATCCTGCCCATGAACCACCTGGTCTGGGCCCTGTCCGTGGTGGCCGTGTTCCTGTCCGTCACCTATCCCAAGTTCAAGCGTTTCTTCGCCATCCCCCAGGCCTACCTGGGCATCGCCTTCGGCTTCGGCATCCCCATGGCCTACGCGGCCGTGCTCGAGACCGTGCCGCTGGAAGGCTGGATCATGCTGGCGGCCAACATCTTCTGGGCGATCGCCTACGACACCGAGTACGCCATGGTGGACCGGCCCGACGACCTCAAACTCGGCCTGCGCACCTCCGCCGTCACCTTCGGCAAGTGGGACGTGGCCGCCGTGGGCGTATGCTATGCGGCGACCCTGGCGCTGCTGGGCGTGGTCGGCGCCATGCTGGACTACGGATGGGCCTACGCGGCGGGGCTGGCGGGCGCCGCCGCCATCGCCGTGCGCCACCTGTGGTGGATCCGCCATCGCGACCGCGCGGCGTGCTTTCGCGCCTTCCTGCACAACACCTGGTTCGGTTTCTCGGTGTTCGCCGGCATCTTCGTGCAGACCACGCTGCTGGGCTAGCGCGGACGGTTCGGCGGGGTGGGCGGCCTATATAATCGTCGCTTTTCCCCTGAAGCCATGTCGCTCATCGCCGACAACCTGCGCGCCGTCCACCGGCGCATCGACCATGCCGCCCAGGCCTGCGGCCGCGCGCCGGGCGAGGTGGCGCTGCTGGCGGTGTCCAAGACCTTTTCCGCCCAGGCGGTGCGCGAGGCCCACGGGGCCGGGCAGCGGGCCTTCGGCGAAAGCTACGTCCAGGAGGCCGTCGACAAGCTGGCCGCGCTGGACGATCTGCGGGCCGGCACCGAATGGCATTTCATCGGCCCCCTGCAAAGCAACAAGGCCCGCCTGGTCGCAGCCCATTTCGACTGGGTCCACAGCATCGATCGCCTGAAGATCGCCCAGCGCCTGTCCGACCTGCGGCCGCCCGGCATGGCCGACCTCCAGCTGTGCATGCAGGTCAACATCGACGACCAGCCCACCAAGAGCGGCGTGGCGCCCGCCGAAGCGCTCGGGCTGGCGCGGGAAATCGCCGCGCTGCCGCGCGTGCGCCTGCGCGGCCTGATGTGCATCCCCGCCCCCCAGCAGGACCCCGTCCGCCAGCAGGCGGTCTTCGCCAGCCTGGCGGCGCTCATGCGCGACCTGAACCGGGAAGGCTTCGGGCTCGATACCCTGTCCATGGGCATGTCGGACGACCTGGAGGCCGCGGTGGCGGCCGGGGCGTCCATCGTCCGGGTGGGCACCGCCATCTTCGGCGCCCGGGATTACTCGTCCTGAGCGCGCGGCCACAACGCTTCCCAAGGAAACCTCAATGACCCAAGCGCTTTCCATCGCATTCATCGGCGGCGGCAACATGGCCGCCGCGCTGATCTCCGGCCTGGCGGGCAAGTTCTGCCCCATGGGGAACATCCACGTCGTGGATCCGCATGAGTCCACCCGGCAGGCCTGGGCGGCGCGCGGCGCCTCGGTCGCGGCCGGGCCGGACGAGGCCTTGTCCCGTTGCGACATCTGGGTGTATGCGGTCAAGCCGCAGGTGATGAAAGAGGTTGCCGCGGCGAGCCGGCCCTGGCTCAAGGACAGTCTGGTGATCAGCATCGCCGCCGGCATCCGGGCCGCCGACCTGGCGCGCTGGCTGGGATCCGACACGCAGCCGTGGCTGCGCGTCGTGCGCTGCATGCCCAATACGCCCGCGCTGATCGGGCAGGGCGTGACCGGCCTGGCCGCGCTCGATGGCGTGGGCGAAGCCGACCGGGCGCAGGCCCAGGCCGTGCTGGAAGCCGTAGGCAGCACCGTCTGGGTCTCGCGCGAGGCCGACCTGGACGGCGTGACCGCGCTGTCCGGCAGCGGTCCGGCCTATGTCTTCCTGTTCATCGAAGCCCTGATCGAAGGCGGCAAAGCCGTGGGGCTGGACGACGAGCAGTCGCGCGCACTGGCGCTGGCCACGCTGTCGGGCGCGGCCAGCCTGGCTGCCGAGTCTTCCGAGCCGCCGTCGGTGCTGCGCGAGCGCGTGACTTCCAAGGGAGGCACCACGGCCGCGGCCCTGGACGTCCTGGCCCAGGCGAATTTCCGCCAGGCCGTGGTCCGAGCCATGCAGGCCGCAGCCCATCGCGCGCAAGAGATGGGTGATGAGTTCGGACGATAATCCCGCCGGCATCCGGTCGGTCGCGCGCCATCCTCCCTTCATCCTGTTCTGGTTCAGCCGGGTCATGTCGACCCTGTCGTTCCAGATGCTGTCGGTGGCCGTGGGCTGGCAGGTCTACGAGATCACCGGCAGCGCCTTTGACCTGGGCCTGGTCGGGCTGGCGCAGTTCCTGCCCATGGTGGTGCTGACCTTCGTCGTGGGACAGGTGGCCGACCGCTACGACCGGCGGGTCATCGCCAGCGTCTGCATGGTGGTGGAGTCGATCGCGGCGGGCCTGCTGGCCTTCGGTACATGGGAAGGCTGGCTCACGCGCGACGCCATCCTGGGGCTGGTGGCGCTGGGCGGCGCCGCGCGCGCCTTCGAGTCGCCCACCATGGCTGCGCTGGTGCAGGGCGTGGTGCCGCGCAGCCTCATCCCCCAGGCAGCGGCCTGGTCCACCTCCGCCACCCAGACCGCGCAGATCCTCGGCCCCGCGATGGGCGGGCTGCTGTACGGGTTCGGGTCCATGGTGGCCTACGTCGTGGCCTGCGTGTTCTTCTTCGTCGGTGGCGGACTGGTGGCGATGATCCGGGCGGAACGCACCGCATCCACCCGCGAGCCGGTCACGCTCAAGTCCGTTTTCTCGGGCATTGCCTTCATTCGCAGCCGTCCGGTCATCCTGGGGACGCTGTCGCTGGACCTGTTCGCGGTGCTGCTGGGCGGCGCGACCGCGCTGCTGCCCATCTACGCGCGCGACATCCTGCATACCGGCCCGTGGGGGCTGGGCTTGCTGCGCACGGCGCCCGCCCTGGGGGCGCTGGCCATGTCGGTCTTCCTGGCCCACCACCCCATCCATCGCAACGTCGGCCGCATCCTGTTCTCGTCGCTGGCCGTATTCGGCCTGGCCACGGTCGTGTTCGGCCTGTCTTCGCACCTGGCCGTTTCCATGGCGGCGCTGTTCGTGCTCGGGGCCTCGGACGTGGTCAGCGTCGTGATCCGCTTCACGCTGGTCCAGCTGCAGACGCCGCCGGAAATGCTGGGCCGCGTCAGCGCGGTGAACTCCCTGTTCGTCGGTACCTCCAATCAACTGGGCGAATTCGAGTCGGGCGTGACGGCCGCGCTGTTCGGCGTCGTGCCGGCGGTGCTGATCGGCGGCGCGGGCACGATCGCGGTGGCCCTGCTGTGGATGGTATTGTTTCCCCAGTTGCGCCGCTTGAAGTCGCTGGAAGGCTAGCCCGCCAGCCAGCTGGCGGGCCCGATACTTGCGTACGCGCCCACCGCCGGCGCCGCGGCGTCCGCCGCGCGCGCGAGCATCCCGGAGGTCGATCGCCATGTCCTTGCATCCCGTCCTACAGGAAGTCACCGACCGCATCATCGCGCGAGGCGGGGACCGCCGCGCGCAGTGGCTGGAGGAAACCCGCGCGCGGGCCGGCACGAAGGTCGAGCGCAGCCACCTGTCGTGTACCAACCTGGCGCACGGTTTCGCGGCCATGCCCGATCGGGCGAAGCTGATGCTCAAGGTGCAGGAGCAGCCCAACGTGGCCATCGTGTCGGCCTACAACGACATGCTGTCGGCCCACCAGCCCCTGGCCGATTTCCCCGCCTGGATCAAGGAGGCCGCGCTGGCGGCCGGCGCCACGGCGCAGTTCGCCGGCGGCGTGCCGGCCATGTGCGACGGCGTCACCCAGGGGCAGGCGGGCATGGAACTGTCGCTGTTCTCGCGCGACGTCATCGCGATGGCCACGGCCGTGGCCCTGTCGCACCAGATGTTCGACGCGGCGGTCTACCTGGGCGTTTGCGACAAGATCGTCCCCGGCCTGGTCATCGGCGCGTTGTCCTTTGGCCATCTGCCTGCCGTGTTCGTCCCCGGCGGGCCCATGACCACCGGCGTGAGCAACGACGAGAAGGCCAGGATCCGGCAGCTGTATGCCGAAGGCAAGGTCGGCCGCGCGGAATTGCTGGAAGCCGAGAGCCAGGCCTATCACGGGCCGGGCACCTGTACCTTCTACGGCACCGCCAATTCGAACCAGATGCTGATGGAGTTCATGGGCCTGCACCTGCCCGGAACGTCCTTCGTCAATCCCCATACCCCGCTGCGCGAGGCCCTGACCCGCGAGGCGGCCAGGCAGGCCGTATCGCTCTGGCACGGTGGCGGGCGGTATACGCCGCTGTGCGACGTCCTGGACGAGAAGGCCTTCGTCAACGGCATCGTCGGCCTGATGGCCACCGGAGGGTCGACCAACCATACCTTGCACCTGGTGGCCATGGCGCGGGCAGCCGGCATAGAACTGAACTGGGACGATTTCCACGCCTTGTCCGAGGTGGTGCCGCTGCTGGCTCGCGTCTATCCGAACGGCAAGGCCGACGTGAACGGTTTCCAGGCCGCGGGCGGCCTGCAGTTCGTCATCCGCCAGTTACGCAGGGGAGGGCTGCTGCACGAGGACGTCACCACCATCGTGGGCAAGGGGCTCGAAGCCTATTGCCGCGAACCCTGTCTTGAGGACGGCCGGCTGGCCTGGCGGGACGGCGCCGAGACCCCGGGAGACGACTCCATCGTGCGTCCGCTGGACCGTCCGTTCTCGCCCAATGGCGGGCTGCGCGTGCTGGAAGGCAACCTGGGCCGTTCCATCATCAAGATCTCGGCGGTGGCGCCCGAGCACCAGGTGGTGGAAGCCCCCGCCATCGTGTTCGACGACCAGGACGAGGTGCTGGCCGCTTTCCAGCGGGGCGAGCTGGAGCGCGATTTCGTCGCGGTCGTGCGCTGGCAGGGGCCGGCCGCCAACGGCATGCCCGAACTGCACAAGCTCACGCCCACGCTGTCGGTGTTGCAGGGGAGGGGATTCCACGTCGCGCTGGTGACCGACGGCCGCATGTCGGGGGCCTCGGGCAAGGTGCCCGCGGCCATCCACGTCACGCCCGAGGCCTTGAAGGGGGGACTCATCGGCCGGGTGCGAACCGGGGATCGGGTGCGGCTGGACGCGCGGCGCGGCGTGCTGGAGGTGCTGGCGGACCTGGGCGCCCGTCCCGCCCAGGCCGCGCCCGACCTGCGGCCGCATCGCCGCGGCGTCGGGCGCGATCTGTTCGGCCACATGCGCCGGGCGGTCAGCGCGGCCGAGGAGGGGGCCTGCACCTTGTTCGTCGACGAGGATTAGACCCCGCTCCTGGTTCAGGCCGCGAAGAAGGCGAAGCGGATCAGGAACAGGATGGCGATCAGCCAGGCCGCGGGATGGATTTCGCGGATGCGGCCGGTGCATGCCTTGAGCACGACGTAGCTGATGAAGCCGAACGCCAGGCCGGTGGCGATCGAGTACGTGAAGGGCATGGCCAGTGCCGTCAGCGCGGCGGGGATGGCTTCGGTGATGTCGTCCCACTTGACGTCGATCAGCTCCCGCATCATCAGGCCGGCCACGTACAGCAGCGCGGGCGCGGTGGCGTAGGCGGGCACCGAGCCGGCCAGCGGCGAGATGAACAGCGCGGCCAGGAACAGCGCGCCCACCACCAGGGCCGTCAGGCCGGTACGGCCGCCGGCCTGGACGCCCGAGGCGCTTTCGACGTAGGCCGTGGTGCTGCTGGTGCCCAGCAGCGAGCCCGCGGTGATGGCGGTGCTGTCGGCCAGCAGGGCGCGGCCGATGCGGTTCTTGCCCTCGGCCAGCAGGCCGGCGCGCTTGGCCACGCCCATCAGCGTGCCGGTGGCGTCGAACACTTCGACCAGCACGAACACCAGCACCACGTGCACGAAGCCCATGTGCAGCGCGCCCAGGATGTCCAGTTGCAGGAAGGTGGGCGCCAAGCTGGGCGGGGACGAGAAGACGCCGTGGAATTCGTTGATGCCCAGCACCATGCTGAGCACCGTGATGATCAGGATGCCCAGCAGGATCGCGCCGCGGACCTTCAGCGCATCCAGGATGGCGATGATGAAGAAGCCGAGTATGGCCAGCAGCGGGGCGGGCTTGTGCAGGTCGCCCATGGTGATCAGCGTGGCGGGGCTGGCGACCACGATGCCGGAGCTGCTGAGCGCGATGATGGCCAGGAACAGGCCGATACCGGCCGCGATGGCGCTGCGCAGGGAAGGCGCGATGCCGGCGATCAGCCAGCTTCGCACGCCGGTGACGGTCAGCACGATGAAGATGACGCCCGAGATGAAGACCGCGCCCAGCGCCTGCTGCCAGGTGAAGCCCAGGGTCGCCACGACGGTGAACGCGAAGAACGCGTTCAACCCCATGCCCGGCGCCATGCCGATGGGGTAGTTGGCCACGAAGGCCATCATCAGGGAGCCGATCGCCGCCGCGATGCAGGTGGCGGCGAAGACGGCGCCCTTGTCCATGCCCGTGGTGGACAGGATCTGCGGGTTGACGAAGATGATGTAGGACATGGTCAGGAACGTGGTGATTCCCGCCAGCAGCTCGGTGCGAGCATTGGTGCCGTGTTCGTGGAGTTTGAATAGGCGCTCTAGCATGGTGGCTTCCAGGTACGTGGACGAAGTGGGAAGCCATGCGCAGCGCCTGGTGCGGCGCGTCGCCATTGCTTGGCGCGTGCCGGTCTCGGCCCGTCGACGGCCTGCCCCCCAGGCGCATATTAGGGGCGGTTCATCAAAATGAAAAGCCAGGTCTGGCGGGACTTCTGGCGGGATGCCCGAGGCATCCCGCCCGAGGGCGGCGGCCGGCGGCGCGCCGCCCGCGGCGGGTCAGCGCTCGCCTTGTTTCTTGAGCTGGATGTCGTTCCTGACGTCCTGGACGCCGTCGATGCCGCGTGCCACTCTCACGGCGGAATCGATCTGCGCGGAGTCGTCGGCCGAACCGGACAACTGCACCACGCCATTGACCGTCTTGACCTTGATGCTCAGCGATTGCGTGGCTTGTTCCTTGAGCAGCGCGGCCTTGACCTTGGTGGTGATTACCGTGTCGCTGGCGAACTTGCCCGCCGACTCCTTGGTGGCCTGGCCGTCGCCCTGGGCCATGGCCAGGGGCGCGGCGGCCGAGAAGGCTGCAATCATGGCGGCGATCATCAGGTTGCGTGTCCTCATCGATCTCTCCTTGAAAGCGGCCGTTCCGGCAAGGCGGATGTGGCCGGTGCTTTCAACATACGGGGCCGGTCCGCCGGGTGTCAAAGCAGCCTGTGTGCATTTGTAAGCCGTGGCGCCGGCATGGCCGGCCCCACGCGGGCGGTCCGTGCAAGCCGTCACGATTGCAAGGGATGCGTGGCACATGTAACGCGGTCGAGCGGCCACGCCGCCGGGGCGCCTACAATGAGCGCTCTTCTGGAAATCCCATGTTCAGCTATCGCCATGCCTTCCACGCCGGCAACCATGCCGACGTGCTCAAACACCTCGTGCTCGTGCAATTGCTGCGCTATTTCGCGCAGAAGGACGCGCCGTACTGGTACGTCGACACCCACGCGGGCGCCGGGATCTATGCGCTGGAAGGGGACTGGGCGGGCAAGAACGCCGAGTTCGAGACCGGCATCGCGCGCCTGTGGACGCGCGACGACCTGCCCGGCATCGTGGCCGAATACGTGGACGAGATCGCCGCCTTCAACGAGGACGACCTGCTGCGCCATTATCCCGGGTCGCCCTTCATCGCCGCCCAGGCGCTGCGCGAGCGGGACCGCCTGCGCCTGTTCGAGCTGCACCCCACCGAGATCGACGTCCTGCGGCGCAACTGCCGGCAACTGGGCCGGGAGATCGAGCGCCACACCATGATCTACGCCGCGGACGGCTTCGAGGGCGTGAAGGCCTTGTTGCCGCCCCCCACCCGCCGCGGCATCGTGCTGATCGACCCGTCGTACGAGGACAAGCGCGACTACACCCGTGTCCTCCAGTGCCTGGAAGAGGGCTTGAAGCGTTTCGCCACCGGCTGTTTCGCGATCTGGTATCCGCAGGTGCAGCGGCTCGAATCGCAGCAACTGGCCGGAAGGCTGGCGCGCGTGCCGGGCCGGTCCTGGCTGCATGTCAGCCTGACCGTGCGCAAGCCTTCGGGCGACGGGCTGGGGCTGTACGGCAGCGGCATGTTCATCGTCAACCCGCCGTGGGTGCTGGAGTCGGCCCTGAAGGAAATCATGCCCTGGCTGACCGGCGTCCTGGCCCAGGACGCCGGCGCCACGTTCACGCTGGAAAGCCGCGAAGGCTAGGGGCCGCCCCCTTCAAAAGTCCGCCCCTCAAAAGAAAGGCGCCGCGGGCAGAGACTCCCCGTCCGCCGGTCACGCCGGGCCCTCTCGATTCGAGAGGGCCCGGTTTTTTTATGCATGAATTCAGTTGAATTCAATTGAATTCAGGCATAGCATCGCACCTTCGATACGATGATTGAGGCCCCGCCGCATGAGACTTGCCACTTTTACCGTTCCCGCCGAATCTTCCGCTGCCCGCGTCGGCGTGCTGTGCAAGGACCGCATGCTCGACCTGGCGCGCTGCGCGGCCGCCGTGGAGCCGCGGGAGGCCGCTTTTCCGTATTCCATGCGGGCGCTGCTGGAGGAGGGCGACGCCGGACTGGCGCGCGCGCGCCGGTTGCTGGACGCGGCGTCGAGCGACGCCGCGCTGCGCGAGCGCCATGCCTATGCGCTTGACGATGTCCGGCTGCTGCCGCCCGTGCCCGATGCCGAGAAGTTCCTGTGCGTGGGCAAGAACTACCGCACCCATCTCGAAGAACTCAAGCGCACCGATCTGATCAAGGAATTGCCGGAGGAGCCGACGGGCTTCATCAAGCTCAACGCCTGCCTGGTCGGCCAGGACGCCGAGGTGGAGCGGCCGGTGGACGTGGCGCACCTGGACTACGAGCCCGAACTGGTGTTCGTGATCGGCAAGCCCGCCTATCGCGCGCGCCGCGAGGACGCCTTCGGCTACGTGGCCGGGATCACCATCCTGAACGACCTGACCTGCCGCGATACCCAGAAGCGCGAAGTCGCATCGGGGTCGCGGTTCTGGACCGCCAAGAACGCCCCGGGTTTCGGTCCGCTGGGGCCGTACATCATCACCATGGACGAAGTGCGCGACGCCTACGACATCTGGGTGACTTGCCGCGTCAACGGCGAAGAGCGCATGCGCGTCAATACTTCCGACCAGATCTGGAAGCTGCCGGACATCGTCGAGCATTTCTCCAGACTGCTGCCGCTCAAGCCCGGCGACATGTTCTCCACCGGCGCGCCCGGTGGCGTGGCGGTGGGCAAGCCCAATGCCGACGAATTGTTCCTGAAGCCGGGGGACGTCGTGGAGTGTGCGTTCGAGGAGCCCGCCATGGCCCTGCGCACCCGCATCGTGGCGGCGCGTTGAACCTCGCCGGGAAGATCAAGAACGACGCCCGGCGGTTGTTTTCATTGGAGGAGGTGGATCATGAAATGTGCTATCGATACGGCACGCCGCGCGGCGGCCTTGCTTGCGTGGGCCGTGGTGCTGCCCACGCAGGCCCAGGCGCAAGCCTTTCCGTCGCGGCCGGTCACCATCGTGGTGCCGTTCCCGCCCGGAGGCGGGGCGGATACGTTGGCACGCATACTGGGCGCCCATCTGACCAAGGTCTGGAAGACCCAGGTAATCGTGGACAACCGGCCCGGCGCCAGCGGGCATATCGGTGCCAATTTCGTGGCGCGGGCGCCAGCGGACGGCTACACGCTCATGATGAGTTCGACCGCCTCGCTCGACAAGAAGAACGTCGGGCAGTTCGCGCCCATCTCGCTGGTGTCGGCGTCCGCCTATGTGGTGGTGGTCAATCCCCGCCTGGGCATCAACAGCATCAAGGAACTGGTGGCCAGGGCCAAGGCCGAGCCCGGCAAGCTGAACTTCGGCTCGTCGGGCGTGGGCGCGGCCTCGCACCTGTCCGTTGAGCTGTTCAAGGAAGTGGCGGGCATCGAGATGATGCACGTGCCCTACAAGGGCACGGGCCAGGCCGTGACCGATCTCCTGGGCGGGACGCTGAGCCTGATGTTCGCGCCGGCGCAGACGGTGATGGGCTATGTCGATACGGGCCGCCTGAAAGCGCTTGCCGTGACGAGCGCCGAACGCTCGAAGGCCTTGCCCGGCCTGCCCACGGTGGCCGAGGCGGGAGTGCCTGGCTATGCGGCGGTGGGCTGGTTCGGCCTGCTCGCGCCGGCTGGCACGCCCGCCGCGGTAATCGACAAGCTCAACAAGGACGTGAACGCCGCGCTGCGCGAGCCCGAGATCGTCAAGCAGATGATGGAGCACGGCGCCGAGCCTTCCCTGACGACGCCGGCCGAGTTCGGGACCTTCATCCGTGCGGAACTGGAGCAGTGGACCCGCCTGATCGACAAGCTGGGCATCGTCGTGGGCGGATGAGCGCGTCCAGATGGGCAGGCCCTAGTCGGACTGCCGATTGAGCAGATAGCTGACGCGGGCACGCTGTCCGCCGGTCAGGTGGCGCACCATGGCGGCGCGTGCGCCCTCGACGTCGTGCGCGGCGATGCATTCGACCAGTTCGGCATGTTCGGCGTACGCGTCCTGCAGGCGCTTGGGGTTGGTGGCCGTGGCTGGTCCCAGCAGGATCATGGGCGTCTGCAGGGCGCGCAGCGTGCTGATCACATAGCGGTTGTGCGCCGTGCGGTACAGCGCGTTATGGAAGCGCCGGTTGTGGCGTTCGCGCTCGATGGGATCGTTCAGGACGGAGCGCTCGAACTCGAGCATCTCGCGCAAGACGTCGATCTCGGCGTCGGTGGCGTTCTTGGCCGCCATGCCGACCGCCGCCGGCTCGATCACGAAGCGCAGCGCATAGAGCTCGTTCACCATCTGATGATCGAGTTCGGCGATGACGCGGCCAAGATAGGGCTGGTGCACGATCAGGCCGTCGGTCTCGAGCCACGCGATGGCTTCGCGGACCGGCGTGCGGCTGATGGCCAGCCGGTCGGCCAGGGCGTTCACGCTGACGCGGTCGCCCGGCTTGAGGACGCCGGTCTCGATGGCTTCCTGCAATTGCCGATAGGCGGCCTGGCCTAGCGATTCAGGCTTTTTTTCTGGGGTGTGTGGCATGGATCTACCGCTCGACGAGGAGGTACGGGCTGGGCGGTCGTAATGGTGCCACGTTTCGTGCTTGCGGTGGTTCGAGGGGCCGTTCCCGGGGGCAGGCCCCTTGTGGGGCCTGCATGCGCCAGCGTCAGTCCGCCCGGATGTTGTTGCTCCGGATGATGTTGCCCCACAGCGCGATCTCGCTCGCCACGTAGGTGGCGAAGTCGCGGCTGCCGCGGAACTCCACCTGGACACCGGTCTTGCGCATGACCTCGGCCACCGCCGGATCTTCCAGCGCGCGGCGATTGGCGTCCTCGAGCTTCTGCACGACGGCCGCGGGCGTACCCGCGGGCGCGAACACGCCGGCCCAGGTGGCCGACACCACCGAGGGGTAGCCCTTCTCGGCGAAGGTCGGCACGTCGGGCAGGGCGAAGTGGCGCGCGGGCGCGGCCACCGCCAGCGCGCGCGTCTTGCCCGCGCGCAGGTTGGGCAGCGACACCGCCACCGTGTCGAACATCATGGTGATGTTGCCGGCCAGCAGGTCGAGCGAGGCCGGGGCGCCGCCCCGGTAGGGGACGTGCACGAGATCGACCTTCGCGGCCTGCTTGAACAGTTCTCCCGCCAGGTGCAGCGAGGTGCCGTTGCCGGCGGAACCGTAGGTCAGCTTGCCTGGCTCGCGTTTGGCCTGGGCGACCAGGTCCTCGACCGACCGTATGCTGGAGGCGGCGTTGACCGCCAGCACGTTGGGCACCGAGCCCCAGTGGGCCACGGGAACGAAGTCCTTGACCGCGTCATAGGGCAGCTTGGCGTAGAGCGAGGGATTGACGCCGTGCGTGGCCGAGGTGCCGACCAGCAGCACATAGCCGGTGGGGGCCGCCCGCGCAACCTGCTCGGCGCCGATGTTGCCGCCTGCGCCGGGCTTGTTCTCGATCACGATGGGCTGGCCGAGTTCGCGGCTGAGCGCCGCGCCCATGGCGCGGGCCATCTGGTCGATGGCGCCGCCGGGCGCGAACGGGACGATGAGCTGGACCGGCCGGGACGGGTAGTCCTGCGCGGCGGCGGTCAGCGGATGGCCGGCGAAGGCGCAAGCGAGGGCCAGCGCGAGCATGCCGGTCCGCCGCCCGGAACGGAGGGGCGAAGTCATGGTTTGTCTCCTGAGATCGTTCTAGGTCGTTGTAGTCGAGCCGGGCCGCAGCACCCGGCGAGGGGGTCAGCCCTGGGATTCCTTTTTGGCTTCGTGTTCGGCGATGTTGGCCAGCAGTTCGGCGCCGCGGTTGGCGGCCGAGAGCCCGCGGAACAGGAAGCACAGGCTGACGACGGCCTGCATTTCCTCCCAGGTCGCGCCGGCGCGGCGCGCGGCGATGCCATGCAGGACGGCGGCGTCGCTCAGGTCCATCAGCAGCATGCCGAACAGCATCAGCTGCGCCGTTTTCACGTCGAAGCACTTGGGATACATCGCGTGCTCGCGCATTTTTTCCTGCAGGTCCACCAGCTTGGGATCGAGCGCGCCGGTGACGGCCAGGCGCGCCTCGATGCGGGGCGGGACGAAGCCGATCAGTTCCTGGTAGATGGCGGCGCGCTCATCCAGCGTTTGTGCGGTGTCGGCGTAGGACCCGATACGGGCGTCGACGGCGGCGCGATCGATGCGTTTGGGAAGCATGGGAAAATTCTCCTGGTTGTCGATTTTCGTTTATATTTATTTAAATCGATTTTATAGTCAATATCGATTTTATGCCTGACGCCGGTCCATGAGCACATCCCTGACCTCCCAATTGACCCAGTCGCTGCGCGACGAATTGTTGAACGGCACCTTCCGGCCGGGACAGCAACTGCGCTTGAACCAGCTCAGCCAACAATTCAACGTCAGCCTCAGCCCGCTGCGCGAGGCGCTGTCCCGGCTGGCGGCCGAGGGGCTGGTCATCGCGCAGGACCAGCGCGGCTACCAGGCTGCGCCCGTGTCCGTGCGCAACCACCAGGAGATCACCGAACTGCGCACCATGCTGGAGCCGCACGCGCTGCGGATTTCCATGCAGCAGGGCGGCGAGGACTGGGAGGTCGCGGTGCTGGCGGCCCATCACCGCCTGCAACAGGTCGAGAAGCGGGCCGCTTCCGACCCCGGGGCGCTCGCCGAATGGGAGATCCGCCATCGCGAGTTCCACCTGATGCTGATCGGCGGCGGCCAGATGCCCGTGCTGGCCCAGTTCTGCGAGAAGCTGCTGGCGTTCTCCGACCGCTACCGCCGCATCTTCCTGCGCGAGCGCCCGCTGGACCGCGACATTCCCGACGAACACGAGGCCATCCTGCGCGCCACCCTGGACCGCGACGAGGCGCGCGCCAGCGAACTGCTGGCCCAGCACATCGGCCGCACGGCGGCCAATATCGCCATCCTGCTCGAACAGTGGGAATCCGGCGACGATGCCGCCGCCTAGGTTTGAGCGGGGTTGTGCCGATGCCATAATGCCTGGCATGGAAATGGTTTTCATCTATGGACCCGTCGCATCCGGCAAGTTGACCGTTGCACGAGAGCTCGGTCGCCTGACCGGTTTTTCCGTCTTCCACAATCACCTGATTGTCGATGCCGTGGCGTCCGTGTTCCCCTTCGGTACCGAACAGTTTGTCAGGCTGCGGGAACGCATGTGGCTTGACATGATGCACGAGGCCGCGGTGGCCGCGCGCTCCCTTGTCTTTACGTTCGCGCCGGAGCCGTCGGTTGCCGAGGGCTTTGCCCTGCGTGCGCGGGACGTCGTGGAAGCCGCCGGTGGCAGGACACGGTTTGTCCGATTGAGCGTTCCCGCGGCCGAGCAGGAAAAACGTCTGGTCGCGCCGAGTCGTGCCGAGTTCGGGAAGCTGCGGTCGCTCGATCTTCTGCGGGAGTTGCGCGAGCAGTTTGCAGCGTCCGAGCGGGCCATGCCGGAGCCGCAAGTAGCCATCGATACCTGCACGCTGGCTCCCGCGGACGCGGCTCGCGCGATCGTCAAGGCACTGGCTTTGCCCTTGGCATCCACCAAATAAGAAAGGCCCGCGGGGCGAACCCCGCGGGCCTTGGACCGCCAACCCAGCAACGGAATCAGGCGGGCACTGCAGCCGTTTCCGGCGCATCGGCTTCCACCGACGAGCGGATCAGGTGATCGAAGGCGCTGAGCGCGGCCTTCGCGCCTTCGCCCGCGGCGATGATGATCTGCTTGTACGGCACGGTCGTCACGTCGCCCGCGGCGAACACGCCGGGCACCGAGGTCTGGCCCCTGGCATCGACCTCGATTTCCCCGTGCTTGCTCAGCGCCACGGTGCCCTTGAGCCATTCGGTATTGGGCACCAGCCCGATCTGCACGAAGACACCCTCGAGTTCGATGTGGTGCTCTTCGCCCGATTGCCGGTCCTTGTACGTCAGGCCGTTCACCTTCTTGCCGTCACCGGTGATCTCGGTGGTCTGCGCCTGGGTGATGACCGTGACGTTGGACAGGCTGTTGAGCTTGCGTTGCAGCACGGCATCGGCACGCAGCTCGGGGGCGAATTCCAGCAGGGTCACGTGCTCGACCAGGCCGGCCAGGTCGATCGCCGCTTCCACGCCCGAGTTGCCGCCGCCGATCACGGAGACGCGCTTGCCCTTGAACAGCGGGCCGTCGCAGTGCGGGCAGTACGCCACGCCGTGGTTGCGGTACTCGCGTTCGCCCGGCACGTTCACCTCGCGCCAGCGCGCGCCGGTGGACAGGATGACCGTGCGGCCCTTGAGCACGCCGCCGTTGGCCAGCCTGACCTCGATCATCTTGGCGCCCGGCACCAGGGCCTCGGCGCGCTGCACGTTCATGATCTCGACGTCGTAGGCCTTGACGTGTTCTTCCAGCGCGGTGGCGAACTTGGGCCCTTCGGTCTCCTTGACGGAAATGAAGTTCTCGATCGCCAGCGTGTCCAGGACCTGGCCGCCGAAGCGCTCGGCCACGACGCCGGTGCGGATGCCCTTGCGCGCCGCGTAGACGGCAGCAGCCGCGCCCGCGGGGCCGCCGCCGACGATCAGCACGTCGTACGGCTCGCGCGCGCTGAGCTTCTCGGCGTCGCGCTGGCCGGCGTTGCTGTCGAGCTTGGCAAGGAATTCCTCCACGCTCATGCGGCCCTGGCCGAACACTTCGCCGTTCAGGTAGACCGTGGGCACGGCCATGACCTGGCGCTTCTCGACTTCGTCCTCGAACAGCGCGCCGTCGATCGTGACCTGGCGGATGCGCGGGTTCAGCAGCGACATCACGTTCAGGGCCTGGACGACCTCGGGGCAGTTCTGGCAGGACAGCGACACATAGGTCTCGAAGGAGAAGTCGCCGTCCAGGTTCTTGATCTGCTCGATCACGTCGGCATCGAGCTTGATCGGGTGGCCGCCGACCTGGAGCAGGGCCAGGACCAGCGACGTGAATTCATGGCCCAGGGGAATGGCGGCAAAGCGGATGCCGATGTCCTCGCCGGGGCGATTGATGGTGAAGGAAGGCTTGCGCTCGTCGTCGTCGCGTCGCTCGATCAGCGTGATGCGTTCCGACAGGCCGGCGATTTCCTTCAGGAGTTCAGCGAGCTCGCGAGACTTGTCGCCGTCGTCGAGGGACGCGACGATCTCGATCGGCTGCGTGATTTTTTCCAGGTAGGCCTGCAACTGGGTCTTGAGATTGGCGTCCAACATATTCGCTCCCTTCGCTCCGTATCTTGTGTTCTCGGATGGCGCCCGGCTCGCTTGTGGCGTGCCGGGCGGTACTGCCTTTCTACTGCTTGACTGCTACGTTCCGTGCCGGATGGCGGCCCCGCGGCGCGGCGCCGCCATCGAACGGCGGGCGGGACTTAGATCTTGCCGACCAGGTCCAGCGAAGGAGCCAGCGTCTTCTCGCCTTCCTTCCACTTGGCGGGGCAGACTTCGCCCGGGTGGTTGGCCACGTAGATGGCGGCCTTGACCTTGCGCAGCAGTTCCTTGGCGTCGCGGCCGATGCCTTCGGCGGTCACTTCCACGGCCTGGATCACGCCTTGCGGGTCGATGATGAAGGTACCGCGGTCGGCCAGGCCCTGGCCTTCACGCAGGACTTCGAAGTTCTGGGTGACTTCCCAGGTGGGGTCGCCGATCATCGCGTACTTGATCTTGCCGATGGCGGGCGAGGTGTCGTGCCAGGCCTTGTGCGAGAAATGGGTGTCGGTCGAGACCGAGTACACCTCGACGCCCAGCTTCTGGAATTCGGCGTAGTTGTCGGCCAGGTCTTCCAGCTCGGTCGGGCACACGAAGGTGAAGTCGGCCGGATAGAACACCACCACGGCCCACTTGCCCTTCAGGGTCTGGTCGGTGACTTCAATGAACTTGCCTTCCTTGAAGGCGGTCGCTTTGAACGGCTTGACCTGAGTATTGACTAGAGACATTGCGGTTTCCTCTCTTGCTGGGTTGAAAAGACGTATATGAATGGTATACGTCACTGGATAATTGATCAAATTGATTGATTCAATATGGTTGATCGTAAAATGCTATCGATCATCGTAGGCGACGGATGCTTCAGGAACGTGTCGGAGCAAGGCGCGGGCACCGTCCTGCGCCGCGCCGGATGGCAAAGGATATGAGGGCGAACCGCCCGTGTACAAGCGATGTTGCAGTTGGACGTGCCGGGCTCAGGACCGCAGCGAAGGCATGCGGCGTGCCGCCGGACCGGCGGCCTCGAGCATGCGTTCCAGCCATTGCGCGACGACGTCGCCTTCCGCAAGAACGGGAAAGTCGCTGACGCAGCGCGCCCACTGGAAGCCGCCGAAGACGATGTGGTCGGCATAGGCGGGAGCCTCGCCGCACAGGAAGGGCTGGGTCTTGAGCACCAGCCGCAGCGGTGTCAGGCTGGCCCGGAATTCCTCGACGCGGGTGTCGCGGTCGGCGCAGACGGCGGCCACGGGCATGCCCATGCGCTGCTCGCGGCTGCTGTGGAAGTAGGGCACGTCGTTTTCGTGCAGCGTGGCGGGGATGTCGACCAGCACCAGCCGCGTGAGCCCGGGCAGTTGCACGGAATCGGCCCAACTGTTGACGAACCTGGCGATGGCCTGGGCCTGCGGCCCGCCGAACAGCGACGGGGCATCGGGATAGGTCGTTTCAAGGTACAGCGCGATCTGCCAGGAGTCGGGCACGACCCGGTCGCCGTCGACCAGCACCGGCACGCGGCCCTGCCCCGAGAACGCGAGCTTGTCCTTTTCGGTGAAGCGCCACGGCACGGTTTCCACCTCCAGGCCCTTGTGCGCCAGCGCCAGCCGCGCGCGCCAGCAATAGGGGCTGAAGCGGAAGTCGGGATTGGCGCCGGCAAGGTCGTACAGGAGTCTGGCCATGGGTGCGGGTCTCGGGTGAAGGCGGGGAGCGACAACTATACCGCCGTGTGCGAGGAACGGGGCTTGCTGGCAGGAGCGGCCAACCGCACATCGAGTGAGCACATCATGGAATCGAAGAAAGAGGACGAGAAACTGCGCCCGTCGAACGAGCAGGGCGTGGGGCAGCTCGCGTCGCTGCCCGAAAGCACCGGTGCCGAGGACGGCGCGCCGCCATCCAGGCGGGCCGAGCACAAGCCGGCCACCAGCTACGACGGATCGCCGCAGCCGGACCCGCGGCAGGACCGGCCCGGCCTGAGCGCGCCGCAGGACGATACCCCCGCCGTTCTGGAGAAGCGGGAAGGGCCCAAATAGGGAACCGCGATCCGATGGCCGGGCTGCCCGGGTATGCGGATTGCTGAGCCACCAGGGTCTTCATCACAGGAGAATTGCCATGCATCGATTGCAGACCGCCGTATTGGCCGTTGCCCTGGCGTTCGGCGCCGGCTCGGCCGCCGCCGCCGATCTTGCCCGCAAGGACGCGCGCTTTCTACAAGATGCCGCGGAAAGCGGACAACTGGAGATCGGCGCCAGCCAGATCGCCGAGCGCAACGGCTCCCACCCCGATGTGAAGAGTTTCGCCAAGATGATGGTGGACGACCACACGAAGGTGGACGGCGAGCTGAAGACGCTCGCTTCCAGCAAGGGCGTGCAGCTGCCGGCCGAGCCTACCCGCAAGGTGCGTTCGGCGCTGAGCGACCTGCAGAAGAAGAGCGGCCCTGACTTCGACAAGGAGTACGCCGACGACATCGCGGTGGACGCGCACGAGGACGCGGTCAAGCTGTTCGAAAAGGCCGCCAAGGACGCCGAGGACGCGGATGTGAAGGCGTTCGCCGCCAAGACGCTGCCCAACCTTCAGCAGCATCTGGCCAAGGGCAAGGAACTGCAAAGCCTGATCAAGTCCACGCACGACAACGCCAAGATGAAACGGTAGACATCGTCCGGGCGGCGCCCCGGGTAAAGGGGCGTCAGAACAGGCCCGGCTGGCGGCGGCTCTCGCGCGGCGCCAGCCGGACCCCTTCGTGTTCCAGCAGCCAGACCTTGCGGTGCAACCCGCCGCCGTAACCGGTAAGGCTGGCGTTGGCGCCGATGACGCGGTGGCAGGGGACGACGATGCTGACCGGGTTGGCGCCGTTGGCCAGCCCCACCGCACGTACCGCCTTGGGCCGCCCGATGCGGCAGGCGAGTTCGGAGTAGCTGATGGTTTGTCCGACCGGGATGCGCCGGAGTTCGCGCCAGACGTCGCGCTGGAAGTCCGTTCCGGCGGTGGCCACCTCGAGGTCGTCGATGGCCGGCAATTCGCCCGCCATGTAGGCCTCCAGGCGCCGGCTGGCCTCGCTGGGGGTGTCTCTGTCGCGCAGCGCGTAACCCTGCTTGCCGTAGTGATGGCCGAGCAGTTCATGCATGCGCGGCTGGTAGTCTTCCCAATCGACCGCCCGCAGGCGGCCGTCGCCATCGGTCAGGATGAGCATCTGCCCCACGGGAGTGGGACGGTACTCCACGAACAGCGTCAGCATGGTCATGAGGAATGGCGGGCCGCGCGCAGCAGCGCGTCGCGCAGCACGAGCGCATGGTTGTGGTCCGGGTCCTTCGCGCCGTACAGCAAGGTGATCGGGCGGCCACCGGCATCGCGCAGCAGCGCGGACAATTCCTGCCGCTGCGCATCGCCGCCGAGCTCGGACGCATAGCGCTGGTGGAACTCGGCCCACCGGTCGGGACGATGGCCGAACCAGCGGCGCAGTTCGGGACTGGGCGCGAGGTCCTTGGGCCAGGCGTCGTAGACCAGGTCCTCGCGGCGGACGCCGCGGGGCCACAACCGGTCCACCAGGACACGGTAGCGGCCCGGCGCGACGTCCGCGTGGTCGTAGACCCGGTGCAATTCGATGTCGGGTTTCATCTCGGTGTTTCTCAAGCCAGGCGGCCGTCGCGAAAGTCGCTCAGCGCCTGGAAGATTTCCTGCTGGTCATTCATGACGAACGGTCCGTACTGCGCGATGGGCTCGCGCAGCGGGTGTCCCGCGATCAACAGCGCGCGTGCCGGTCCGCCATGCGCGGCCAGGACGACGCCGTCGGCCTCGGGCGTGTTGGCCAGGATGGCCATGCGGCCGGACTCGATCCGGGTGGCGCCGATGGCGACACTGCCTCGATACACGTAGACGAAGGCATTGTGGCCGGGAGGCAGGGGCTGCCGGAATTGCGTGTCTGCCGGCAGGTGCACGTCAAGGTAATACGGGTCGGTGGCGGGACGGGACACGGCGCCTTCGACACCGTGGCTGCGGCCCGCGATGACGGTTGCCTCGACGCCCGAGGCGGTTCTGGCGCGGGGCAGGTCCGCGGCCTGGAAATCGCGATACCAGGGCGTCGACATCTTGTCGCGCGCGGGCAGGTTCAGCCAGAGCTGGAAACCTTCCATCACGCCTTCTTCCTGCTGCGGGAGCTCGGAGTGGATCACCCCCCGGCCCGCGGTCATCCATTGCACGCCGCCGTTCTCCAGCAGGCCCTCGTGCCCGGCGCTGTCCCGGTGGCGCATGCGGCCCGCGATCATGTAGGTGATGGTCTCGAAGCCGCGGTGCGGATGGTCGGGGAAGCCCGCGATGTAGTCCTCGGGATTGTCGGTGCCGAACGCGTCCAGCATCAGGAACGGATCCAGGCGGCGTTGCAGGTGCTGGTCGATGACCCGGGTGAGCTTGACGCCGGCGCCGTCCGACGTGGCGCGCCCGGCCACGATGCGTTCGACGTCGCGGGGGTGGTCGACCGTTTCGGAAGCGGCGAGGGGGGTGGGCATGATGGACTCCTTCATAGCCATCCAGCATAGATCCAAGTTGGCGAGGGGGGCAAAACACTCGCGCTTGCTCTTGAAAAGGCGTCCCCCGATAATAGGGTTAAATGAAACAAATTGATAAATAAGCAACCGGGGGTATCGAATTGGGACGACTTTGTGAATTCTCGAATTTGCGGGCACGCGCCATGGCCGCCGGGTTGGCGGCGGCAGTGCTGGCCGCGCTGGGTGCCTGCGGCGGCGACGGGGCGGTTCCGCCCCCGGTCGATCCCTTGCAACCGTACCGCGACCAGGTCGTCAACTGGCAGGCCTGCGATCCCGAAACCCTGGGTGGCGAATCCCCCGCCTATATCACCCTGAGGGACCGCTTGAGCTGCGCGACCATACGCGTGCCGCTCGACTACTCGAATCCCACGAAGGGCGATGCCGTCGTGGCCGTGTCCCGCGTGGCGGCGGGCGAGCCCACGCAGCGGCTGGGCGCCATCCTGGTCAATCCGGGCGGCCCCGGCGGCGACGGCCTGGGCTGGTCGCTGAACCTGGCCGCGCTGTGGGGCAACGCCAGCGCGTCCACGACCACGGGACAACAGCTTCGCACGATCGTCCAGCGCTACGACATGATCGGCTTTTCGCCGCGCGGCGTAGGGGCCAGCAGCCGCATGTACTGCGGCACGAGCGGCATGCTCAGGCCGGAGCATCATAGTTCGGACCGCAGCGAGGCCAACGTCGCGGCCATGCTGTTCAATGCCAATGCGCTGGGCGATGCCTGCCTGCGCAATCCGCTGGTCAAGTACATCAATACCGACGCCACGGTCCGCGACATGGACCTGATCCGCGAACTGCTGGGCGACGCCAAGTTCAACTACGTCGGCATTTCCTACGGCACCTGGCTGGGTGCCTGGTATGCGTCGCTGTTCCCCGAGCGGGTCGGGCGCATGGTGCTGGACAGTTCCATGGACGTCACCGGCAACATCGACGTCAACGTCGTGATGCAGCCCATGGCCATGCAGCGGGTGCTGGACGAATTCATCGCGCCCTTCGCGGCCCGCCATCCCGACCGCTTCGGGATAGGCACCAACGCAGCCGAGATCGCGAACGTCTATCGCACCCTGCCCGAACCCATGCGGGTGGCGTTCGGCCAGCAGGCAAGCCTGCACGCGATCCTCAGCAAGACCCATCGCGTGGCCAAGGGCGCGCAGCTCATCGCTGCCGCACGCGGCATGAACCAGATCCTGACCGACAACCCGGACGACATCCGTAACTTCACGGTGCTGGACGCGAAATTGATGGATTACGAGTTCGTGCCGGATTCCTTCGGCGACGATGCCGAGGTCCGGGGGCTGGCCCAGGCCATGCTGCAGCCGTATCTTCTGGCCTACGAACCGACGGCCTCGCCCGTGGAGCTCAGTACCTTCAACTCCGTGTTCAACACCGTGGTGTGCAACGACACGGTGGCCACGAGCACCGATCCGCAATACTGGGTGAAGCTGGGCAACGAGATGGCGGCCCGCTATCCCTACGAGGGCGGCTCGGTCACGCGCAGCCTGTGCGCGACCTGGGGCGGGCCTTCGGTCGCCAAGCCGCCGCTGTCGCGCGCCGGCTCGTCGGCTCCCATCCTGATGCTGCAAAGCGAGTTCGACGCCCAGACCGCGACAGAAGGCGCCCGGCGTTCTTTCGACCAACTGCCGCAGGCGCACCTGGTCCTGGTTACCGGCGCCTACTCGCATGGCGTGGTGCCGGAAAGCAATGCCTGCGTCGACGCGACGATCGGCACCTATTTCGCCAACGGCGTGGTGCCGGGGCGCAGCAGCACCTGCGCGGAGCCGCCGCTGCCCTACGAGGGAACGGCGGATGCCACCCGCATGGCCAAGACCAGTGCCGGCGAGACCGACGCGGCCGCCCAGGCGCGCGAGGCCCTGCGGCAGAGCCTGGACGCGATTGCCCACTCAGGCGCGCGGTTCTAGGCGGCCAGGCAGGGGCATTCCACCGCCCGGCTTCAGGCCGGGCGTTTTTTTTCGTCCCCGCGGTGCCTATTGCTTGCAGGGATAGGCGTCGCCCAGCGCGTTCACCAATATCACCACGGCGGGCAGGCCGTGATCCTGCGGCCGGCTGGCCAGCCGCTGCCGGAAGAGCTCGACCGTGCGTCCGGTGGACACATTGCCGGGCGCGCAGAACGGCAGCGGCGTCCTGGTGGCCATGGACTGGACGCGCATGCCGTCGATCGCGCCCATCACGAATGCCGAACAGCCCAGCGAGGCGTCTCCACTGGCGCCCGCGGCGCATTGTTCGTTCCAGAACGCGCCTGTCCAGGGTTCGGCGGCATGGGCCGGCCGGATCGCCAGCGCGGCGAACAATATCAGGGGGGCGGCGATTTTCATGGCAGTCATCGGTCGGGCGCAGGCTTCGCGAAGCCGGGCGCGGTTGAGTCGGAAAGGGGGGAATGGTCCTATTTGGCGCAGTTTGCCCGAGCCCGGTCGACATCGATCTTCCGCGCCTCCATGACCCGCACGAGCTGCAAGGTGGCGGTCAGGCAGGCATTGGCGGCGGGCGCGACGGTGCGCGGTCCGGCGTTCGGCCCGCCTGGCAACGAGGGCAGGGACGGTACCGCGGGAGCCGCACGCCCCGCCGACTGCGCACGCGCCTCGCAATAGGCGGCCTTCAGGTCGGCATCGCTCATGGCTTTCAATTCGTCGTCGGTGCGCGGCATGCACGAGGCCATGGCATTGTGCGCGGCCAGCGCGCAGGCGGCGAGGAGGGCGAGTCTCAGCATGGCGGTCCTGTATGGAGGGGGTACGCGATCCTGGACGGTCCGGCACGAGCGCGGACTGCCGTGGCAATGGCCATAGTATAAAAGTCATCCGCCCACCAACCGTACTCTTGCAAGTGCCGGAAAACATGCTTATTCGTTCGTACCGACCCGCCGACGAAGCGGCCATTATCGCCCTGTGGCAGGCCTGTGGGCTGACGCGGCCCTGGAATGATCCCAGGAAGGACATCGAGCGCAAGCTGACCGCGCAGCCCGAGTTGTTCCTCGTCGGGGAGTCCGACGGGGCGCCCATCGCGTCGGCCATGGTGGGTTTCGACGGACACCGCGGCTGGGTGTATTACCTCGCGGTGCATCCCGGCCACCAGCGATGCGGCCACGGCCGTCGCTTGATGGCGCATGCGGAACAGCTCCTGATCGAACGCGGGTGCCCGAAGATCAACCTGTTGGTGCGCACGGCCAACGGCCAGGTCATCGATTTCTACCGGGCACTGGGGTACGCGCAGGACGACGCGGTGAGCCTGGGCAAGCGGCTGATCCCCGATATCTGAGTCGGCGTTGCCTGGCGCGGCGGTCAGAGGTGGCTCCGGTTGTTTGGACAGTATTTTGAGATTTTAAGTGGAACGCTCCGGGCACATCATGCTGCCGTTTTAATCGCAGGCAGCATCGCG
>NZ_BAAAEN010000027.1:0-76843 GCF_039523035.1 Pigmentiphaga daeguensis | reverse complement strand
TGCTGGAGTTCCTGCTGGAGCCTCCCATCAACATCAACCCGATGCCTTCGGCTGAGGGTTAGGAAGCTCCTGCATCAACAGGCTTTTATGAATACCCAAAAAAATAACGGCCTTGCTCGTAAGCAAGGCCGTTTTCATTTTCCGAGACTCCCCGGACCCAGGGCACAGCGGATCCGGCTCCGCCGGTCCGCCAGTGCCGCCCCCTGGGGGGCGCGCGTCAGCGCGTAGGGGGGGGTCAATTCACAGCTGGTGATTTCATGAAGCGGAAGAACTCCGAACTCGGGTCCACCACCAGCATGTCGGACTTGGAGCCGAACGAGCTGCGGTAGGCTTCCAGGCTCTTGTAGAAGCGATAGAAGTCGCGGTCCTGGCCGAAGGCCTGCGCGTAGACGGCGGAGGCCTTGGCGTCGCCCTCGCCCTTGATTTCCTGGGCCTTGCGGTAGGCTTCGGCCAGGATGACCTCGCGCTGGCGGTCGGCATCGGCACGGATCTTCTCGCCCTCGGCGGCGCCGATGGAACGCTGCTCGTTGGCCACGCGCTTGCGCTCGGCTTCCATCCGGCGATAGACCGACTCGGAGATCTCGGGCACGAAATCCACGCGCTTGAGACGCACGTCGACGATCTCGACCCCCAGGAGCTTGGCCGCCGCTTCGGTGTTGGTGCGGATCTCCTGCATGATCTTGTCACGCTCCTTGGAGGTGACGTCGTTCACGGTGCGGCGGTTGATCGAGGCATTCAGCGCATCGCGGATCAGCGCCAGCAGGCGCTCCTGCGCCGCACGCTCGTTACCGCCGAAGGTGACGTAGTAGGTGCGCGGATTGGAGATGCGCCACTTCACGAAAGCGTCGATCAGCAGGTTCTTCTTTTCCGAGGTCTGCACCCGCTCGCTGTCGGCGGAGTCGATGGTCAGGATGCGCTTGTCGAACTGCTGCACGTTCTGGAACGGCGGCGGCAGCTTGAAATACAGGCCAGGTTCGTCGATGACTTCCTTGATTTCACCCAGGGCGAAGACGACGGCATAGTTGCGTTCGTTGACGACGAACACGCACGACGACAATACGGCCACCCCCACGAGTAGACCGATTACCGCAGGAATCAAACGGTCCATGCTATTCCTTCTCGATTATCTGTTGCGGTCCCGCGAGCGCAGCGCGTCGCGTCCAGCTTCCGGCAGCACGCTGCCGGCCAGCGGCGGCGGCACGTTCACGGACGAGGAGCCGCTCGCGGCGGACGACGAGCGCGCCCCGGCCGCGGACTCGTGCGACACCTGCTGCATCAGCTTGTCCAGCGGCAGGTACAGCAGGTTGCTGCCGTTGCGCGTGTCCACCAGCACCTTCGAGGTGTTGGTGAAGACCTGCTGCATGGTCTCGAGATAGAGGCGGTCCCGCGTGACCTGCGGCGCCTTCTTGTACTCGGTCAGCACCTGGGAGAAGCGCGCGGCGTCGCCCTCGGCGCTCTCGACGATGCGCTGGCGGTAGGCCTCGGCTTCCTGGATCAGGCGCGACGCGGCGCCCGAGGCGCGGGGAACCACGTCGTTGGCATAGGCCTGGCCTTCGTTGATCTGGCGCTCGCGGTCCTGCCCGGCCTTGACCGCGTCGTCGAACGCGGCCTGCACCTGCTCGGGCGGCTGGGCGTTCTGGATCGCCACGGTGCTGACCAGGACGCCGGTACGGTACAGATCCATGATCTGCTGCATCAGCGCCGCGACTTCCGTGGCCACTTCGGTACGCCCCTCGTACAGCACGAAGTCCATCTTCTTCTTGCCGACGATCTCGCGCATGGCGGTCTCGGCGGCCTGCTTGACCGCTTCGTCGGGACCACGGTTGTTGAAGAGGTAATCGCGCGCGCCCGTTTCCTTCAACCGGTACTGGACCACGAACTGCATGTCGACGATGTTCTCGTCGTCGGTCAGCATCAGGGACTCCTGCAACACCTTGCTGCGCGAGGTATTGCGGAAGCCCACCTCGATGGTGCGCAATTGCGAGAGATTGACGGTCTCGTGGCTCTGGATGGGATACGGCAGGCGCCATTGGAAACCCGCCCGCGTGGTTTCCTTGTACTTGCCGAACTGCGTGATGACGGCGACCTGCCCTTCCTGGACGATGAAGAAGCCCGAGGCGAGCCACAGCAGGGCCACCACGACCACGACGACCAGCAGGCCGACGCCGGTACCCCGCGAGGACGGCGAAAAACGGCCACCGCCGTTGTTGCCGCCGCCGGGAGGCCCCGAGGGCTTGCGGCCGAACAGGCCGCTGAGCCTGCGGTTGAAATCGCGCCACAACTCGTCGAGATCCGGCGGTCCGCCGTTATTGTTGTCCCGTCCGTCGTTCTGTGGACGCCGGGGGGGCTCGTTGCCGGAGCCACCGCCGCTTCCGCGGCCCCAGTTCGAGTCGTTCAGATTGAATATTCGAGTTATCGCAGGCAGACGCATCTTTGTAGTAAGCGAAGCGGACGGGCCGAACCCGTCGCCTAGGATCGGGCGTCGGCCGTGGGGCCGACGGACGAAGACAGCGTACGAAAGCGTGGGTCGCTACTATTATTACCTGTGACCACGGGATCTGCCTGTCCGGCCTCGACGATGGCACCCCGCAGTGCATCCAGGCCGGTACGTTCGATCGCGCTGACGAACACTCGCGAGATCGTACCATGCTCGTCGCGCTCGACTCCCGCCTCGTGGCTGCTGCGGTCGATCTTGTTGTAGACCAGGATGCGGGGAATGTCCGCCGCCCCGATCTCCTCCAGGACCTTGTCGACCTCGGCGATCTGTTCGTCGCGCTGGGGGCTGGACGCGTCCACGACATGCAGCAGCAGGTCGGCATGGACGGTTTCCTCGAGCGTGGCCTTGAACGCCGCGATGAGCGTATGCGGCAACTCGCGGATGAAGCCGACGGTGTCGGACACGACCACCGAACCGGCACCCTCGATCCAGATGCGCCGGGTGGTGGTGTCCAGGGTGGCGAAGAGCTGGTCGGCCGCATAGACGTCGGCCCGGGTCAGCGCGTTGAACAGCGTGGACTTGCCGGCGTTGGTATAGCCCACCAGCGAGACCGAGAGCGCCCCGCCCCGCGCGCGCGAACGGCGCTGGGTCTGCCGCTGTCGTTCGAGCTTGTCCAGGCGCTCGCGCAGGTACCGGACCTTGTCGCCGATCATGCGGCGGTCCATTTCCAGCTGGGATTCACCCGGGCCCCGCATGCCTATGCCGCCGCGCTGGCGTTCCAGGTGGGACCACATCCGGGTCAGGCGCGTGGCCAGGTGCTGCAACTGGGCCAGCTCGACCTGGAGCTTGCCTTCGTGGCTATGGGCGCGCAACGCGAAGATGTCCAGGATGAGTGCGACCCGGTCCACCACCCGTATCTTCAGGGCGCGTTCCAGGTTGCGCTGCTGGGCAGGCGTCAGGTTGTGGTTGAACAGGATGATCTCGGCCTGGCCGGCCGCAGCCGCCAGGGCGATTTCTTCCGCCTTGCCCGACCCCACGAAGAGCGCTGCATCAGGACGCGCCCGTCGGGCAATGATGGTGTCGACGATCTGCGCGCCGGCCCCCTTGGCCAGCATGATGAATTCGTCGGTCTGGGCCTGGAACTCGGGCTCGCCGAAGTCCACGCTGACGATCAGCGCGCGCATCAGCGGCCCGTGGTTCTGCCCGGTAGGAGTTGGATTAGTCTGCAGCGGCTTCAACCTGGAAATTGACCGGGCGCGAGGGCACGACGGTCGAAATGGCGTGTTTGTAGACCATTTGTGTCACGGTATTGCGCAGCAGGACCACGTACTGATCGAAGGATTCGATCTGGCCTTGCAGCTTGATGCCGTTGACGAGGTAAATGGAGACGGGTACGTGCTCTTTACGCAGCACGTTAAGGAAGGGGTCTTGTAGCAATTGCCCTTTATTGCTCATTAGTGGGCTCCTGGATGTGTTTTTCTTGGCGGATGCCAACTCTGTTACTGTACCGGGTTTTCCCCAGGGAAACTAGCGAATCTCAAAACTGAGAAGAAGACCGCTTTTTTCCCCAATCCCATGTGGGGACGCGGTTGCGTTCCCACAAGAGCACGTCCCGGAAGATACTCGGCTACCCCGCCTTGTCGAGATAAGGATTCCTCGAGTTTCTGAACTCGATTCTCAATGGAGTGCCTTCGAGCCGGAAAGTTTCCCGGAACCGGGTTTCGAGGAACCTGCGATACGAATCGGGGATTTCGTCCAGGGCGCTGCCATGGACCACGATCAGCGGCGGATTCTGGCCACCCTGGTGGGCGTAGCGCAGCTTGGGCCGGAAGATTCCCTTGCGCGGCGGTTGCTGCTGCTCGACCGCGGCCTGCAGCGTGCGGGTCAGCTTGGGCGTGGAAAGCTTGGCGAAGGCCGCCGCATGGGCCGACTCGATGGACTTGAGCAGCGGCCCGATGCCGGCGCCGCGCAGCGCCGATACCGTATGCATCTTGGCGAACGACAGGAAGCGCAGCTTGCGTTCGAACTCGCGCTTGATCTCGTCGCGGCGCTCGCTGTCGGCGCGGTCCCACTTGTTGATCGCCACCACCAGCGCGCGCCCGGTCTCCAGCACGAAACCGGCGATGTGGGCGTCCTGCTCGGAGATTTCCGCGCTGGCGTCCAGCATCAGCAGCACGACGTTGCTGGCCTCGATCGCCTGCAGCGTCTTGATGACGGAGAATTTCTCGATCGCCTCGAACACCTTGCCGCGCTTGCGCAGTCCGGCGGTGTCGATCAGGGTGTAGCGGCGCCCGCCCCGCTCGAACTCGATCTCGATGGCGTCGCGGGTGGTGCCCGGCTGGTCGAAGGCGATGACCCGCTCCTCGCCCAGCAGCGTATTCACGAGCGTGGACTTGCCGACGTTCGGACGCCCGACGATGGCGAGCTTGATGCGGTGGTCGATGGCGTCGACCGGCGAGAAGGCTTCCTCGTCCGTTTGCCGGGCCATTTCGGCGGCTTCGTCGTCGTCCACCTCGGGCGCCGTCTCGACCAGGCCTTGCAGCGCCTCCTCGATCATGTCCACCACGCCGTCGCCATGGGCGGACGAAATCGCGTGCGGCTCGCCCAGCCCCAGTTCGTAGAACTCGGCCGCGGCGGCGGCGCGCGACATGCCTTCCACCTTGTTGACCGCCAGCAGCACCTTGCGCCCGGAACGGCGCAGGCGCTCGGCGATCTCGCGGTCATGGCCGGTCAGGCCCACGCGTCCGTCGGTCAGGAACACGATGGCGTCGGCCTCGTCCACCGCCTGCACGGTCTGCTTGGCCATCTCGGCCATGATGCCGTTCTTGGCCACCGGCTCGAAACCACCGGTGTCCACGACGATGAAGGGATGATCCCCCACCCTGCCCTCGCCATAGTGGCGATCGCGCGTGAGCCCGGGGAAATCGGCCACGAGCGCGTCGCGCGAGCGGGTCAGCCGGTTGAACAACGTGGATTTGCCCACGTTGGGCCGTCCCACCAGGACGACCACCGGTTTGAAGACAGCGGGTTTCATCGTCGAAAAGCCTTGCTCATTGACCGACATTGATCAGGGTCAGATTACCCTTGGAAGTCTGCACCAGCACCCCGCGGTCGGTCGCCACGGGCTGGGAAAGAATGGCGCTGCCGTCGGTGGCGATGCGCGCCAGCAGGGTGCCGTCCTCGCGTTGCAGGAAATGCACGTAGCCCTGGTAGTCGCCCAGGGCGATGGCGCGGCCCACCGAGGCCGGCGCG
Source organism: Pigmentiphaga daeguensis (assembly GCF_039523035.1). Lineage (NCBI taxonomy): Bacteria > Pseudomonadati > Pseudomonadota > Betaproteobacteria > Burkholderiales > Alcaligenaceae > Pigmentiphaga > Pigmentiphaga daeguensis. Next base: position 71,154 of record NZ_BAAAEN010000027.1, on the reverse strand, counting down.
GTCAGGCCGCGGTTCTGCAGCACGTCCTGTTTCCAGATGTTCGCGCCGCTGTCCAGGGCGAAGCCGAAGACCACGCTGCGGTCGTTCGCCGCATAGGCGAAGCGCACGTCGGCGGTCAGGCCGGTCACGCTGGAGAACTCGCGGGACCAGGTCGAATTGCCCGACCCCACGTCGAAGCAGTTGATGCGGCCCTGGTAGGTGACGGCGCACAGTTGGCGGCCCGAGATGACGGGCGCGCCGACCACGTCGGCCACGCGCTCGAGTTCGCTCGCGCCGCTGGGGTTGGCGACCGTGCCTTCCCAGCGCACCGCGCCGCTGTTCGTGGCGATGGCGATCAGCTTGCCGCCCGGCAGGCCGGTGAAGATATAGCCGCCGGACAGCAGCATTTCGCCCGGCGCGCGCAGGGCCAGGGCCGGGCCCGGACGCTGGACGCTCCAGCGGCGCTTGCCGCTCTCGGCGTCGTACGCCTGGATGCGGTAGTCGCCGCTGCGCACCACCACCAGGCCCTCGCCCACCAGGGGCGGAATGGTGATCTCGCTGGAAGCCTGGGCGCGCCATTTGATCGCGCCGGTATCGTCAAAGGCGATCACTTCGCCGCGCGGCGTCGCGACCGCCGTCACGCGGCCGTCGCTGCCCACGCCCGCGGACAAATCTGTCTTGGCCGAGGAGCGCCAGATCTCGGCACCAGTGGCCAGCGCGTATTTGCCGACCGAACCGTTGCCCGTGGCGGCGTAGACCGCGTCGCCGACGACCACGGGCACGAAGCCCACGCCGCCCTTGCTGCCCACCGACACCGACCAGCCGCTGCTGACCGGCAGCGTGGCGTTGAAGTTGGTGAGCGGAGCCGGCGGATACCGCGGCTTCTCGCTCGAGAACAGGGAACATCCGGCCAGGGCCAGCACTGCCGCCAGCGCGGCGGCGCGGCGCAGGTGGCGCCAGCCCAGGCGCTCGCCGGTAAAGCCGTTATGCAACGTCATCAAGCGCCTCCCAGGGCATCGAGTTTCAGTTGGATGGACGAGCGCAGGTCGGTCGACGCGTCGAGCTTGGCCAGCGCCTCTTCATAGGCCTTGCGCGCCTCGTCCCGCTTGCCCTGCCCGGCCAGCACGTCGCCCCGGCGGTCGGCGTACAGCGCGGCAAAGGATGCGGGCGGCTGCGGCGCCAGCACACCCAGCGCCTCGTCGTAGCTCTTCTCGTCCAGCAGCAGGCCCGCCAGTCGCAGGCGGGCCACGGCGGCCAGGGCCTCGTCGCCGCTGCGATCGGCCACCCATTGCAACTGGGCGCGGGCCGAGCGGGCGTCGCCGGCTTTTTCATAGGCATGGGCGGCCAGCAGCGCGGCGCGCGGGGCGTAGCCCGTGCCGGAATACTGTTCCAGGATGGTGCCGGCGGTATCCTTGACGCGAGTCAGGTCGCCCGCCTCGGCTGCCTTCTCCAGGGCCTCGAACTGCGCCAGGGCGTTCGCGGCCTGGTTGCGCTGGTACCACTGCCAGCCGTTCCAGGCGGCCGCGGCCAGCAGCACGATGGTCGCCACGGCAAGGATGAAGTTACCGTACTTCGCCCACCATGCCTTGAGGGATTCCAGTTGTTCCTGTTCTTCGATGTCGTAGGCCATTTATGCCCCGGTTGATGTGGTGATCGCAAGAGTTGTGGCGGGCCGGCCGGCGGCCCGTGCGGACTCCGAGAGCCGCAAGATTAACGGATTCGGCGCCGATTCGTATCCGGGCCCGCGCGCACGGCTATTCAGGGCCGCCCGCCCGGACCAGTTCCTCTACCAGGAAAGCCGGCAGCTCGGCCATGGCGACGCGGCGCTGGGCCACGCCCTCGGCCCGCAGCGCCTTGACGCTGGCCGCGCCTTCGGCCATTTCGTCCTCGCCCAGGATGACGGCGTATTCCGCCCCGCTGCCGTCGGCGCGCTTCATCTGCGACTTGAAGCTGCCGCCGCCGCAGTGCAGGACGACGTCCAGGCCCGCATCGCGCAGGTCCTCGGCCAGCCGCATCGCCGCGCGCGCCGCGGGCTCGCCCTGGTGCAACACATAGACGTCGCACTCGGGCTGCGGTTCCGCGGGCTGCGCCTGGGACCACAGGTCCAGCAGGCGCTCGACGCCGATGGCGAAGCCCACGGCCGGCGTCGGCTTGCCGCCCAGCAGCGAAACCAGGCCGTCGTAGCGGCCACCGCCGCACACCGTGCCCTGGGCGCCCAGGCGATCGGTCACCCACTCGAACACGGTCAGGTTGTAGTAGTCCAGGCCCCGCACCAGCCGGGGGTTCACCCGGTAGCCGATGCCCGCATCCTCGAGCCGCTGGCGCACGCCGTCGAAATGGGCCCGCGAGGCCTCGCCCAGGTAGTCCAGCAGGCGCGGCGCGTTGTCGGCCATCTCCTGCAACGCCGGATTCTTGGTATCTAGGACGCGCAGCGGATTCGTGTACAGCCGGCGCTGGCCGTCCTCGTCCAGCTGGTCCTTGAACCCTTCCAGGTAGGTGATCAAGGCCTGCCGGTGCGCCAGGCGCTCCTCGGCCGAGCCCAGCGAATTGATCTCCAGCCGGATGTCCGTCAGGCCCAGGATCTTCCAGAGCCGCGCCAGCATCAGGATCAACTCGACGTCGACGTCCGGCCCGGCAAAACCCAGGGCTTCCACGTCGATCTGGTGGAACTGGCGGTAGCGGCCGCGCTGCGGGCGTTCATGGCGGAATACCGGCCCGATCGCGAACACCCGCTGGGGCCGGTCGTAGGTCAGGTTGTGCTCGATGGTGGCGCGCACCATGCCCGCGGTGAACTCGGGACGCATCGTCAGCGACTCGCCGTTCAGCGAATCGGTGAAGCTGTACATCTCTTTCTCGACGATGTCGGTGACTTCGCCGATCCCGCGCGTGAAAAGCCGCGTCTGTTCGAGCACGGGGGTGCGCAGGTTGCGGTAGCCGTAGCTGCGCAGCCACTCGCGCACCAGCGACTCCAGCCGCTCCCACTGGCCCGAATCGGCCGGCAGGATGTCGTTCATGCCGCGGATCGCGGTCACTTTCTTGAAACTATTCATGTAGGTCCCCCCCCTACGCGCTTCGCGCGCCCCCCCGGGGGGCGGCACTGGCGGACCGGCGGAGCCGGATCCGCTGTGCCCTGGATTGCCGTCCAGGGGCTGCTAGGGGTGTAAAGGTTATCTCTTGCTGTAGCGATTCTCGACGTAGCTTTCCACCAATGCCTGGAACTCCCGGGCGATGTGTTCGCCCTTGAGCGTGACCGAGCGCTGGCCGTCGATGAAGACCGGCGCGACCGGCTGCTCGCCCGTGCCCGGCAGGCTGATGCCGATGTCCGCGAACTTGCTCTCGCCCGGGCCGTTGACCACGCAACCCATGACCGCGACGTGCAGGTTCTCGGCACCCGGGTATTTCAGGCGCCACACGGGCATCTGCGCGCGCAGGTAGCTCTGGATGTCGGCGGCCAGTTCCTGGAACACCGTGCTGCTGGTCCGGCCGCAGCCCGGACAGGCGACGACCACCGGCGCGAAGGCGCGCAGGCCCAGGCTTTGCAGGATCTCCTGGGCCACCACGACCTCGCGGGCACGGTCGCCGTTGGGCTCCGGCGTCAGCGATACGCGGATCGTATCGCCTATGCCCTCCTGCAGCAGGATGCCCATCGCCGCGGTCGAGGCCACGATGCCCTTGCTGCCCATGCCCGCCTCGGTCAATCCCAGGTGCAGCGGGTAGTCGCAGCGGCGCGAGATGTCGCGGTAGACCGCGATCAGGTCCTGGGCGTTGCTGACCTTGCACGACAGGATGATGCGGTCGCCCAGCAGGCCCAGTTCCTCGGCGCGCCGGGCATTGTCGATCGCGGATACCACCAGCGCGTCGCGCATCACGGACTGGGCATCCCAGGGCCGCGCCCGGCGGCCGTTCTCGTCCATCATGCGGGCCAGCAGGTCCTGGTCCAGGCTGCCCCAGTTCACGCCTATGCGCACCGGTTTCTCGTGGCGGCAGGCCACCTCGATCATCTGCGCGAAATTGTCGTCGCGCTTCTTCCCCGCGCCCATGTTCCCGGGGTTGATGCGGTACTTGGACAGCGCCTGCGCGCACTCCGGATACTGGGTCAGCAGCTTGTGGCCGTTGTAGTGGAAATCGCCCACCAGCGGCACATCCACGCCCATGCGGTCGAGCTGCTCGCGTATCGCGGGCACCTCGCGGGCCGCCTCGGCGGTATTCACGGTGATACGCACCACCTCGGAGCCGGCCAGGGCCAGCTCCTTGACCTGGATCGCGGTGGCGATGGCGTCGGCCGTGTCCGTGTTGGTCATGGACTGCACCATGACCGGCGCATCGCCGCCGACGGCGACCGACTTGCCTTCCCAGGAGATGCGGACCTGGCGCGTGGGCCGGCGGGCCGCCGGGCCGGCGGGGAACGGCTCGGCCTCGGCGTTGGCGGTCGTGGACGGACTAGGATTCATGATGCGGCTACTGGAGGGTGAGCCGGGCGACGTTGTCCCGGCGATACGGCGCGAGGTCGACGGGCGCGCCGCGCCAGGTCAAGTCTACCCCGTTGACATTGCCGATCACGACACGATACGGGGCGCCCGCCACGTCCAGCTCATACGGTTCGCCGGCGGGAATGATCCGCGACACCGCCACGGTGCCGTCGGCGCGCCGGACTTCCACCCAGCTTGCCTGCTTCAGGGTCAGGGAAAGGCCGGGCGCCGGAGCTGGCGCCGCTGCGGCGGGGGCCGGTTCGGGCGCAGGCGTGGGTAGGGGCGCGGGTGCGACCGGAGCGGTGGACGCCGGCGCGGCCTCCGCCGGCGTGGCCGGCGCCGGTTCAGCCGTCGTGGCCAGCGGCGTTTCAGTCTGGACCGAGGTCATGCCTGCCGCGGGCGTCTCCAGGCCGGCCGTGGAAGCCTGCCCGAACGAAAGCTTGCCTTGCTGGCTGAGCGCGTAGCCCAGCAGGACCAGCGCCAGCACCGCCATCACGCCGCCCACCAGCCAAGGGGCCAGCCTCCTGCGGCTGGCGGCCACCGGCCAGGCGCGGCCCGACGAATGCGCCAGCGGGCTGGACAACGACGACGCCTGCTCGAGCGACACCGGATCGGCCACCTGCAGCTGCGGCGACAGCGCCTGCAGCAAAGGCGCCGGATCCTGGTCCAGCAGCCGTGCGTAATTGCGCACGAAGCCCCGCAGCGGCATGCCTTGCGGCAGCTCGCTCCACTGTTCGTTCTCGAGCGCGCGGATCTGGCGCACGGCGAACTTCAGGCGATCGGACACATACTCCTGCGACCAGCCACGCGCCTCGCGCAGGCGTGCCAGCTCCCGCCCTACCGACGACGAAGACGGCGAGCCGGCGGCGGGCGCCTGGCCCTCCTGCCTTCCGGCGGCACCGGTTTCGTGGGGTTCAGACATCGACGACTCCTTGTCCGGCCCTGCCGCAACGGCCGGACCGGCACCGCGGTTGCATCATTCGCGCACCTCCACGATGCGGCCGAAGCGGGTCTCGCCCGCCAGGCGTTCCTTGAGGCGGGTGCGATCCTTGACCTCGCCGGCCAACTGCCCGCAGGCCGCGTCGATGTCGTCGCCGCGCGTCTTGCGCACGGTGGTGACGATGCCGGCGTCCATCAGGCGCTGCGCGAACAGCCTGACACGGGCCGTGGGCGAGCGCTTGAGCCCGGACTGCGGGAAGGGATTGAACGGAATGAGGTTGAACTTGCACGACACCTGCCGCGCAATGTCTATCAATTGCTTGGCATGCTCGTCGCCATCGTTGATGCCGTCGAGCATGACGTATTCGAAAGTGATGAAGTCGCGCGGGGCGAACTCGAGGTAGCGCTGGCACGCCGCGATCAGCTCCCGCAGCGGATACTTGCGGTTCAGCGGCACGAGGTCGTCGCGCAACGCGTCGTTGGGCGCGTGCAGCGACACCGCCAGCGCGACCGGGCAGTCGCGCGAGAGACGGTCCATCATCGGCACCACGCCCGACGTCGACACCGTGACCCGGCGGCGCGACAACCCATAGGCATTGTCGTCCAGCATCAGGCGCAGCGCCGATACCGTGTTGTCGTAGTTGAGCAGGGGTTCGCCCATGCCCATCATGACGACGTTGCTGATGACCCGGTCGTCCTGCGTGGCCAGCGGCGCGGGCATGCCGCCCGACAGGCGCGCGCCGTCGCGGTCGGCCTCGACCGTGCGGCGCGCCAGCCACAGCTGGCCGATGATCTCGTCGACCCCCAGGTTGCGGTTGAAGCCCTGGTGGCCGGTGGAACAGAAACGGCAGGCGACGGTGCAGCCGGCCTGCGTCGATATGCACAGCGTGCCGCGGTCGTCCTCGGGAATGAAGACGGTTTCGATGGCATTGCCGTTGCCGACGTCCAGCAGCCACTTGCGCGTGCCGTCGGCCGACTTGTGGGCGGTGACGACCTCGGGCAGCCGTACCTCGCAATGTCGCGCGAGCTTTTCGCGGAAGGACTTGGCCAGATCCGACATCTGCTCGAAATCGTCCACGCCGCGCTGGTGCAGCCAGCGCTGCAACTGCTTGGCGCGGAACGGCTTGTCCCCCCATTTTTCCACCAGCGAGGCGAGCTCGGCCCCGTCCAGCCCCAGCAGGTTGATGCGCGGGGATTCGGAACGTGGAACCTCGGCCTGCGCGGCCTCGGCGAGCGGCGAGATAGTATTCATCCCGGCCTCCTGGGAAAAACGGACATCCGGGCTCAGCGGCTGTGGATGTTCAGTTCGGGGAAGAAGAAGGCGACTTCGACCTTGGCGGTCTCGACGGCGTCCGAGCCATGCACGGCGTTGGCGTCGATGCTGTCGGCGAAATCGGCGCGGATCGTGCCCTTCTCGGCCTTCTTCGGATCGGTCGCGCCCATCAGGTCGCGGTTCTTCTGGATGGCGTTCTCGCCTTCCAGCACTTGCACGAACACGGGACCGGAGACCATGAAGTCGACCAGGTCCTTGAAGAAGGGGCGCGCGGCATGCACGGCATAGAAGCGCTCGGCGTCGCTGCGCGAGAGTTGCATCATGCGCGCGGCGACGACCTTGAGGCCGGCAGCCTCGAAACGGGAAACGATCTGGCCGATGACGTTCTTGGAAACGGCGTCCGGCTTGATGATCGACAGGGTGCGCTCGATAGCCATCAAAAACTCCAATAAAAACAAATACTTTGAGGGGAACTTAAACGTTAAATTGTATCACGGCTCCTTGACAGGACCGCTACCCCCGCCCCCCTCGGACGGACCGTGCCGGTCCTACTGGAACCGGGCGGAACCCTGCGGCATACTTGGGGTCAGACACATCATGCCCTCGCGGGGCGAAACAGAGCAAAAAGACCACAAGGAGTCGCTCGACCATGAACGATCTACGCACTTCTCCCTTCAACAGGACCGGGACTGCGCCCGGCGAAGTCGCGCGCAATCGCGTATTGCGCAACACCTACTGGCTGCTCGCGCTGTCGCTGATCCCCACCGTGCTGGGCGCGGCGATCGGCGTGGGCACCGGTCTCGCCCAGGTCATGGGCGGCAGCCCCGGCCTGACCACCATGGTGTTCCTGATCGGCGCCTTCGGCCTCATGTTCGCCATCCAGAAGAACAAGGACAACGGGCTGGGCGTCGCCCTGCTGCTGGCCTTCACCTTCTTCATGGGGCTGATGCTGTCCCGCATGATCGGCTTCGTCATGGGCATGGCCAACGGGTCCACGCTCATCATGACCGCCTTCGGCGGCACCGCCGTGGTGTTCGGCACCATGGCCCTGCTGTCCACCACGATCAAGCGCGACCTGTCCGGCCTGGGCAAATGGCTGTTCGTCGGCGCCATCCTGATCCTCGTGGCGGCCCTGGCCAATATCTTCCTGCAACTGCCGGCGCTGATGCTGACCATCTCGGTCCTGGCCATCGGCATCTTCTCGGCCTTCATGCTGGTCGACCTGCAGCGCGTCGTCAACGGCGGCGAGACCAACTATGTCTCGGCCACCCTGGCGATCTACCTGGACATCTATAACGTCTTCGTCAACCTGCTGATGCTCCTGGGCATCTTCGGCGAAAGGGAATAAGCCCCCCCCTACGCCCTTCGGGCGCCCCCCAGGGGGCGATGCGGGTGGACCGGCGGAGCCGGATCCACCGCATCCTGGGGTAACAACGGGCTGGCGGGGACTGGCGATATTGCCTGGCATCTGTCGGGCTGAAAAAGAACAACGGCCTTGCTCTCAAGCAAGGCCGTTTTCATATCCCAGGTACCCCAGACCCAGGGCACCGCGGATCCGGCTTTGCCGGTCCGCTAGTGCCGCCCCCTGGGGGGCGCGCGTCAGCGCGTAGGGGGGGGCCTCATTCCAGCACAGCGATGGATTCCACGTGGGCGGTATGGGGGAACATGTTGACCACGCCTGCCGCCTTCAAGGTATAGCCGCCCTCGTGCACCAGGATGGCGGCGTCGCGGGCCAGGGTGGCGGGGTTACAGGAGACGTAGACGATGCGCCGGGGGCGGTCGGCGCCCAGTGTCGTCAGGGCTTTGGCGACGGCCAGGGCGCCTTCGCGCGGGGGGTCGATCAGCATGCGGTCGAAGTGGCCCAGGCTGCGCAGCCACGCCTCGTCCACCTCGAACAGGTTCAGGGTCGAGAATGCCGTATGCGCGTCCACGCCATGCCGGCGGGCGGCTTCCAGCGCCCGGTCGGTCAGGGCCTGGCTGCCTTCCACGCCCACCACCTCGCGGCAGCGGGTCGCCAGCGCCAGCGTGAAATTGCCCAGGCCGCAGAACAGGTCGGCCACCCGATCCTCGGGCTGGGGGTCGAGCAGCGCGATTGCGCGCGACACCAGCACCCGGTTGATCGCGTGGTTGACCTGGGTGAAGTCGGTCGGCTTGAAGGGCATGCGCAGCCCGAACTCCGGCAGCGTGTAGGCCAGTCCGTCGATGTCCTCGGGCTCCAGCGGATGGACCGTGTCGGGGCCCTTGGGCTGTAGCCACCAATGGATGCCATGGCGCGCCGCGAATGCGCGCAGCACGGCCAGGTCCTCGTCCACCAGCGGGACCAGGTGGCGCAGCACCAGCACGACCTGGCTATCGCCCACGGCGACCTCGATCTGCGGCACGCGGTCGCGCGCGGGCATGGCCGCGACCATCTCGCGCAAGGGCACCAGCAGCGAAGCCACATGCGGATGCAGGACATGGCATTCGCGCATGTCGGCCACGTAGCTGCTCTTGCGCTCGCGAAAGCCCACCAGCACCCCGCCCTTCTTCACGACCACCCGCACCGACAGCCGCGCGCGGTAGCGGTATCCCCAGGCCGGGCCGTGGATGGGCGGCAGGACACGTTGCGGCACCAGCTTGCCGATGTGCCAGAGGGTGTCTTCCAGCACGCGTTGCTTGATCGCCACCTGCGCCGCCGGATCCACGTGCTGCATGGCACAGCCGCCGCACACGCCGAAATGCGCGCAGCGCGGCGCCACGCGCTGCGACGACGCCCGCACCACGCTCTCGACCTCGGCCAGTTCGTAGGAGGGCTTGCGCTTGGTCACCTTCAGCATCACGCGTTCGCCGGGCAGCGCGCCATCGACGAACACCACCTTGCCCTGGCGGCGCGCGATACCGCGCCCTTCCAGGTCCACCGATTCGATGGCCACGGAACCATCGTCGGATTCGACGGCAACAGCCGCCCCTTCCAGGCCGTCCGCGGCCGCGATTTCTGCTTCTTGACTCATGTTCGGAATATCAGTTTTCCCGCGCGGCGTGCTAGCGCGAGGCGGGCCAGTTCGCCAGGTATTCACGCCAGTGAGGCAGGTCCAGCGTTTCCAGCGTGCTGCGCACGAGGTCCACTTCGGCGTCGTACTGGCTGCGCGACAGCATGCCGCGCATCAGCCGGAAGCGGCAGTAGACCAGCCAGGTGTTGACGACGTCGGTCTCGCAATAGGCGCGCACCTCTTCCTGGCGCCCGGAACTCCACGCGGGCCAGACCTGGCTGCCGTCCATGCCCATCTTGCCCGGGAAGCCGCACAGCTTGGCCAATTCGTCCAGGGGCGCGTTGGCGCGTCCATTGTATTTCGCCAGCAGGTCCATCAGGTCGCAATGCCGGTTGTGGTAGCGGCTGATGTAGTTGCTGTAGCGGAAATCGCGGTCGTCCTCGCCCATGTCCCAGTAGCGCGAGGCCTGGATGCCATGGATCAGCCCGCGATAGTGCAGGACCGGCAGGTCGAAGCCCGAGCCGTTCCAGCTGATGAGCTGCGGCGTGTAGCGATCGATGGTCTTGAAGAAACCGGAGATCAGCGTGGCCTCGGGATCGTCGGCCTTGCCTATGCACTTGACGCGAAACCCGTCGTCATCGCGGAACACGCACCCCACCACCGCGATTTTCTGCAGGTGCAGCGGCAGGAAGTCGTGCCCCACGGCTTCGCGGCGGGCCGCCGTGGCACGCTCGACCACCTCGGCATCGGGGACGTCCTCGCCCCACCCGTTCAGCGCGCGCAGGCCTTCCACGTCGGGAATGGTTTCCAGGTCGAAGACCAGCATCGGTGTCATGGCGGGCCTCAGCGCGGCGGCAGGTAGCCGGCCGGATCGACGGGACGGCCCTGGCGCCTGATCTCGAAATGCACGCGCGGCGACTCGGCGTCGGTGCTGCCCAGTTCGGCGATCTTCTGCCCACGCCGCACGGCCTGCCCTTCCTTGACCAGCATGGCGCGGTTGTGCGCGTAGGCGGACAGGAAGGTGTTGTTGTGCTTGATGATGATCAGTTGCCCGTAGCCGCGCAGGCCGCTGCCGCTATAGACCACCTTGCCGTCGCCCGCGGCCAGCACGGGATCGCCCGGGGTGCCGGCGATGTCCAGGCCCTTGTTGCGGGTCTCGTGGAAGTTCTCGATGATCTTGCCGTTGGCGGGCCAGCCCCACTCCACCCGCTCGCTGGCCGGATCGTTGCGCGCGGCGGGCGGCGTGGCCGGAGTCGCCGGCGGCGCCACGGGTTCGGCCGGCGCCGGGGACGGCGTCGCGGGGGCAGGCGCCGGCGTGCCCAGCGGCCGCGAGGCCGACTGCGACGGCGCGGGTACCGGCGTGACCTGCGCCACGCTGGAATCGGCGGGCTTGGCGGTGGTCGAACCTGGGCGCGTCACGCGCAGGACCTGGCCCGGCCGGATCTGGTTGGGGTCCTCGAGGCTGTTCCACTGCGCGATGTCGCGCCAGTCCTCGCCGTGGTCCAGGGCGATACGGATCAGCGTGTCGCCGCGCTTGACGATGTAGGTATCGGCATCGATCAGGCGCGAGGATTCGCGGCCCGCGGTGGCCGCGGGGCCGCTCGGCTGCTTGGCCGGCGTGGTCCGGTCGACGACCGGTACCGTCCTGGGTGCCGTGCCGCAGGCCGCGAGCACCAATGCGCAGCCCGTCCAGAGCAGCACCTGTCGTGCGGTCCTTTCGAGCGTCCCCGCGCCCAGGCGGGGTCGATTGGTTTCGTCGCGGCCCGGCTTGCGCCAATTCTGCATCCCAGATCTCCTATTCATTACAACAACACGCCGGACTGCAGGGGCACGAAGCGCACCGCCTCCAGTTCGGTTCGCACCCAGCTCTGGGCTCCGGTGCGCTCGATCATGACCAGTCGCTGCCTGGCCCCCCCTTCCGGGGCCACCAGACGGCCCCCGACCGCCAGTTGCGCCAGCAGCGCATCGGGTATCTTCAGCCCCGCGGCCGCGACGACGATGGCGTCGAACGGCGCGGCGCTCGGCACGCCCAGCATGCCGTCGCCGAACACCAGGCGCACATGGGGAAGCCGGAAAGGCCGCAGTTGATTGCGGGCCAGTTCGTGCAAGGCCTTGATGCGCTCGATGGAATACACCTCGCGCGCCACGCCCGCCAGCACGGCGGCCTGGTAGCCGCACCCTGTTCCGACCTCCAGCACCTTGCCGAGTTCGCGCCCGTTGCGGGCCGCGGCGATCATGCGCGCCACGATCCAGGGCTGCGAAATGGTCTGCCCATGGCCGATGGGCAGCGCCGCGTCCTCGTAGGCGCGGCTGGCCAGGGCCTCGTCGACGAATCGATGGCGCGGGATCGCGTGGACCGCCTCGAGCACGCGCTCGTCCGCGATGCCCTGCGCGCGCAGCCGCGCCACCAGCGCGGCGCGCATGCGCTCGGAATTGAGTCCGTGATTGGCCTCGCGCGCCGGCGTGCGGACCTGGATGGGCGCCGGCACGATCAGCCTGGCGGGCGCCACCCGGGTGTTGCTGTTCGTGGCCCGCGCCTCGTCGGGGCGCAGCGGCCGCGCGGGCGTGCCGCGGGCGACCGGCGGACGCCCGGTGGTGACGCGCGTATTGCTGTTCGCCGCCGTGACCGGCGGCAACGGCGCGGCGGGCCGCCGGGCGGCTGCGGCGCGGGCTTCCGCCCCCTCTCGCCGCGGCGCCGGCGCCGGGGTCAACGGTTTGCGCCTATCCATTCCGTGGGGATCCATTCGCGCATGGGTTCGAGCTGTGCGTTGTGCGTGAGATCGAACCGCAGCGGCGTGACCGACACCGCGCCGTCGGCGCAGGCGTGGAAGTCAGTACCGGGCGTGGCGTCGGCGGCCTTGCCCGCCGGGCCGATCCAATAGACCGGTTCGCCGTACGGGGTGGACGAACGCACCACCGGCTCCGAAGGGTGGCGCCGGCCGAGTCGGGTCACGCGGGGAGGCTTGAGTTCGGACAGGGGCAGGTTCGGGATATTGACGTTCAGCAGGCTGGGCGCGGCCAGCGGATTGGCGATGAAACGCTCGACGAAGCTGCGGGCGGCCGCCGCCGCCGCGTCCAGGTGCGTCCAGCCCTTGGATACCTGCGAAAAGGCGATCGACGGCAGGCCGAACAGATAGCCTTCGGTAGCCGCGGCGACCGTGCCGGAGTACAGCGTATCCTCGCCCATGTTCTGTCCGTCGTTGATGCCGGACACCACCAGGTCGGGGCGCCGGTCCAGGAGCCCGGTCAGCGCCACGTGCACACAATCGGACGGCGTCCCGTTGACGTACAGGAAGCCGTTGGCCGCGGTGCGTACCGACAGCGGCCGATCGAGCGTGAGCGAATTCGACGATCCGCTGCGATTGGTCTCGGGCGCGACGACGATCAGTTCGGCCAGCGGCCGCAGCGCCTCGACCAGCGCGGCCAGCCCGGGCGCGAAATAACCGTCGTCGTTGGAAATCAATATCAACATCTATCGCCCCGACCTCTTACGCAATGCGATCTCCAGTTGGCGTCACCATGGGATAAAAAAAGCCCGCACGGCGTCCCTGCGAGCTAGTGTCGTCCGGAAAACCGGCAGCCTCCCGGTCGCTTGACAGTTCCGGTCCCGCGTCCGTTTCCGGCCCGCCGAGTGCCCCCGGATTGTACATGAGCCCCCCGGCTGCCGTGGCGCTTTCCCCGGGGAAAGCCGCCTCGGGCCCTAGCCCGGGGCGGGCGACTGCCGCTCGTACGCCGCCACCAGCGCATCCAGGAAACCCCGCACCGCCGGCACCAGGCCCCGCCGCGACGGAAACACCGCCTGCACGATGCCTTCCGGCGGAGAATACCGGGCCAGCGTGACACGCAGCAGGCCAGCCTCGACGTCGGCCGCCACCATCGGCCAGGGCAGGCAGGCGATGCCCAGTCCCTGCAGCGCCGTGCTGCGCAGCGTGTTCAGGTCGTCGACCGACAGGCGCGGCACGTGCCCCACGGACACTTCCGCGCCGTCCGGGCCGACGAACCGCCAGACATGCCGCTCGGCCGCCTGCATCATGCTGAGCGTGGGCAGGCGTTCGAGGTCGCGGATATCCTGCGGTTCGCCGTGGCGCGCGAAGAAGTCCGGCGTGGCCACCAGCACCAGCCTGCTGGTGGCCAGGGGACGCACGACCAGTTCGGAGTCCTCCAGCGGCGGCGTACGCACCCGCAATGCGAGATCGAAGCCCTCCTCCACCACGTCCACCCGGCGCGAGGTGGCGTCTATCTGCACGCGCACCTGCGGATAGCGCTCCAGGTACTGCGCGACGATGGCCCCGATGTCGCTATGCAACAACGTGACCGGGCAGCTGAAGCGGATCAGCCCTTGCGGCTGCGACGTCGTCCTGTCCACCGCTTCGCGGGCGGCGGCGGCCTCGGCGGCCAGCGCCGCGCAGTGCTGGTAGTAGGTCTGCCCGATCTCGGTCACCGAGATCTTGCGCGTGGTGCGATGTAGCAGCCGCACGCCCAGTTCGTCCTCCAGGGCGGCGATGCGCCGGCTGATGCGCGAGACCGGGATGCCCAATGCCTGGGCGGTCGCGGTATAGCCGCCGTGTTCGACCACCTTGGCAAACAGATACATGTCGTTGAGGTCCTGCATGGTCCCCCCGGACGCTGAATTATTCCAAATATAGAAAAGTAATTCCCAGTGGCGGCAGTTTAAAAAGAATTATTGTCGCTATATCTTGTCGATGTGGCGGAAGTCATCCGCATTAACCCTAAGAATTCGACGAACTAGGAATCTTCATGAATATCCTGCACATCGACTCGAGCTCCACCGGCGCCGCCTCGGTATCCCGCGAACTGACCGCCGCGGTCGTGGAGGCCCTGCGCCACAGCGAACCGCGATCGACGGTCAAGCACCGCGATCTGGTTGCCCAGCCGCCGGCGCACCTGGACGGGGCCCTGCTGCAATCGCTGCGCCCCCAGCCCGGTGCCGTGTTCCCCGATGACGAGGGGTTCCGCAAGGAAGTCGCCTATACCGACGAGCTGCTGGCCGAATTCCTGGCCGCCGACGTGGTGGTGATCGGCGCCCCGATGTACAACTTCTCGATTCCTTCCCAGTTGAAGGCCTGGATCGACCGTGTCGCCCAGGCCGGCAAGACCTTCCGCTACACCGCCAACGGTCCCGAGGGCCTGGCCGGCGACAAGAAAGTCGTGATCGTTTCTTCGCGCGGCGGCAAGTATGCCGGCACGCCGGTCGAGACCCTGCTGGATCACCAGGAGTCCTACCTGCGGGCGGTGCTCGGTTTTTTCGGCGTGACCGACGTGAGCGTCCTGCGCGCCGAGGGTGTCGCGCTGGGCGGCGAGGCACGCGAAGCGGCCGTCAACCAGGCGCTGGAACAGGCCGGCCTGCTGGCCGAGGAGCTGGCCGCCGCGGCCTGAGGCCAGGATGCGGAACGGGTCCCGCCGTCCGGGGCCTGTTCCCGCTAGGAGGAGCCTCGCGTACCGTAAAGCAGCAACAGCAGCCCCAGCACGACCAGTACCATGCCGCCGCGTTCGCGGCGGCTGGCGTGCTGGGCGAAGATCCGCCGCGAGGCGAACTGCGCGAACAGCACCTCCACCAGGCCCAGCGTGCGGACGTTGGCCGCCGAGGTCAGCGCGAAGCCGATATACCAGCACTGGGACGCGAACGCGCCCATGAAACCCGCCGGCAGCGAAGAGCGCCATTGCGCCAGC
Organism: Pigmentiphaga daeguensis; assembly: GCF_039523035.1. Classification (NCBI taxonomy): domain Bacteria; kingdom Pseudomonadati; phylum Pseudomonadota; class Betaproteobacteria; order Burkholderiales; family Alcaligenaceae; genus Pigmentiphaga; species Pigmentiphaga daeguensis. The sequence continues at coordinate 55,834 of NZ_BAAAEN010000027.1, read as the reverse complement.
ACGCCGCGCAGCACGTCGCGGCGGAACGCAGCCTGCCAGAGCACCAGCGCGCCCGTCTGCATGATCAGGCCCGCGACCAGCGTCACGCTGGCGCGCGTGGCGAACGAACCGCTGTCCAGCGCCACGATGGCGCCGCGAAAGGCCACCGCCGACAAGGCGAAGAAAGCCCCGGAAGCGATGCCCAGCAGCGCCGGCCGCCAGTTGCTGCCCGCCCCCGCGCCAGGCTTCCACGACATGGCCACCACGCCCGCCGTCGCCACCAGGACCGCGCAGGCGCCCATGAGCGAAAGCGGGTCGCCCAGCACCACCACGGCGAAGATGGCGACCAGCACCGGCTCGGTCTTCACATAGACCGTGCTGAGCGCGAAGTTGCGCAGTTGCATGGTGGCCAGCATCAGCACGGTCGCCAGGATCTGCGCCGCGGCGGCGGCCGCCGAATACAGCAGGAAACGGCTGTCCAGGTGCGGCAGGGAGTCGCCTCCCACCGCCAGCACCCCGGCTAGGAACACCAGGGCGAACGGCAGGCCGTACAGGAAGCGGACTTGCGCCGCCCCGAGCGTGCCCAGCGTTTCAGTCAGCCGGTGCTGCATGGTGTTGCGCGCCGTTTGCGCGGCGGCGGCGATGAGCGTGGCGGGAATCCAGAGCAGCGAGATGTCCAAGGGCGTGGCCTGCGATCGATCAGCCGGCGATGATACCGCGCCGCCCTACCCTTCGCCCCGGTTGCGTTCGGCCAGGTAACGGCCGGGCGGCTTGCCCATGGCCTTCCTGAACATCGTGATGAAGGCGCTGACCGACTCGTAGCCCAGGTCCATCGCCACGCGCTGCACTGCCATGCCGGCGGACAGGCGCTGCAGCGCGACGATGACGTGCAGTTGCTGGCGCCAGCGGCCGAAACTCATGCCCGTCTCCGCCTTGATCAACCGGGCCAGGCTGCGCTCGCTCATCGCCACCTGCTGCGCCCACTCGGCCACGGTGTTGCGGTTCGCGGGGTCGGACGCCAGCGCGTCGGCGATGCGGCGCAGGCGGCTGTGCGCGGGCACGGGCAGGTGCAGTTGCTCGGTGGGCATGCGCCCCAGTTGTTCCAGCAGCACGCCCACCAGGCGGTGGGTCGGCCCGTCGGGCGGATAGTCGGTGGAGTCGGCCGCCAGGTACAGGATCAGTTCGCGCAACAGCGGCGAAATCGACAGCGTGCAGCACACTTCGGGCAACGGGGCCGTGTCCGGCTCGACGAACAGCAGGCAGACCTGGCCATGCTGCGACACCCTGTTGCTGTGCGCCATGCCGGGAGGAATCCAGACCGCGCATTGCGGCGGCACCATCCACAGGCCGGTGGGCACATGGCAGGTGACCGAACCCCGCAGCGCCAGGATCAACTGGCCCTTGCGATGCCGGTGCACCGGCTGTTCGCTGCGGCGCTGCTGCGCCGTCAGGTGCACCGCCACCACGGGCGCGACCGTGGCGTCCGGATCGAACTCGGCGAAGGCGGCTTCGAATGCTGGCATGGCGAACGTTTGGCAGATTTTGGCAATTTAATGTCATCTTATCCAAAGACAGACAGGCGCAAAATGCCTACAGTCCATGGGTATCGTTTCCGATTGCCGCCCCATGCTCCCGCTTTCCGCTTCGCATTCCGTGTCTCGCCAAGCCTGGCTCATCGCCGGCATCCTGCTGATCGCCTCCAACCTGCGCGCGCCGGTCACCGGCGTGGCGCCCGTGCTGGACATGATACGGACCAGCCTGGACCTGACCGCCGCCCAGGCGGGCCTGCTCACCACCCTGCCCCTGCTGGCCTTCGCCGCCGGATCGCCCATCGCGGCCCTGGCTGCCCGCCGGCACGGCCTGGAACGCACGCTGATGGCGGCGCTGCTGACCCTGGTGGCGGGCCTGTGCCTGCGGTCCTCCGGCGCGGTCTGGGCCCTGTTCGCCGGGACCCTGCTGATCGGCGGTGCCATCGCCTTCGGCAACGTGCTGCTGCCCAGCCTGCTCAAGCGCGATTTCCCCGGACGCATCGCCAGCCTGACCTCCGCCTATGCGCTGACGATGGGCGTGGCCTCGGGCCTCGCCTCGATGATCGCGGTGCCGCTGGCGCTCTGGTCCGCCGGCCCGGGGTGGCCGCTGGCCCTGCTCGCCCCCATCGTGATCGCCATCGCCAGCGCCCTCGTCTGGCTGCCTCAACTGCGCACCCCGGCTCCGGTCGCGGCGCCCGCCGGTCCCACCCAGGCCCGCCCCCGGCCGGTGTGGAAATCGGCGCTGGCGTGGCAGATCACGCTGTTCCTCGGCCTGAACTCGCTGGTGTATTACATCGTTTCCAGCTGGCTGCCCTCCATGCTGCACGACGCCGGCTACCCGCCGGGCTCGACCGGATCGGTCCATGGCATGTTGCAGATCGCCTCGGCCGTCGTCGGCCTGCCGCTGCTCGCGCTGGTGCGCCGCGTGCGCGACCAGCGCTGGCTGGCGGTCGGCTGCACGGGACTGTCCATCGCGGCCCTGCTGGGCCTGCTGGTCGCTCCATCGTGGGCCGCGGCGTGGGCCATCCTGTATGGCTGCGGCGGCGGCGCGTCCATCATCCTGGGGCTGGCATTCGTCAGCCTGCGTGTCGGCAACGCACAGCAGGCGGCCGCGCTGTCCGGCATGGCCCAGGCCGTGGGCTATTTGCTGGCCGCGGGCGGTCCCACCGCCATCGGCGCGGTACACGACCTCACGGGCGGATGGACGGTCGCGCTGCTGATCTGCCTGGTCTTTGCCTGCGCCCAGGCCGTGTTCGGCCTGTACGCCGGACGGCACCGCCAACTGGCCTAGGGCCCGAGACACATAACAGCTTTGATGGCCCGACGATAGGCGGGCCCGGCTCCTCCTTCTAAAGTGTGGCGTGAAAAGAACCACAACAGAGGAGATGTCCATGGGTTTTCATCGACGACGCGCCTGCCTGGCGCTGACGCAGGCGGCGCTCCTGCTGGCCGTGGCCGGCGGCGCGGGGGCGGCCGGATTTCCCGATCGCGCGCTGCGGCTCGTCGTTCCGTTTCCCGCCGGAGGCGCCGCCGACATCATGGCACGCGGCCTGGCCCAGCAACTGACGGAGCAACTGGGCCAGCAGGTGGTGATCGAAAACCGCGGCGGCGCGGGCGGCACGACGGCTGCCGAGGCCGTCGCCCACGCGGCCCCGGACGGCTACACGCTGTTCTTCGCCACCATGGGCACGCAGGCCATCAACCCCTCGCTGTACCCCAAGCTGCGCTACGACCCCATCAAGGATTTCGAATACGTCAGCCTGACCCACACCACGCCGCGCGTGCTGGTCGTCCATCCCTCGGTGCCGGCGAAGACCGTGGAAGAACTGATCGCGCTGGCGAAGGCGCAGCCTGGCGCGCTGACCTACGGCTCGGCCGGCAACGGCAGCTCCAGCCACCTGTCGGGCGCGTTGTTCGCATCGATGGCGGATGTGCGGCTGCTGCACGTTCCCTACAAGGGCAGCGCTCCGCTGCTGAACGACGTGCTGGCGGGACGGGTGTCCATGACCTTCGATTCGTACGCGGTGTATGCCGAGCACATACGCAGCGGCAAGGTACGCGCGCTGGGCGTCACCAGCCTCAAGCGCATGAGCGCGCTGCCCGACGTGCCGGCGATCGCCGAAGCCGGCCTGCCCGGCTACGACGTCTCGAACTGGCTCGGGCTGCTGGCCCCCCGGGGCACGCCGGCAGCGGTAGTGGACCGGTTGCACGGCGCCGTGGTCCGCGGCATGGCGGACGAGTCCGCGCGGCGCCGGCTGGCGGGCATGGGAATAGAAGCGACCTCCAGCACGCCGGCCGAATTCGTCGACATGGTCAGGGCCGAGATTCCCAAGTGGGAAGCCGTGGTGAAGAAATCCGGCGCGACGGTCGACTAGGGGCTGCCCAGCGGCTCAGGCGCCCCAGCCCACCGCGCGCATCGTCACGCCCATGTCCGCGGTGGCGCCCGGCGCGATTTCCAGCACGTCGTCCCAGACCCGGGCCGTCTCGATGCACAACATGTCGCGCCAGGCATCGGGACGGAACTGCGACAGGCGCAGCGATTTGTCCACCCAGGGGTTCCAGACCACGGCCGAACGCGAGCCCGCCGCGTGGATCTGGATGCTGCGCCGCCAGCCCGGATCGCGGATCTGTATCGGTCCGGACAGGCCGGTATAGATGCGGTCGGTTTCCCCCCGGATGGCCAGCGGCCCCTCCTGCACCTGCGAGCTCCAGCCCCTCAAGGTATCGACGTAGGCCGCGCCGTCCAACCCTTCGATCGCCACGTCGCGTGCGTCGCTCACGGCGAAATAGGTATGCAGCGCCTGGCTCAGGGCCAAGGTGTCCGGACCCAGGTTGCGGGTGGACAGGGTCAGCGTGAGCGCATCGCCCAGGCGGATATCCAGCGCCACGGCGGCCGGGTGGTTCCAGCCGCCGTGGCCGGCCGGCAGGTCCAGCCGCAGCCGCAGGCACGCGGCGTCGCCATCGACCCGCGCCCCGTCTTCCTGCCAGTCCAGCGCGCGTACGAAACCATGCGCCGGCGCGTCGGCGCCGGGCGCCAGCATCGCGCGGACCGCCTCGGGATTGCGGTCGAACTGGCCGAACCACGGCCAGCAGACGGGAATCCCGCCACGCAGCGACGAGCCGGTCCGGAATTCGGCCTGGTCGCTCAGCCATACCACCGGCGGCTGTCCGGTGGGTGCGTAGTACAGGACCTGCGCGCCCTGGCGCGCCACCAGCGCCTCGCCATGGGGAGAAACCAGGCGCCAGCACGGCAGGCTTTTGACGGTCGTGGCGACGACGGCCGCCGGACGGTGTGCGCTCATGCCTTCAATCCTCGTGCTTGTCGTGGGTGGCCGCGGCGCCCAGCTTCCAGTAGCCGGCCGCCTTGATCCATTCCTTGGGTAGCTGCCAGTTCTCGACCAAGACCTGGCGCACCCGCTTGGCCACGCCGGACTCGGCCGCGACCCAGGCGTACCAGTCGCCCTGCGGCTTGCCCAGCCCCGCCACGGCCTGCGCCAGCAGCTCGGGGCTGCCGGGCGCCACGCCGTCGCGATGGACCCAGCGGACGTCCACGTCGGCCCGCGTGTCGAACGACTGCTCCTCGGCTGCGTCGGCCACTTCGGCCACGACCACGGCGCGCGCGCCCGCGGGCAGTTCTTCCAGCCGGCGGGCGATGGCCGGCAGCGCGGTTTCGTCGCCCACCAGCAGATAGCCGTCGAACTCCCCTTCCATCACGAAGGAGCCGCGGGGACCGCCCACGCCCAGGTACTGCCCGGCTTCGGCGCGTGCCGCCCATTCGGCGGCGGGGCCGTCGCCATGCAGCGCGAACTCGATGTCGAGCTCGCCCGCCTGGGCGTCGTAGCGGCGCGGCGTGTAGTCGCGCGCCGCCGGACGGGGCTGGCCCTCGGGAAACACCATGCCGTTGGGCCCCGGCGTGGGCACCACCGGCCGCTGCTGGCCGGGCGCGGGAAAGAACAGCTTGACGTGATCGTCGTGCGCGGCGCTGGAGAAGCCGGCCAGGTCGTCGCCCTCCAGCGTCACCCGCAACAGGCGCGGCGTGACCTTGCGCACCGCGCGCACGCGCAGCAGGCGGAACTTCAGTTCGTGACGGACGCGGCGCACCGCGCGTTCGGTTTTTTCCATGATGGATCTTTCCAGAATGAGGTTGGAGGAGCGCCTACTTGCCCAGGATCTCGGCGGTGGCGCGTCTCAGGATGGCGGCGATGCGGATGGCCTCGCCGCCCTCACAGGCGCCTGCCTGGAGCAGCGCCTGCTTCAGGCCGTAGCGCGCCAGCATGAGGTCCTCGGGCGTGCCCGGCGCGATGGTGTCCAGGCCGTCCTCGCCTTCGAACACGCGGCGCACCTGCGCCATGCGGGCGCCCACCTTGGCGAGCTCGGCCAGGATGCGCTCGGCCTGCCCGCGATGGCGCGCCAGATGGGCGCTGCCTTCCTCGGTCAGGCGATAGCGCTTCTTCGTGCCTTCCACGGAGACCACCGCGTGGCCCACGTCCTCGAGGTAGGCCAACGCCGGATACACCATGCCCGAACTGGGGTTGTAGAAACCCGACGAGCGCTCGGCCAGTTGCTTGATCAGTTCGTAGCCGTGGCTGGGCTGCTCTTCCAGCAGCGCCAGCAGGATGAGCTGCAGGTCTTCGGCGGCGAGCTTGCGCCCCATGCGCATGCCCATGCCGCGTCCGCCAGGAGAAATCTCATTGCGTTGCATGACCGCCTCCAGCCCATTGCGGGCGGAATGGAATATCTAAAAACATATCTTTCGACATATCTTAAGACATAAAAAACAGGATGCCAAGACGGGAAACGCAGCTTGTGGGCTTATCCACCACTTCTGTGGACAAGCTTGGGGATAGCATGACGGGAGCGCGGCCGGAACCGCGTGGCGACAGGCTTGGAAACACTTGGCACAAAAGGCGGGCACCGGGCGCCCGCCTGGCCCAAAGGACATCATGCAGATAGACATCGTCAACGCGGAGGCCACCGTCTTCTCGGGCGAAGGCAACTACGTGCAGCTTCCCGGCAAGGACGGATCGCTGGGGATCCTGCCCGGCCACATCCCCCTGCTGACACTGCTCAAGGAAGGAATGATCACCATCCGGCGCGCCGAAGGCGATGAATACGTCTACGTGTCGGGCGGCCTGGCCGAAGTCATGCCTCGCGGCATCACGGTCCTGGCCGACACCGCCGTGCGCACCACGGGGCTGGACGATGCGCGGGCCGAGCAGGCGCGCGCCGCGGCGCGCGAGCGCATGCACGACCGCCTGGACGCCATGCGCTATGCCGCCGCGCGCGCCGAGCTCGTGACCAGCCTGGAATTGAAACGCGGCCGCTGAGCCGCCTCAGTCGGAAATGCTGGGCGCCCAGAAAACCTGGGCGATGGCGGGATTGCGGCCCAGCTTCTCGGTGACGCGGTCCAGGTCGCTGCCGTGGATGGAGGTGGCCATCAGCGTGGCCTTGATCTCGATCTCCTCGTCGCCGAAGGGCACGACCTCCAGGTCGGCCAGCGGATAGTTCGCCTCTTCCAGTTCGGCCTCCAGCGCCGTCAACGCGGCGCTGCGATGGGCCGTGCCGGTGATCACGTGGATGATGCTCGTCACCTCGGAGGACAGCACGTCCACCGGCTGACGATTGAAGGTATTGACCACCGGCCGCAGCAGCGTGTTGGCGGCCAGCACGAAGATCGTGGCCAGCACGGCCTCGGCGATGAGATCCGCACCCGCGCAGGCGCCGATCGCGGCCGATCCCCAGAGCGTGGCGGCGGTGTTCAGGCCGCGCACGTTGCCCTCTTCCCGCATGATGACCCCGGCCCCCAGGAACCCGACGCCCGAGACCACGTACGAGGCCACCCGCGCCGCGCCGTCCGAGCCCGCGATGCGCATGGCCATGTCGACGAAGATGGCGGCGCCCAGAGCCACCAGCACGTTGGTCCGCAATCCGGCGGTACGCTGCCGGTACTGTCGCTCCAGCCCGACCAGGGCCCCCAGGATGAACGCGCTCGTCAGGCTGACGAGCGTGTCGAGCAGATCCAGCGTCTGGATGTTGGCGATTGCCTTCATGGGACCTCGTGGGTTGTTCTTGTCGTCGACCGGAACGGGCCGGTGCCGCGCGTCCGGCCTTCGCAGGATAGCGCGGCCCCGCCGGCGTTTTTATTGCAGTTGTTCGTAATGCACACGCTGGATGTCGGGATGGCGTCCCAGGCCCAGGGCCACCGAGTTCAACGCGCCGCGCAGGTGCGGCGCGCATTGCAGCGTGACCGACATCCGGTGGATGTCGTCGCCGGACGCGGCGCTGGCCACGCGCATCTGCGAGATGCGCAGGTCGCGGGCCGACAATTCGGCGTGCAGGTGCTGGCGCAGCCTGTCCAGCCTCGGGCTGGCGCTGAACACCGTCAGGCGATAGGACTGGAGCTGCTTGCGCGGGGGGCGCGCGGCCTTGCCGCCCCATGCACTCAGGATATGGGCGAAACGCATGTTGACCTCCTGGCAGACAGGAAGACGGACCATGCCGCTCGGCATACGCGGGGAAGCTGCCCGGAGGCAGGAAAAAAGATGGGAGCCCTGGCAAAGGGACGACCGCATCCTGGCTTGGCAGGACGCGGCAGACAAATCTGCGGACCTGCTAAGCGGCGTTTGCCGGAACGGCTGAACTACTGCCGTCGTTATCCACGACTTGCCTCAAGAAAGATTGGAATCCTTCGATTTTAGCCCAGTCGCGGCCTAGGGACAACCCTAGGCGTCAAACGCTTTGCCTGCTTCAACCGCCTTCGGCATGCCGCGGAAACTGTTGGTAGACCATGCGTACCCAGTCCTGGATGTAGCGTTCGTAGTGCGCCGCGTCGTGTTGCCAGAGATTGTTCAGGGCCATGCCGCGCACCAGATTCAAGGACAGGTTCAGCGCCAGTTGCGCCTGCTCGCCGGAAAAACCCGCCTTCCGGAACACCTCCAGCCAAAGCGTGTTGGTCGAGGAGCGGTAGCGCTCCATCACGGGCAGGATCTTGCTCATCAGGTCCGGGTCGGTCCGCGCCACCATGATGACCTCGATCGCGGCGATGAACGGCCAGTCGAAGTAGACGCTCCAGCAGTCCTTGATGAAGCCCTCGATGGGGCGCTCGATCGCCTCGGGCGTATGGGCCTCGCGCTGGCCGCGGCGTATGGATTCCTCGTAGATCTCGGCCGTCGCGGCCACCACCAGTTCGGCCTTGGTCGCGTAGTGGTGCATCAGGGCGCCGTTGGACATGCCGGCGCAACGCGCCACTTCCTTGGTGGTCAGGCCGTTGTAGCCCGAGCGCATCAACACCTCTATCGTCGCCGCCAGCAGGCGCTCGCGCGCGTCGCGGCTGCGGTTTGCCTGCGTGCGCCGCGGGCGCGCGCGCGCCGGTTCGGTCTCGGGCGTGGGGGACATCGTCTGTGGGCGGTTGGGTGGCATCGCTCCCGGGCATCCTCGATACGGCCAAGGCCGCATCTTAGCCTCCCCTGCCGGCCGCGAGGCAGGCCTAGGGTTTTCCGCCACTTACAAACCGATCACTCTGTTTGTATAAATCTCCCCACGAAGCCATTCAAGACGAACGCAAAAGGAGACACCCATGTCCTTCGTGAAGAACGCCTGGTACGTGGCCTGTTGGAGCGACGAGGTCAAGGCCGGTGAACTGTTCACCCGCACCCTGCTGGACGAGCGGGTCGTGTTCTACCGCCGGCCGGACGGCACGCCGGTGGCGCTGCGCGACCGCTGCCCCCATCGCTTCATCCCGCTCAGCATGGGTAGGCTCCGTGACGACGTGGTCGAGTGCGCCTACCACGGCCTGCAATTCGACAGCAGCGGCGCCTGCGTCAGGAATCCTCACGGCGACGGCAGGATCCCCGCCGCGGCCCGCGTGCAGGCCTACACGGTGCACGACCGCCACGGCATGCTGTGGATCTGGATGGGCGAGGCCGCCGCCGACCCCGCGCTGATCCCCGACTACGGCATGCTGGACGAAGGCTCGGGCTATCGCACCAGCCGCGGCCGGCTGCACATCAACGCCAACTACGAACTGATGGGCGAGAACCTGCTCGACCTGAGCCACATCAGCTTCCTGCACGAAGGCCTGCTGGGCAGCCCCGAGCAGGTCCATGCCAAGCAGGAAGTCGTCCAGGACGGCGACCGCCTGCAATGCAACCGCTGGATGCCCAACGTATCGGTGCCCGGCGTCTTCGACATGCTGTTCCGCCGCGACGGCCAGCCGGTGGACATGTGGACCAACATGCGCTGGGATCCGCCCGGCTGCTTCCTGCTGGACACCGGCGTGCACGCGCCGGGGGAGTCGCGCGAACGCGGCGCCTGGTACTACGGCATCCACATCCTGACCCCGGAGACCGCCCGCACCACGCACTATCACTTCGCCGCCGCTCGCCCGCCCGGCCCCGAGCTGGATCCCGAGACCAACGCCCGGCTGGCGGAAATGCGCCGCATCGCGTTCGAGGACCAGGACAAGCCCATCATCGACGCGCAGCAGGATGCCCTGGGCGAGAACGATTTCTGGGACATGAAGCCCGTGCTGCTGAACGTGGACCTCGGGCCGGTGCGCATGCGCCATACGCTCGAACGCCTGCGCAAGGCCGAAGCCGCGGCCGCCCAGGCGCGCTGACCCGTTTTTTGCCGGCCGCGGCGACGTATCGCGGCCGCCTTCCCCGGCAGGCCCGCCCTGCCCCACCACCAGGAGACAGACATCATGCACCACCGCTTGCGCAGCGTGGCGGCCGCGGCCGCCCTGATCACGGCCTGTGGCGCCGCCCACGCCCAGGCGCCGATCAAGATCGGCTTCATGGGGGAACTGACCGGCCCGCAGGCCGCCGTGGGGCAGGACCAGCTCGACGGCTTCATGCTGCTGGTCGAACGCAACGGCGGCAAGCTGGGCGGCCATCCGGTCGAGATCCTGCGCGAGGACACCCAGCTCAAGCCCGACGTGGCCAACCAGGCCGCGCGGCGCCTGGTGGAGCGCGAGAAGGTGTCCATCGTCACCGGCATCTCGTTCTCGAACGTCATGCTGGCCGTGCACAAGTACCTGACCGACCGCGAGGTCTTCGTGATCGGCTCGAACGCGGGCCCCTCGCAGATCGCCGGGCCGCGGTGCTCGCCCTACCAGTTCATCACCTCCTGGCAAGGCGACCAGGCGTCCGAAGCGGTGGGCCAGTACGCTGCCGACAAGGGCTACAAGCGCGTCGTCGTCCTGGCCCCCAACTACCAGGCCGGGAAGGACACGGTGGCCGGCTTCAAGCGCTACTACAAGGCGCCGCTGGCCGACGAGGTCTATACCTCCTTGCAGCAGCTCGACTTCTCCACCGAACTGGCTCAGGCCGCCGCCCGCCAGCCCGATGCGGTATTCGCGTTCTTCCCCGGCGGCCTGGGCGTCAGCTTCGCCAAGCAGTATGCGCAGTCCGGCCTGCAGAAGACGCCGCTGCTGTCGACCTTCACCATCGACGCCATCTCGCTGCCGGTGCTGGGCGAATCCGCGCAGGGCATGATCAGCGGCGGCTTCTGGGCGCCCGATTTCGACAATGCCTCGAGCCGCCGTTTCGTCCAGGCGTTCGAGCAGCGCTACAAGCGCATCCCCTCGAACTACGCGGCCCAGAGCTATGATGCGGCGCTGCTGCTGGACGCCGCCATCGCCCGGGTCCAGGGCCGGGTAAGCGACAAGCCCGCCTTCATGGCGGCCTTGAAGCAAGCCGATTTTCCTTCGGTGCGAGGCGAGTTCCGCTTCAACAACAACCACTTCCCCTTGCAGGACATGCACGTGCTGCAGGCGGTCAAGGACGAACAGGGACGCATGACCCTCAAGACGCTGGCCACTCCCTTCCACAAGCAGCCCGACGCCTACCACCGGCAGTGCCCGTTGTCCTGACGCCCGGCGGCCGGCGTCCCGGGGATGTCGCGGCAAACCAACATTCACCCAAAAACGACAGCAACGGCAAGCCCGGCCGCCTAGACTATGCGAACTCTGGCGGCCGTCCCCCGGCCGCGGGCTGCCCGCGGGCCCGCATCGGCGCCCAGCGGCGTTGTAGAACCTGCGGGATCCGACATTGAAATCTCAGCTTTTTGCCCGCCTGGCCGGCGCCCTCGGCCTGTGCGCGGTGTTTGCCGCCTCCGCGGCACCTCCCCCCGTGATCGTCCTGAACTCGCTGGATGCCTCGGTCAGCATCCTCGATCCCTCGACCTACGCGGAGTTGCGGCGCGTTCCCACCGGCAAGGAACCCCACCACCTGTACCTGACGCCTGACGAGAAATCGCTGCTGGTGGCCAATGCCGGCAGCGACTCGCTCACTTTCTTCGATCCCGCCACCGGCAACGTGCAGCGCACGCTGACCGGCATCGTCGACCCCTACCAGCTCCGTTTCTCGCCCGACATGAAGTGGTTCGTGACCGCGGCGAACCGGCTCGACCACATCGACATCTACCAGTGGAACGGACAGGCCGGATCGGCCGACCCCAAGCTGGTCAAGCGCATCCCCGCCGGCCGTACGCCCAGCCACCTGACGATAGACAGCAAGAGCCGCAACCTGTACGTGTCGCTGCAGGACAGCGACCAGTTGATCGCCATCGACCTGGCCACGCAGACGCCGCTGTGGACCATTCCTTTGGGCAAGACGCCCGCCGACGTCTACATCACCAGCGACGACCGCTACCTGCTGGTCGCCCTGACGGGCGACAGCTACGTCGAGGTCTATGACCTGGCGGCCTCGCCCGCCAAGCTCGTCAAGCGCATCCCCACGGCGGCCGGCGCGCACGCCTTCCGGGCCCAGGGCGACGGACGGCACCTGTTCGTCAGCAACCGCGTGGCCAACACCATCAGCCGCATCGACCTGCAGACCCTGGCGGTGGTCGACGCCTATCCCGCCCCCGGCGGCCCGGACTGCATGGAAGTGCTGGCCGACGGCAAGACCCTGCTGGTCACCTCGCGCTGGGCCAAGAAGCTCACCGTCATCGACACGGCCACCCGCAAGGTCGTGCACCAGACCAAGGTGGGCCGCTCGCCCCATGGCGTCTGGACCCTGTCCCATGCGCCGCGCCAGTAGCCTGGCGCGCGCGGGCGCGGCCGCCCTGCTGCTGGCTGCCGCTGGCGCCCAGGCCGCGGAATGCGCCCGCCCGGTCTACCTGACCTTCGACACCGGACACATGGGCGTCGCCCCGCTGGTGGCCGAGGTGCTCGACCGCCAGCAGGTCAAGGCCAGCTTCTTCCTGGCCAACGAAAAGACCCGCGACGGCGGCACCAGCCTGGACGACCGCTGGGCGCCCTGGTGGAAGGCCATGGCGGCGCGCGGACACGTCTTCGGCTCGCACACCTACGACCATGTGTACTGGCTCGCCAACCTGCCGGGCGGCGGCTTTCGCGTCAAGCCGACCTTCGGCCCGCAGGCCGGACGGGTCCAGGCCATGAGCGTCGAGGCCTATTGCGCCGAACTGGACCGCAGCGCCGCGCGGTTCAAGGAAATGACCGGGCAGTCCATGCTGCCGCTGTTCCGCGCCCCCGGCGGCAAGACCTCGGCCGCCCTGCTCCGGGCCGCCGAAGACCGCTGCGGCTATCGCCACGTGGGCTGGGCCGACGCCGGCTTCCTGGGCGACGAGCTGCCCAGCGACAAATACCCCAACGCCGCGCTGCTGGCGCGCGCCTTGCGCAACATCCGTCCCGGCGATATCTTGATGGCGCACCTGGGCATCTGGTCCCGTCAGGACCCCTGGGCGCCGGCCGTGCTGGAACCGCTCATCACCGGGCTCAGGCAGAAGGGTTACTGCTTCGCCACGCTGGCCGACCATCCGCAATACCGGGCCTGGCTGGCCACGCATCACGTCCATGGAACTCCTTAGCGATCTTTTTTCCGGCATGCAGCAGTGGCTGTTCGAGACGCTCGTCCAGCCCCTGCTCTTTCACCTCGGTCTCGGCAGCATCCTCGAGGACGCCTACGACGGCACCATGTGGCTGCTGCTCGGCGTCGTGCAACTGATCATCATGCTGGCCGTGTTCGGTCCCCTGCAACGCTGGCGTCCCGTCGAAAAAATCGTCGACCGGACCTCGGTGCGGCTGGACATCCTGTACACCGCCATCCACTCGCTGGGCCTGTTCCGGCTGGTGCTGTTCTTCACGACCCAGCCGCTGGCCGACCACGTGTTCGGCCAGCTGCACGTGCTGGGATTCTCGCCCTTCCATCTCGACGAGATCTGGCCCGGGGTGACCGACCGCGCCTGGGTCAGCCTGATCCTGTACCTGCTGATCTTCGATTTCGTCGACTACGCCTTCCACCGCGCCGAGCATCGCTTCCAGTGGTTGTGGGCGCTGCACGCCGTCCACCACAGCCAGCGCCAGATGACCATGTGGTCCGACAATCGCAACCACCTGCTCAGCGACCTGCTGCGCGACGCGATGGTCGTGCTGGTCTCGCACCTGGTGGGCGTGCCGCCCGGACAATTCGTCATGGTCGTGATCATCACCCGGCTGGTCGAGAGCCTCTCGCACGCCAACCTGCGGACCGGCTTCGGCCGCATCGGCCAATATCTGGTAGTGGGGCCGAAATTCCACCGGCACCACCACGCCATCGAACCTCCGTCCCTGCCCGGCCGGCCCGAGGCCAACTACAACTTCGGCGTCCTGTTCCCGATCTGGGACATCCTGCTGCGCACCGCGCGCTTCGACGGCAACTACGGGCCGACCGGCATCAGCGACCAGCTTCCCGAGCACGGCGGCCGCGACTACGGCCGCGGCTTCCTGGCCCAGCAATGGCTGGGGCTCAAGCGGCTGCTGGGCGGCGCGCCCGGCCGGAGCTGAACGGGCCGACGATATAATCCCGGTTTCCAACGAGGACTTCCTAATGCTTGAACAGAACGCCTTCTCCCGTGAAGACCTGCTGCGCTGCGCGCGCGGCGAATTGTTCGGGAAAGGCAATGCGCAACTGCCGGCCCCCAACATGCTGATGATGGACCGTATCACGCACATCTCGGACCAGGGCGGCAAGTACGGCAAGGGCCAGGTGATCGCCGAACTGGACATCCATCCCGACCTCTGGTTCTTCGCCTGCCATTTCGAGGGCGACCCGGTCATGCCGGGATGCCTGGGCCTGGACGCCATGTGGCAACTGGTGGGCTTCTTCCTGGGCTGGCAGGGCAACCCCGGCCGGGGCCGCGCACTGGGCTCGGGCGAAGTGAAGTTCGTCGGGCAGGTGCTGCCGACCGCCAAGAAGGTGACCTACACCATCGACATCAAGCGCACCATCAACCGCACGCTGGTGCTGGGCATCGCCGACGGCACCATGAGCGTGGACGGCCGCGAAATCTACACCGCCGAGGGACTGCGCGTAGGCCTGTTCACTTCCACCGATTCGTTCTGACCGCACGGCCCGGAGCGCCCCTGCGCTCGGGCCGGCATTCCCCGGGGAGACTTTCCATGCTGTACGACGTTCGCACCTACACGTGCCGGCCCGGCACGATCAAGAAACAGCTCGAGCTCTACCAGGAACTGGGCTTCGAGGCGCAGCGCAAGCACCTGGGCGACCCGGTGCTGTACCTGCAGACCGAGACCGGCAACGTCAACAGCTTCACCCACATCTGGGCCTACCGCGACGCCGCCGACCGCATGGCGCGCCGCGCCGCGCTGCAACAGGATCCGGACTGGCAGGTCTACCTGAAGAAAAGCGTGGAGATGGGCAACCTGGTCTCGCAAGAGAACCACTTGATGGTGCCCACCCCTTTCTTCAAACCGTAGAGCTAGAGCCCCCCCCTACGCCCTTCGGGCGCCCCCCAGGGGGCGGCACTGGCGGACCGGCAAAGCCGGATCCGCTGTGCCCTGGGTCTGGGACGACAGCGAATACAAAACGGCCTTGCATCAGATGCGAGGCCGTTCTCGTTTGCGCTGACAAGAGGCAAGAACGCCAGTCCCCGCCAGCCCGTTGGTACCCCAGGATGCGGTGGATCCGGCTCCGCCGGTCCACCCGCATCGCCCCCTGGGGGGCGCCCGAAGGGCGTAGGGGGGGACCTCTACCTCTACCCCGATCGCTCGCGGAAGGTTTTTACGCTGCCTTCCGCGTCGACCTCTTCCAGGCGGACCTTGAATCCCCATAGCCGGGCCAGGTGCTTCATCACCTGGTCGGCATCCTCGGCCTGCAAGGGCCTCCCCCGCATCGTCACGTGGCGCAGGACCAGGGACCGGTCGGAATCCCGGTTGTAGCGCACCACCTGGATGTCCGGCACCTGCATGTCGCGGTTGTGCTGGTCCGCCAGCAGCCGGCGCACCCGCCGGTAGCCGTCGTCATCGTGGATGGCCTCGACTTCCAGCTTGGGGTTGGACTCGTGGTCGGCGATCGCGAAGAAGCGGAACTCGCGGATCAGGCGCGGCGACAGGAACTGCGCGATGAAAGACTCGTCCTTGAAGTTGCGCATCGCGAAGTCCAGCGTCTTCAGCCAATCGCTCCCGGCGATGTCGGGGAACCACTTCCTGTCCTCGGGCGTGGGGTTCTCGCAAATGCGGCGGATGTCCTGCATCATCGCGAAGCCCAGGGCATACGGGTTGATGCCGCCGTAGCCGCGCTGGTCGAAGCCGCGCTGCGCCACCACGTTGGTGTGGCTTTGCAGGAACTCGATCATGAAGCCGTCGTTGACCAGCCCCTTCTCGTGCATGCGGTTCAGCAGCGTGTAGTGCCAGAAGGTCGCCCATCCCTCGTTCATGACCTTGGTCTGGGTCTGCGGATAGAAGTACTGGGACAGCTTGCGGACGATGCGCACCAGTTCCTTCTGCCAGGGCTCCAGCGAAGGCGAGTATTTCTCGATGAAATACAGGATGTTCTCTTCCGGCTCCGGCGGGAACACCGCCGGCTTGCCCTCGCGCTCGACGTGGTCGCGCGTGGGCACGGTGCGCCACAGGTCGTTGTACTGCTGGCGCGCATACTCCTCGCGCTCGGCCTGGCGCTGCATCTCTTCCCGGTAGGAAATGGGATGCGGCCGCCGGTAGCGGTCCACGCCGTGGGCCATCAGCGCGTGGCAGGAATCCAGCGTGGCCTCGACGGCGCTGATGCCGTATTTTTCCTCGCAGTCCATGACGTACTTGCGGGCGAACACCAGGTAGTCCAGCACGCCGTCGGCCTCGGTCCACTGCCGGAACAGGTAGTTGCCCTTGAAGAAGGAATTGTGGCCGTAGCAGGCGTGCGCGATCACCAGCGCCTGCATGGCCATGGAATTCTCTTCCATCAGGTAGGCGATGCAAGGGTTCGAGTTGATGACGATCTCGTAGGCCAACCCCTGCACGCCACGCCGGTAGGCCTGCTCGTTGCGGATGAACTCCTTGCCGTAGGACCAGTGGGGATATCCGATAGGCAGGCCGACCGAGGCGTACGCGTCCAGCATCTGCTCGGAAGTGATGACCTCGATCTGGCTCGGATAGGTGTCCAGCCCGAACTCCCGGGCCACCTCGCCGATGGCTTCGTCATAGCGCTGGATCAGCTCGAAGGTCCATTCCGAGGTGGTCGAGATGGGCTGGACCGCCCGGGCGGGCGGCGCTTCGCGCGGCGGATGGACGGCGCTCATGCGGTCTCCTTCCTGAACAGGTCGTGCAGCACGCCGAATATCTCGCGCCGCTCGCGTATGCGCCGCATCGCGAAGTGCGGCGCCGTCTCGCGCTCGTACTCGGCCCACAGGCTGCTCTTGCGCATCTCGTCCACGTCGGGAATCTCGATATAGGCGTAGTAGCGCGTGAGCGGCAGCAGGTGTTCGGACAGGAAGCGGGCGCTCTTGGCCGCGTCCGCGCCGAAGGAATCGCCGTCGGTGGCCTGCGCCGCGTAGACATTCCAGGTGGCGGGCGAGTAGCGCTCGGTCACGATCTCGTGCATCAGCTCCAGGGCCGAGAGCACCACCGTGCCCCCGCTCTTGGGATCGTGGAAGAAGGTCTGCTCGTCCACCTCTTCCGCGTTGTCCGTGTGGCGCACGAACACCAGGTCGACGCGTTCGTACTTGCGCGACAGGAACAGGTACAGCAGCGTGAAGAAGCGCTTGGCGAGGTCCTTCTTGTTCTCGTCCATGGACCCCGAGACGTCCATCAGGCAGAACATCACCGCGCGCGCCACCGGCGAGGGTTCGACCACGCGATGCCGGTAGCGCAGGTCCAGCGAATCGAGGAACGGCACGCGCGCCAGCCGGGACCGGTGCACGTCGATCTCGGCGCGCAGGGCATCGAGCTCGTCTTCCGGGGCACCCGCCTCTTCCGACTCCTCCAGCTTCTGCTGCGCCTCCTGCAGCCCCAGCCGCGACCCGCCGCTGAGCGCGATGCGCCGCGACAGCGAGGTCTTGAGCGTGCGGCCCACGCTCAGCGTGCTGGGGGACCCCGTGGTGGTGTAGCCCGCGCGCCGCCACTTCTGCTGGTTGATCTCGCCCAGCTGGGTACGGACCAGGTGGGGAAGCTCCATGTCCTCGAAGAAGAGGTTCAGGAACTCCTCCCGCGACAGGCTGAACGTGAACGGATCCACCGAGTCGCCCTCGCCCGGCTCGGAAGGATCGCCATCGTCGCCGCTCCGGGGCCGGTCGATCTTGTCGCCCTTGGCGAATTCCCGGTTGCCGGGATGGACGATCTCGCGATCCCCGCCCCTGCCGTAGCGGAAGCTGGGTTCGGAGATGTCCTTGGCCGGAAGGTTGATTTCGCCGCCCTGGTCCATCTCTTCGATGGACCGTTCCTGGACCAGCTCGCGTACTGCCTTGCGTATCTGGTCCTTGTACCGCCTGATGAAGCGCTCCCGGTTGACAGCGCTCTTGTTACGGCCGTTGAGCCGCCGATCGATGAGTGAATTCATATTCACCTAGCTCACGAAGACTTCCTCACCCGCAAGTACCACTCGCACAGCAAGCGTACTTGCTTTTCGGTATAGCCTTTCTCGACCATCCGTTCGACAAAGCTCTCGTGCTTGCGCTTGTCCTCGACCGAGGCCTTGGCGTTGAACGAAATGACCGGGAGCAGATCCTCGGTGTTGGAGAACATCTTCTTCTCGATCACCTCGCGCAGCTTCTCGTAGCTGGTCCACGCGGGATTGCGGCCGCCGTTGTTGGCGCGGGCGCGCAGCACGAAGTTCACGATCTCGTTGCGGAAATCCTTGGGATTCGCGATGCCCGCCGGTTTCTCGATCTTCTCGAGTTCGGCGTTGAGCGCCGCGCGGTCGAAGCTCTCGCCCGTTTCCGGGTCGCGGAACTCCTCGTCCTGGATCCAGCAGTCGGCGAACGTGACGTAGCGGTCGAAGATGTTCTGTCCGTACTCCGAATACGACTCCAGGTACGCCGTCTGGATTTCCTTGCCGATGAATTCCGCGTAGCGCGGCGCCAGGTAGCCCTTGATGTGCTCCAGGTAGCGCCGGCGGATCTCGTCGGGATAGTCCTCGCGGCCGATGCGCTGCTCCAGCACGTACATCAGGTGCACCGGATTGGCGGCGATCTCGGTCTGGTCGTAGTTGAAGACGCTGGACAGTATCTTGTAGGCGAAGCGCGTCGAGACGCCCGTCATGCCCTCGTCGGTGCCGGCGTAGTCCTTGTATTCCTGCAGGACCTTGGCCTTGGGATCGACGTCCTTCAGGCTCTCGCCGTCATAGACCCGCAGCTTCGAATAGATGCTGGAGTTCTCGGGTTCCTTCAGCCGGGTCAGCACCGAAAACTGCGCCATCATGTCCAGCGTGCCCGGCGCGCATGGCGCCTCGGCCAGCGAACTGTTCTGCAGCAGCTTGCGGTAGATCTTGACCTCTTCCGACACCTGCAGGCAGTACGGCACCTTGACGATGTAGATACGGTCCAGGAACGCCTCGTTGTGCTTGTTGTTGCGGAAGGTCTGCCATTCGGACTCGTTGGAATGCGCAAGGATGATCCCGTTGAACGGGATGGCCGAAAACCCTTCGGTGCCCTTGAAGTTGCCTTCCTGGGTCGCCGTCAGCAAGGGATGCAGCATCTTGATGGGTGCCTTGAACATTTCAACGAATTCGAGCATGCCCTGGTTGGCCAGGCACAGCCCTCCCGAATAGCTGTAGGCATCGGGATCGTCTTGCGAGTAGCGGTCCAGCTTGCGGATATCCACCTTGCCGACCAGCGAGGAGATGTCCTGGTTGTTCTCGTCGCCCGGCTCGGTCTTGGCGATGGCAAGTTGCCGCAGCACCGAAGGCTGGAGCCGGACCACGCGGAACTGCGAGATGTCGCCGTCGAATTCGCGCAGCCGCTTGATGGCCCAAGGCGACATGATGCCGGTCAGGTAGCGGCGGGGTATGCCGTATTCCTTCTCGAGCTGGTCGCCGAAGCGGTCGGGGTGGAACAGGCCCAGCGGCGACTCGTTGACGGGCGAGCCCTTGAGCGCGTAGATGGGGTGCGCTTCCATCAGCGCCTTCAGGCGCTCGGCGATAGACGACTTGCCGCCGCCGACCGGTCCCAGCAGATAGAGGATTTGCTTGCGTTCTTCCAGCCCCTGGGCCGCGTGCTTGAAGAACGCCACGATCTGGTCGATCACGTCCTCCATCCCGAAGAATTCCTTGAAGGCGGGATAGCGCCGGATCATGCGATTGGAAAACAGGCGCGACAACCGCGGATCGTTGCGCGTATCGACCAGCTCGGGCTCGCCTATCGCGGCAAGCATGCGCTCGGCCGCACTGGCGTAGACCATGGGATCCCGGCGGGCGAGGTCCAGGTACTCCTCGAGAGAAAGTTCGGTTTCCTGCGTCTTGGCGTATTGAGACTTGAACCCTTCGACGATGTTCAGCACGGACAACCTCCAACAGCGAGTGAATGAGAACTGCCTACACGACTCTGTTGTTGTTAGTGCCGGTCGAGCCGGCTTCCGGTTCTTTCCTGCCGGATGAACTTCCTGCCATGCCCGGGGCCGATCGAAACCAGCAACTCCCGATCCTGCCTCGACATGTCCGATCTATTGCGAAACGCTCCTTGGGCGACCTCCTTGCAAACATCATACGGCGCATCCACACGGACGACTCGCTTTCTGTTGCGCACGCACGATATTTTTTTGACGCATCTCCTAGGGGTATACACTCCTAAGGCTGTGAACCGATGGGCAGAGTTCCGCAAACTGCGCGCCACGTTTCATCCCTTTCGATCGTCGCAACCCTATGCAAAATAAAATGCGGCGCACCTTTCCTACACCCTCGAAAATTTGCTATACTTTTTTTCTTTCGGGGCGTAGCGCAGCCTGGTAGCGCACTTGCATGGGGTGCAAGGGGTCGCGAGTTCGAATCCCGCCGCCCCGACCATATACAAGTTCTTGACCTGTATTTGTCGGAACCGAAGAAAAAGAGCCCGGTGGCCACAAGCTGCCGGGCTTTTTGTTTTGCCGATTTGTTTCCAGTCAATGCGAACGGAATCGTCCAGGAAAATGTGAAACTACCGTGATCCTGCATGGCATCCGACATTGCATTATTTTTTACAAAAACAATCAATAATTCCCGGGCGATTCGTCCGACCAATAACCCTCCTTTTGTCAGGGCCACGTCCGCCAGGCCGTCGCCCACGGCGTTGTAGTGCCCACTAGGGACATCCGCGCCCGGAGGCGGCGCTAGCGCGCGCCCGCCGCCCGCAGCGGCAACGCGGTCTTGTAGCGCACCTGCTTGAGCGCGAAGCTGGAGCGGATCTTCTCGACCTGGGCGATGGGCGACAACTGCTCCAGGATGAAGCTCTCGAGCGCCTGGATGTCCGGCACGGCCACCCGCAGCAGGTAGTCGGCATCCCCCGTCATCAGGTAGCACTCCATGACTTCCTCGCGGGCGCAGATGGCATCCTCGAATACCTGCAGCGCCTTGCGGTTCTGCTGCTTCAGACTGATCGAGATGAACACGTTCAGGTGCAGCCCCAGTTGCTGCGGGTCGAGCAAGGCGACGTACTGGCGGATCAGGCCGGCGGCCTCCAGCGCCTTGACCCGGGTCAGGCACGGGGATGGCGACAGATGCACCCGGCGCGCCAGTTCCACGTTGGAGATGCTGGCATCGGCCTGGAGCTCGGCCAGGATTCGCCGGTCGATGTCATCGAGATCGATCATGCTTGATTTCTTCCCCTTGAAAGAATTTTCTGCCGCTTATCCCGCTTATTCAAAGAATTTTCGGGGAAAAATTCCGGACCTTCAAGCGTAGAATTTTTCATGAAAAGACGAGGAGAGGCAGGCATGTACGACGAATCCCGGCACCTGGCGCGGCTGGACGGCCCGCGAGCCGACCCCGACCCCATGGAGACCGCCGAATGGCGGGACGCCCTGCTGTCGCTGCTGGAGACGAACGGACCTGAACGCGTACGGCAGATCCTCGACATGCTGGCGCAGGCGGCTGGCGATTCGGCGGTCGGGTGGCGACCGCCGCGCCATACCCCTTACGTCAACACCATCCCCGTCGAGGCACAGCCCCCCTTCCCCGGCGATCTCGCCACCGAAGAGCGGCTGGCCGCGCTGATGCGCTGGAACGCGCTGGCCATGGTGGTCCGCGCCAACCTCGCCCATGGCGAACTGGGCGGGCATATCGCCAGCTATGCCAGTGCCGCCGATCTGTTCGAGGTCGGCTTCAACCACTTCTTCCGCGGCGGCCCGGCCGGCCAGGCGGACCTGGTGTTCTGCCAGCCCCATTCGGCGCCGGGCATCTATGCCCGGGCCTTCCTGGAAGGCCGGCTGCAGGAAGCCGACCTGGCGCACTACCGGCAGGAGATCACCGCGCGGGCGCACGGGGCGCTCGGCCTGTCCAGCTACCCGCACCCCTGGCTCATGCCCGATTTCTGGCAGTTTCCCACCGGCTCCATGGGCATCGGCCCCATCAACGCCATCTACCAGGCGCGTTTCATGCGCTACCTTGCTCACCGCGGCCTGCTGGACACCGCCGGCCGGAAGGTCTGGGGCATCTTCGGCGACGGCGAGATGGACGAGCCCGAAAGCATGTCGGCGCTGACGCTGGCGGCGCGCGAGGGGCTCGACAATCTCGTCTGGGTGGTGAACTGCAATCTCCAGCGGCTGGACGGTCCGGTGCGCGGCAACGGCCGCATCGTCGACGAGCTGGAATCCCTGTTCGCGGGCGCCGGCTGGAACGTGATCAAGCTGCTATGGGGGTCGGACTGGGATGGCCTGTTCGCGCGCGACACCGGCGGCGCCCTGCGGCGGGTCTTCTCGCAGACGGTGGACGGGCAATTGCAGACTTTCGCCGCCAAGGACGGCCGCTTCAACCGCGATCATTTCTTCGGCCAGGACCCGCAACTGGCCCGGCTGGCGCAGGGCCTGACGGACGAGGAGATCGACCGCCTGCGGCGCGGTGGCCACGATCTGGTGAAGATCCATGCCGCCTATCACGCGGCCGCGCGCAGCACGGGGCGCCCCACCGTCATCCTGGCGCAGACCAAGAAAGGCTACGGCATGGGCGAGGCAGGCCAGGGCAAGATGACCACCCACCAGCAAAAAAAGCTGGACCGCGACGCCCTGATCGCCTTCCGCGACCGATTCTCGCTGCCACTGAGCGACGATCAGGCCGCATCGCTGGACTTCCTGCACCCCGGCGAAGACAGCGCCGAGATCCGCTATCTGCATGCCCGGCGCGGCGAACTCGGCGGCCCCGTGCCGGCCCGATCGCCGCAGGCCGATCCGGTGCCGGTGCCCCCGCTGGAACGCTACGCCGGTTTTGCCCTTCAGGCGGACGGCAAGGAAATGTCCACCACAATGGCATTCGTGCGCCTGTTGTCCAGCCTGCTCAAGGACAGCCGGCTGGGCCCGCGCGTCGTGCCCATCGTCGCCGACGAAGCGCGCACCTTCGGCATGGCGGCGCTGTTCCGGCAGATCGGCATCTACTCCAGCGTCGGCCAGCGCTACGAACCCGAGGACATCGGTTCGGTACTGAGCTATCGCGAGGCGCTGGACGGCCAGATCCTGGAGGAAGGCATCAGCGAGGCCGGCGCGATCAGTTCCTGGACGGCGGCCGCCACCAGCTATGCCGTGCACGGCACGGCGATGCTGCCCTTCTACATCTACTACTCGATGTTCGGCTTCCAGCGCGTGGGCGACCTGATCTGGGCCGCCGCCGACCAGCGTGCCCGCGGCTTCCTGCTGGGCGCCACGGCCGGCCGCACCACGCTGGGCGGCGAAGGGCTGCAGCACCAGGACGGCTCCAGCCTGGTCGCGGCGGCCGCCGTCCCCAACTGCCGCGCCTACGATCCCGCGTCCGCCGCCGAAGTCGCTGTCATCATCGACCACGGCATGCGGGCCATGCTCGAAACACAGGAAGACGTCTTCTACTACCTGACGCTGGGCAACGAGAACGCTCCCCAGCCCAGCCTGCCGGCCGAGGCCCGCGAGGGCGTGATCAAGGGGCTTTATCGGTACGGCGTGCACGGCCGGGGCGAGCCCGCCGTGCGTCTCTTGGGGTCGGGCGCCATCCTGCGCGAAGCCATCGCCGCCGGCGAGCTGTTGGCCGACGACTGGGGCATCGCCAGCGAGACCTGGAGCGCGACCAGCTACGCGGAACTGGCACGGGACGCGCGCGCGGCCGAGCGCTGGAACCGCCTGCATCCCGAGCAGCCCGCGCGCCGCAGCCACGTCGAACACTGCCTGGCGGGGAGCGCCCCCGTGGTGGCAGCGAGCGACTACGTGCGCGCCTGGCCGTCGCTGATCGCGCCCCATTGCCCCGCGCGCATGACGGTGCTCGGAACGGACGGCTTCGGCCGCAGCGATACCCGCGGCGCCCTGCGCCAGTTCTTCGAGGTCGATCGTTTCCACATCGTCCTGGCCGCGCTGCATGCGCTGGCCGACGCCGGCTCATGCCCTCGCGAACGGTGCGCGCAGGCCATCGCACGCTACCCGATACGGACCGATCCGCGTCCGGCGTGGGAGGCCTGACGCGCCGGAGATACACCGGCCCAAGCCGGACCGCGCCATTGTTTGCCTCGCCGTTCGCCGCCGTAATATTCTTTGCGGACGATGGAGCGGTCGCAAGAACGAGAATGGAAAAACTGGCCCTTAGCATTGCCCACGACCTGTACGGCGGCGTCCTTGGGCAAGAGGGATGGCATGCGGCGCTCAAGCGTATCCGGAACCTGACGGGAGCCGAATCGGCCTGCACGGTCATCCTGGACCGGCGCGCCCCGGCCGCCGCGGTCGGCGACCACAGCGGCGGGGACGAGCGGGCGTTCGACGAGTACACCAATCGCTACAGCCGCTACGACCCGGCGGAAAACGTGCGCCATCGGCTGCAACTGGGCAACTGGTACATCGACTGGCAGTGGTTCACCCGCCACGCCCTCGACCGTGATCCCTTCTATCAGGAATTCATGCGGCCGTATGGGCTGCGCTCCGTGCATGCCCTTCCCATCCTGAAGAACGGCGTGGCCGAATGCTGCCTTTCACTGCAATTCCCTTTGTCGCAGCCCGACACCGATGAGCCGTCCAAATCCCCGCTGCTGCGCCTGCTCGCTCCACACCTGCAACAGGCCGCGACGTTGCGCCATGAATTCCTGAACTTGCAGCAACGGGCCGAGCTGGCGCAGCAACTGCTCGACGATTTCAGCTTCCCGCTGCTGGCCACCGACGCGCAGGGCCGCGTGTATCTTTCCAACCGGGCCGGCGCGACCTGGCTTTCCCTGCCCGGCAATCCTTTCGGCGCCTCGGGCCTGAAGCCATCGCGGGCCGGGGCGGGTTCCCGGCTTGCCGAGGCGCTCGTGGCTGCCTGTACCCGGCGGACCCGGCTGGCCACCGGCGCCCATGTCGAGTTCGGCACGCCACCGATCCGCTACGCGGTAGTGGCCATGCCGCTGCCAGAACCGATGTCGTTCCCGCTGTCCACGTACGAGCCCCTGGCACTGGTAAAGGTCCATACCCACGATGCCACCCCCATCAGCGCGCATCGCCTGCTGCATGCGCTGTTCGGCATCCCGCACGCGGAATACCGGCTGTTGCTGTTGTTGATGCAGGGACACCACGTCAAGGAGTGCGCGCAGCAGTTGGGCGTCTCCCAGGAGACGACCAGGACCCAGCTCAAGTCGCTGTTCCGCCGGACCCAGACCTCGCGCCAGAGCCAGCTCATCGACCTGGTGCGCAAGCTGACCTACGGCCACATGGACTGAAACGCGTTATCGCGCCAGGCTGGTCTCGCGGGCGGACTGCAACAGGCTGGCGATGTCGGCCAGCTCGGCCCGGATGGCCTGCAGCTCGGGCTCCTCGATGGACACCAGCGCCACCTGGGGCGCCTCGTCCACGTGTCCGCGCGACTCGTCCAGGCGGTTGCGGGCGCCGCTGATGGTGAAGCCCTGCTCGTACAACAGTTCGCGGATGCGGCGGATCAGCAGCACTTCGTGGTGCTGGTAGTAACGGCGGTTGCCCCGTCGCTTGATGGGCTTGAGCTGGGTGAATTCCTGTTCCCAGTAGCGCAGCACGTGAGGCTTGACGCCACAGAGTTCGCTGACCTCGCCTATCGTGAAATAGCGCTTGGCGGGAATGGGCGGAAGAACGACGGGTGGCTCGATGCGCGCCATAGGACCTCTCAGGACGGATTCTGTTCGCGCAGCGCGACCTGTTCGACCATGCTCTTGAGCTTCTGGCTCGCATGGAAGGTGACGACGCGACGGGCGGCGATGGGGATTTCCTCGCCCGTCTTGGGATTGCGTCCGGGCCGCTGCGGCTTGTTGCGCACCTGGAAGTTGCCGAAACCCGATAGCTTGACCATGTCGCCGCGTTCGAGCGCGTCGCGGATTTCCTCGAAGAAGGTCTCGACCATGTCCTTGGCTTCACGCTTGTTCAGGCCGACCCGCTCGAACAGCAGGTCGGCCAGTTCGGCCTTGGTCAGGGTACGCGTATCGAGCCCGCCCTGCGGCAGGTCGGACTCGGGATCGGCGTCGAGGGAGTCCGGGGAAGCGTAGCTATCGGAAACGAGAGAATGCATAGACACGGATGGGAAGCGGTATCAAACCCTCAGCCGCGCGCCGTGCTCGGACTCGAGCGCGGCGCGGATACGGGCCAGGCACGCCTCGACTCGGGCGTCGTCCAGGGTTACCGAAGTATCCTGTAGCCAGAACCGGAAGGCAAGGCTTTTTTCCTTTTCTAACAAGGACTTATCCCGCCAAACGTCGAAAATCCGTGCATCCTGGACGACCGCCAGTTCGGGCTCCCTGGCCACCAGATGGCGCACCGTATCCAGCATCTGCTGTGCCGTCACCGCCTCGGCCACCCACAGCGCCAGATCGCGGATCACCACCGGCTGGCGCGAGATCTCTCGCAGCGACGGCAGCGGACGGACGGCGATGCGGTCGGCGTCCAGTTCGAACACCACCGGGGCGTGCGGCAGTTCCGCGCGTTGCAGCCAGCGCGGGTGCAGCTCGCCTATCCAGCCCACCGTCTCGCCGTCGATGACGATACGGGCGCTGCGGCCGGGATGCAGGGCCGGATGCGCATCGGGCACGAAGCGCGGCGCCTGGGTGGAACCGCCGGCCAGCAGGGCCTCCACGTCGGCCTTCACGTCGTAGAAATCGACCTGCCTGGTCTGCGTCCCCCACTGCTCTTCCACCGCCGGCCCGTAGGCCAGGCCGGCAAGGCGCATGGGCTGGTTCACGCCAGCCACCGCCAGCGGACCGTCGGCCACGGCCGCGTCGCGCCAGAAGACCCGGCCCAGTTCGAACACCCGCACACGGCTGGTCTTGCGGTTCACGTTGTATTGGGCGTTGGCCACCAAGCCGCCGATCAGGCTGCTGCGCATGACCGACAACTGGCTCGCGATCGGATTGAGCAGGCGGACGGGGTCCGTGTTGCCCGCGTAGTCGCGCTCCCAATCGGCCTCCACGAAGCTGAAGTTGATCACCTCCTGGTAGTCCAGGTCGGCCATCGTGTGGCGCAGCGCGTGGAAGGTGTGGCGCTCTTCCGGCACGGCGCGTACCGCGGCCCGCGCCAGCGGCGGCAGGTCGGGAATGCGCTCGAAGCCGTGGACGCGCGCGACTTCCTCGATCAGGTCTTCCTCGATCTCGATGTCGAAGCGGAACGACGGCGGCGTCACGACGAAGGCGCCGGGCTCGCGCACGAAGGGCAGCCCCAGGCGGGTGAAGATGCCGGCGATCTCGTCTTCCGGCACGTCCACGCCCAGGACCTTGTGGCAACGCGCCACGCGCAGGCGCACGGGCTTGCGCTCGGGCAGGTTGACCACCTGGTCGTCGACCGGGCCGGCTTGGCCGCCGCACACCTGCACGATCAGGCTGGTCAGGTATTCCAGGTCGGCGGGAATGTTGGCGTAGTCCACGCCGCGCTCGAAGCGATGGCTGGCGTCGGTGCTGAAGTTGTAGCGGCGCGCGCGGCCGGCGATGCTGGCGGGCCACCAGAAGGCGGCCTCGAGATAGATGTCGCGGGTCTGGGTGGACACCGAGGTGGCCTCGCCGCCCATGATCCCGGCCAGGCACTCGGGGCCGTTGTCGTCGGCGATCACGCCGACCTGCCCGTCCACCTCGACGGTCTGGCCATTCAGCAGCAGCACCTGCTCGCCCGGCTGCCCCCACCGCACGTGCAGGCCGCCGCGCACCTTGGCCAGGTCGAACACGTGGCTGGGACGGCCCAGTTCCAGCATGACATAGTTGGAAATGTCGACCAGCGCGGAAATCGAGCGCTGGCCGGCGCGCTCGAGGCGCCGCTTGATCCACTCCGGCGTGGGAACGGACGCATCCACGCCGCGGATGACCCGCCCTACGTAGCGCCCGCACAGATCCGGGGCATGCACGGTCACCGGCACGCGGTCGTCGATGGCGACCGCCACCGGATCCAGCTTCGGCGCGGCCAGCGGCGCGCCGGTCAGGGCCGAGACCTCGCGCGCCACGCCCAGCACCGACAGGCAATCGGCCTTGTTGGGAGTGAGCTTGAGCGTGAAGACCGTGTCGTCCAATTGCAGCCATTCGCGCACGGACATGCCGACCGTGGCATCCGCGCCCAGGTCCAGCAGGCCCGCGTGGTCCTGCGACAGGCCCAGTTCGCGCGCCGAGCACAGCATGCCCGAGGACTCCACGCCACGCATCTTGGCCACGCCTATCTTGATGTCGCCGGGCAGACGGGCGCCCACGGTGGCCAGCGGCACCTTCATGCCGACCGCCACATTGGGTGCGCCGCACACGATCTGCAAGGGCTCGCCCTGCCCCGCGTCGACCTTGCACACGCGCAGCTTGTCGGCGTTCGGATGCGGCTCGAGCGCCAGCACCTGCGCCACCACCACGCCGCTGAAGGCGGGCGCCACCGGCTCGGCTTCTTCGACCTCGAGACCGGCCATGGTCAATTGATGAGCCAGCTCGTCGGTCGAAATGGCGGGATTCGTCAGGGCCCGCAACCAGGATTCGGGAAATTGCATGTCTGTAAGTTCCCCCCTGCGCGCTTCGCGCGCCTCCCAGGGGCGCGCGCCAGCGCGCAGGGGGGCACCTCCCTTAATTGAATTGTCTGAGGAAACGCAGGTCGCCTTCGAAGAACTGGCGCAGGTCGTTCACGCCGTAGCGCAGCATCGTCAGCCGTTCCAGCCCGGAGCCGAAGGCAAAGCCGATGTAGCGTTCCGGATCCAGGCCGAAGTTGCGCACCACGGCAGGATGCACCTGGCCCGATCCGGAGATCTCCAGCCAGCGGCCCTTGTTGGGGCCGGAAGTGAACATCATGTCGATCTCGGCCGACGGTTCCGTGAACGGGAAGAACGACGGGCGGAAGCGCAGCACCAGGTCATCGGTCTCGAAGAAGGCGCGCAGGAAATCGGTGTAGACGCCCTTCAGGTCGGCGAACGAGATGTTCTCGTCTATCCACAGGCCCTCCACCTGGTGGAACATGGGCGAATGCGTGGCGTCGCTGTCCACGCGGTAGGTCCGCCCGGGGGCGATCACCTTGATGGGCGGCTGGTGGGCGCGCGCGTAGCGCACCTGCATCGGGCTGGTGTGCGTGCGCAGCAGCAGCGGCAGGCCCTTGTCGTCCTTCATGTCGACGTAGAACGTATCCTGCATCGACCGGGCCGGGTGGTTCTCGGGATTGTTCAGCGCCGTGAAGTTGGTCCAGTCGTTCTCGATTTCCGGGCCGTCGGCCACGTCGAAGCCGATGGAGCGGAAGATCTGCTCGATCCGTTCCCAGGTGCGGATCACCGGGTGAATGCCGCCCCGGCCACGGCCGCGGCCGGGCAGCGTGACGTCGATGGTTTCCTCCGCCAGGCGCGCATTCAGCCTGGCATCGGCCAAGGCCTGCCGGCGCTCGTTCAGCAGCCCCTCGATCCGGCCCTTGGCCTCGTTGATGCGCGCCCCCTCGGTGCGCTTCTGTTCCGGCGTCAGGCTGGCCAACCCCTTGAGCAGCGCCGTCAAGGCGCCCTGCTTACCCAGGAACCGGGCCTTTTCGTTCTCCAGCGCGTTGGGGTCGGACGCGGCCGCGAAGGCCTCCCCGGCTTGGCGTATCAGATCGTCCAGATTCTGGGACATGGCGGATTCGTATCAATAAGGGAAAAAATGGGTCGCCACAAACACGAACGGGGCTTCAAGAGAAGCCCCGTTCGGGTGTTGCACTCGTGGCTCGCGACGCGCGCCCGGACATGGCCGGCGTTCCGGCCACGCCCCGCGTACGTCGCTAGCGAGCTCAGGCGGCCAGGGCGTTCTTGACTTGCTGCACGATCGCGGCAAAGCCGGCCTTGTCGCGCACAGCCAGGTCGGCCAGCACCTTGCGGTCTAGGTCGATCGCGGCCTTCTTCAGGCCGGCGATGAACACGCTGTACGACACGCCATGCTCGCGCACGGCGGCATTGATACGCGTGATCCACAGCGCGCGGAAGGTGCGCTTCTTGGCGCGGCGGTCGCGATAGGCGTACTGGCCGGCGCGCATGACCGCCTGCTTGGCGACGCGGAAGACGTTGCCGCGGCGGCCACGGTATCCCTTGGCGGCGCTGATGACTTTCTTGTGACGGGCCCGGGCGGTTACCCCACGTTTGACTCTAGGCATTTGAAAACTCCAATATCAGCGGGTTGGGATCAGGCAAACGGCATCATTGCCCGCACGGATTTCACATCGGCCTCGTGGACCGCGGTGGAACCGCGCAACTGACGCTTGTTCTTGGTGGTTTTCTTCGTGAGGATGTGGCGCTTGAACGCCTGGCCCCGCTTGATGGAACCGCTACCGCGGACCTTAAAGCGCTTGGCGGCGCTTTTCTTGGTCTTCATCTTAGGCATGACTGCTTCCTGTACGTTTACATGCTCACGGGTGCCGGCGATATCCTGCCGGACTTGACGACCCGCATTCACTTGTTTTACCTGCTCCGGGTCCCTGCGGCGCACCGCCGGCGCGGGTTCTACCCCGCCTGGCGGATTTGAAGGCGTCGCTAGGAGGCCGGATTGCCCGGTGCCAGGAATTTCGCACCGGGATTCGCCGGGATGCCCCCACGAAGGGTACGGCCATCCCGGAAAACCAATGATTATACCGCGTTATTCGCCGGCTGCGCCCTTGCCCGCCGGCAGGGCCTTTTTCTTGGGGGCCAGCACCATCACCATCTGGCGGCCTTCCAGCTTGGGCATCGCCTCGACGGCGCTGATCTCCACCAGGTCGTCGCGCACGCGCTCCAGCACGCGCATCCCCAATTCCTGGTGAGCCATCTCGCGGCCACGGAAGCGCAGCGTGACCTTGGCCTTGTCGCCCTCTTCCAGGAACCGGCGCAGATTACGCAGCTTGACCTGGTAATCGCCTTCGTCGGTGCCGGGACGGAACTTGACTTCCTTGACCTGGATGATCTTCTGCTTGAGCTTGGCTTCGTGCTGCCGCTTTTGCTCCTGGTACTTGAACTTGCCGTAGTCCATCAGGCGGCAGACCGGGGGCTGCGCGTTCGGGGCAATTTCTACCAGGTCAACATCATTCTGTTCGGAAAGCCTAACTGCTTCGGCCAGCTTGACGATGCCAAGCTGTTCGCCGTCGACCCCAATCAGGCGCACCTCAGGTGCGGTAATTTCACCATTGATGCGATTCGGCTTGTCGGTAGCGATGTCTAAAACTCCTGAATTTGATTGAAACGGCCGCGTGCGGCGGGTTGCCCCGCCGCCAGCACGAGCCGTGCCCGGCCCCCGGAACGGCCAACCACGCGATCAGGACGGATTGGCCGGGGCTTCCGGGTTGCGGCGCTCGGCCACGTCGGCAGCGAGCCGCGACGAGAACACATCGATCGGGAGAACCCCCAGGTCGATGCCGCCGCGGGCGCGTACGGCCACCGATGCAGCTTGCCGTTCTTTTTCCCCCACCACGAGGATATAGGGAATTTTTTGCAAGCTGTGCTCACGGATTTTATAGGTGATCTTTTCACCACGCAAATCCGATTCCACTCTAAACCCTTGTTTTTTCAGGGTTTGCGCGACACTTTGGGCGTATTCGGCCGTGGATTCCGAAATATTGCAGACGACGGCCTGGACCGGCGCCAGCCAGGGCGGCATGGCGCCGCCGAAATTCTCGATCAGCATGCCGATGAAGCGCTCCATCGAGCCCAGGATGGCCCGGTGCAGCATGACGGGCGTCACGCGCTGGTCGTGCTGGTCCACGTACTCGGCGCCCAGGCGGCCGGGCATGGAGAAGTCCACCTGGATCGTGCCGCACTGCCAGTGGCGGCCGATGGCGTCCTTCAGCGTGTATTCGATCTTCGGGCCGTAGAAGGCGCCGTCACCCGGGCTGATCTCGTACTCGCAGCCGGAGCGGCGCAGGCTTTCGATCAGCGCCTGCTCGGCCTTGTCCCACACCTCGTCCGACCCGATCCGGCTCTCCGGCCGCGTGGCGATCTTGTACAGGATGTCGGTGAAGCCGAAGTCGCGGTAGACGCGCTGCAGCTGCGCCGTGAAGGCCACGCACTCGTCCAGGATCTGGTCCTCGGTACAGAAGATGTGGCCGTCATCCTGCGTGAAGCCGCGCACGCGCATCATCCCGTGCAGCGCTCCCGAAGGTTCGTTGCGGTGGCACTGGCCGAATTCGCCGTAGCGCAGCGGCAGGTCGCGATAGGAATGCAGGTTGGCGCGGAAGATCTGCACGTGGCCCGGGCAGTTCATGGGCTTGAGCGCGTAGTAGCGGTTCTCGGACTCCGTCGTGAACATGTTGTCGCGATAATTGTCCCAGTGTCCCGTCTTTTCCCACAGCGAACGGTCCAGGATCTGTGGCGCCTTGACCTCCTGGTAGCCGCTGTCGCGGTAGACGCCGCGCACGTATTGCTCGACCTGCTGCCAGATCGTCCAGCCCTTGGGGTGCCAGAACACCAGGCCCGGCGCCTCGTCCTGGAAGTGGAACAGGTCCAGCTCGCGGCCCAGCTTGCGGTGGTCGCGCTTCTCGGCCTCTTCCAGCATCGTCAGGTAGGCGTCCTGGTCTTCCTTCTTCGCCCAGGCCGTGCCGTAGATGCGCTGGAGCATCTCGTTCTTGCTGTCGCCGCGCCAATAGGCGCCGGCCACCTTCATCAGCTTGAACACCTTGAGCTTGCCGGTGGACGGCACGTGCGGGCCGCGGCACAGGTCGATGAAATCGCCCTCGCGGTACAGCGAGATCGTCTGGTTGTCCGGGATGGAGGCGATGATCTCGGCCTTGTACTTCTCGCCTATCGAATTGAAGAACGCCACCGCGTCGTCGCGTTTCCATTCCTCGCGGGTGACGACCTCGTCCTTCTTGGCCAGCTCCAGCATCTTGTTCTCGATGGCGGCCAGGTCCTCGGGCGTGAACGGCCGCGAGTACGAGAAATCGTAGTAGAAGCCGTTGTCGATGACCGGGCCGATCGTGACCTGGGCCTCGGGGAACAGCGACTTGACCGCGTAGGCCAGCAGGTGCGCCGTCGAATGGCGGATCAGGTCCAGCCCGTCGGCGTCCTTGCCCGTGACGATGGCCAGGCGGGCATCGCGGTCTATCGTGTGGCTGGTGTCGACCAGGGTGGGCTCGCTGCCTTCGTAGGTGATCCGGCCGGCCAGGGCGGCCTTGGCCAGCCCGGCACCGATGGACGCGGCGACGTCCGCCACCGTGACGGGGGCCGGGAACTCACGCTGGGAACCATCGGGCAGCGTTACCTTGATCATTGAAGCGACCTCGTAAGAGATGAAGAAAAACCCTTGGGCGAACCTGAAACAAAAAAAACGCGGCACCGGGCCGCGTTTCTTGCTTTCTGCAGGATCCCGGGCCCAGGGGGCCCGGCGGAACGGACGATGCGATCCAGGAAACCAACGCGGCTAGCCGGCGATGTTCCCCGAGGTAGTTCGATCGAGCATGGAAGCGATGCGCATGCCGTTGTCCGTTCGTGTTGCAGCAAGGGTCTACGTTGCCTGGGATTTTAGCACAGCGCCCCCTTGCGGCCCAGCGTGGAACTGCCCGCGCGGACGCAGGAAGAAGCCGTTGAGGCGCTGTTCCAGCACATGGGCGATCCAGCCCGAGGTCCGGCCCATGGCCCACAGCGCGCTGGCGGCGCCGGGCGGCAAGTCCCAGGCCGCGCAGGCCGCCACCAGGCCGAGCTCGATCCGAGGCGGCACGCCCACCCTGGCGTGGACCTCGTCCAGGAAGCGCAGCAGCGTCGCGGCGCGGCGGCCGGGGCGCGGGTGTTCGCGCGCCATGCGGATCAGCAGTGCCGCGCGCGGATCCCCCTGGGGATAGGATTCGATGCCGAAGGCCGACGAGCGCGCGCGGTCGCGCACCACTCGCGCCACCCAGGCATCGAGCTGGCCGCGCGTCCGCACGCCCGCCAGCGTGTCCTCGATGCGGTCGCAGCCGCCGGCCAGGCCCGTGCCGGACAGGGCCGCCAGCGCCGCCCCCACGCAGGCGTGGAGCTCCGCGCCGACCGAGGCCGCGATGCGCGCGCTGAACGTAGGCGGCGATAGCTCGTGATCCGCGCTCAGGATCAGCATCGCGTTCAGCGCCCGCAGCAGATCCGCAGCAGGCTCCTTCCCCATCGCCTCGGCCAGGTGCTGGGCCAGCGGCTTGGCCCCGGCCGGCGTCCGGCAGCGGCGCGGGTCCGAGAGCAGGCCGCAGCAGCCGGCGAACGCCAGCACGAGCTGCCGCGCCGCCGGGACCACCCCGCCGCCGCGCACCTCCTCGTCCACCGAGCCGCCACCCAGGGCCAGCGCCGCCGCCTGGAACACCCGGACCATGCGCGGCGTCTCGCCGGCCTGCGGCGCCAATGCCTCCAGCGCGCGGCGGGCTCCATCCGGCAGCGGCTGGGCCGGCCAGATACTGGCCCCCTCGGGCAGCACCCCCGTCCAAAGCAGCTCGGCCACGTTCTCGAACGCCCCGGGATATTCGACCAGCTCGGCCGCCAGGCGCCCCCTGTAGCGCGGCCCGGCCGGCGTGATTTCGGTGATGCCGGTATCGATCACCGGCTGCCCCCAGCGCAGCGCCGTCGCCGCCACCGCGCCGTGGCCCATCCTTGCCTGGCTGCGCGTGCGCAGCCCCTCGACCTCGTCGCGCAGGTAAAGGCGGGTCTTGCGGCCGGGCTGCGCGACCGGATGCAGCAGGCCGCGGCTGACATAGGTGTACAGCGTGGCAGCCTTGACCTGCAGCAGGCGGCACGCTTCCTTGGAATCGACGAAGCCGCCGGCCTGCCAGGGCTGTCCGGCCGCGCCGTTCTCTGATGGATCCATGGTGGTGAGGGGAGCTTCGGACACCCGTCGAATCGGCAATACATCGATTATGCAATCGAGATTGATTCGACGTAAATCGATCCATACACTCCGCTGCACATACCATTGCCGGCGGCACGCCAGCGCCGGCGCAGACAGGAGACTCACCATGACCCCGCGCATGCCCCGCCCCCGCCGGGCCTTCCTGGCCTTCGCCCTGGCAGCGGCCCTGGCCGCGTCGGCCCACGCCCAGCCCGGCGCCTATCCGTCCCGTCCCATCACCATCGTCGTGCCGTTCCAGGCCGGAGGCGGCGCCGACACCGTGGCCCGCCTGCTGGCCACGCACATCGCCGGCCAGTTCAACGGACAAAGCGTCATCGTCGACAACCGCGCCGGCGCCTCGGGCAACATCGGCGCCAACTACGTCGCGCGCGCCGCCGCCGACGGCTACACGCTGCTGCTGACCAACAGCACCATCACGATCAACGCCGCGCTGAACTTCACCCAGGGCTACGACGTCAGGAAAGACCTGCGGCCCATCGCCCAGCTCGTGTCCTCGCCGGTCGCGGTCGGGGTCAATAGCAGCTATCCCGCCCGCACCGTGGCGGAACTCGTCAGCCACCTGCGCGCGAACCCCGGCAAGGCCAACTACTCGTCCTGCGGCAACGGCTCGCCCCAGCACTTCGCCGGCGAGGCCTTCAACCAGGGCGCCAAGGTCGACATGGTGCACGTGCCCTACAACGGCTGCGCCCCGGCCGTCAGCGACGCGCTGGGCAACCAGGTACCCATCCTGTTCAGCACCATCCCCAACATGGCGCCCCATGCCAAGACCGGCAAGCTGCGCATGCTGGGCGTCGCCTCGGCCAAGCGCCTGTCGTTCATGCCCGACGTGCCGGCCATCGCGGAAACCCCGGAGTTCAAGGACCTGGACATCAGCGTCTGGTTCGGACTGTTCGCGCCCGCGGCCACGCCGGCCGACGTGCGCGGCCGCATCGAGCAGGCGGTGATGGCCACGCTCAAGGACCCCAAGCTGCGCCAGGACTTCCAGTCGCGCTACTACGAAGTCGACGCCCTGGGCGCCGACGGCATGGCCCGGCAGGTGGACAAGGACCTGTCCATGTACGGGCAACTGGCCAGGCGGGCCAACATCAAGCTGGAATAGCCGCGCCGCCGCCCCTCTTCTCTTTTACTTCTCTCGTCAGGTATCGCCATGTCCACCCCTACCCCGACCGCCGGCTCGCTGCAGCAAGTGATCGACGATCTCGTCGTCGCCAACCGCGTACTGGCCAAGTACAACGTGCTGGACGGCTTCGGCCACGTCAGCGTCCGCCATCCCGAACGGCCCGGCCATTTCCTGCTGTCGCGCTCGCTCGCGCCGGAACTGGTCACCGCCGCCGACATCATGGAATTCGACGCCGAATCCGAGCCCGTGGCCGGCGAAACACGCACGCCCTATCTCGAACGCTACATCCATGGCGAGATCTATCGCGCCCGGCCCGACGTGAACGCGGTGGTCCACAGCCATTCGCCTTCGGTCATCCCCTTCGCCAGTTCGTCGGTGCGGCTGCGGCCCATCTATCACATGGCCGGCTTCCTGTCGGGCGGCGCGCCGGTGTTCGACATCCGCTGCTGTTTCGGCGCGACCGACCTGCTGGTGCGTAACCGCGAACACGGCAAGGAGCTGGCCAAGACCCTGGGCCGGCAGAACATCTCGCTGATGCGCGGCCACGGCTTCGTCACCGTCGGCAGCGACGTGCGCATCGCGGTCTATCGCGCGATGTACACCGAAAGCAACGCGGCCCTGCAACAGAAGGCCATCGGGCTGGGCGGCGAGATCACCTACCTGGACGAAGAGGAAGCCTTGAAGGCCGACACCATGATGGCCGGCGTGATGTTCCGCCCCTGGGAGCTGTGGAAGAAAAAGGCGATGGAAGGCTGAGTCCCGGCCGGGCGGCGCATACCGCCCGACCGGAATCCCTTCGCCTAGGCCAGCGTCGGGAACGGCAGGCTGCGCAGCCGCTTGCCGCTGAGCCTGGCCACCGCGTTGGCCACCGCCGGAGCCACCGGCGGCAAGCCCACCTCGCCCATGCCGCCCGGCGCATTGTCGGTCGGCATCACCTTCACCTGCACCGCAGGCGCCTGGTTGGCCCGCAGGAGCGTGTAGGTATCGAGGTTGTGCTGCTGCACCTGCCCGCCCTTGTAGACCAGGCGCTCGCCCAGCGCCGCCGACAGGCCGAACAGCGCCGCGCCCTCGACCTGGGCCCGGATGTTGGCCGGACTGATCGCATGGCCGCAATCGACCGCGGCCCAGATGCGATGCACCACCGGGCGGCCTTCTTGCAGCGACACCTCGGCCACCATCGCGATGAAGGTGTTCCAGGCATCCGAGAAAGCCAGGCCCAGCGCGCGGCCGGCCTCCCGATCGCGGCCCCAGCCGGCCATCGTGGCGGCCTCGCGCAGCACCGCCTGCGCGCGCGGCTGGCCGGCGGTCAGGTCCAGCCTGTACTGCAGCGGATCCTTGCCCGAGGCCGTGGCGATCTCGTCGATCAGGGACTCCATGGAGAACTTCGTGTAGCCGGCTCCCACCGCCCGCCAGAAGCTGACGTCCACGCCGCGCTGTTCGCGGCCGTGCTCGATCAACTGATCGGCGATACCGTAGACGCCGTCGGCGCCTTCCATGACGGGCGAATCCCGCCCACCCGACTTTTCGTAGGCGGCGGCCGCCGTCCGCGCCATGATGCTCTCGGACACCAGGCGATGGCGCCAGCCGATGATGCGCCCCTGCGCGTCGACGCCCGCCACCAGGTGCTGGGCCGTCATCGGGCGCGGCCGAGCCCGCAGGAAATCGTCCTCGCGGGTCCAGATGACCTGGATGGGCACGCCGGGCATGGCCTTGGCCAGCAGCGCCGCATGCAGGCTGTAGTCGGCCTCGGCGCGCCGGCCGTAGCCGCCGCCCAGCAGCGTGATGTGGACCGTGATGTTCTCGGGTTTGTAGCCCGCGCCCGCGGCCACGATGCCGATCACGCCCGACGGCGACTGCGACGGCACCCAGATCTCGATGGCGTCGCCCTGCGCGCGCGCCGTGCAGTTCATGGGTTCCATGGTCACGTGGGCGACATGGTCGGTCGTATAGGTGGCGCGGAAGACACGCGCCGCCCCGGCGATCTTCGCCGCCGCGTCGCCGTGCTTGTGCCAGACCGCGCCCGCTTCGTCCAGGCGTTCGGCGCGCGCGACGAATTCCGCCAGCGCGGCCTCGCTATCGTAGGACCGGCCCTTGGCCTGCTCGCTCCACTTCACCTCCAGCAGCTCGCGCGCCTTCCGGGCCGTGGCGAACGAGTCCGCCACCACCGCCACCCCGCCCGGCAGGCGGACCACTTTCCGGACCCCGGGCACCGCCAGCGCAGCCGCATCCTTGACCTCCAGCGGCTGCTCGCCCTGCACCGGCGTATGCAGCACCGCGGCCCACAGCATGCCGGGCAGGCGCACGTCGATGCCGAAGCGGGCACCGCCGCCGGACTTGTCCGGCACGTCCACCCGCGGCAGCTCCTTGCCTATCAGGGTGAAGGCGGACATGGGCTTGAGCATGCTCTTGTCCACCTTGGGCAGCGTCTGCGGCGCGCGCGCCCCCTCGACCAGTTGGCCGTAGGTCATGCGGCGGCCGCTGGGGCCGTGGACCAGGGTGCTGCGCTCGGCGCGGATCTCGGCGGCGGGCACTCCCCATTTGTCGGCGGCCGCCTGCGCCAGCACCAGCCGGGCCTGCAGGCCGGCCAGGCGCAGCGCCTCGTAATAGCCCTTCACCGTGCGCGAGGAGCCCGTCACCATCGCACCGCCGAAACCGGGATTGCCGAACCGCCGGGGATCGGCGGGCGCCTGCTCGACCCGGACGGTGCTCCAGTCCAGCTCCATTTCCTCGGCCAGGATCAGCGGAATCGCCGTCATCGTGCCCTGCCCCATTTCCGAGGCGGGCGAATAGACCACGGCGCTATTGTCCGGCGACAGCGCGACCCATGCCACCGGGCTGAAACGGACGGTGGCGGCTGCCGCCTCGGGCAGCAGGCCAGCCAGGCCGCCGCGCGCGGCGCCCCAGCCTCCCAGCACGATACCGACCGCGGCGGCGCCCGAGCCGGCGATGAAGGCGCGGCGCGTGAGCTTGTTCGTTTCCATGGCGCCTCCTATGCCGCGGGTTTCTGGGCGACGCTGACCACCGCGTCGGCGATCTGGTTGTAGGTGCCGCAGCGGCACAGATTGCCCGCCATGCCTTCCAGCACCTGTTCGCGCGACATCGGCCCGTCCGCGCCCGCCAGCATGCCGGCGGCGGTCATCATCTGTCCCGACTGGCAGTAGCCGCACTGGGGCACCTGGTGCGCGATCCACGCCTGGCGCAGCGCCTGGCCGGCACGGGTCTCCATCACCCCCTCGATCGTGGTGACCGACGCGCCCTTCACGGCCGCCGCCGGCAGCACGCAGGAACGCGTGGCCTGGCCGTTGAAATGCACGGTACAGGCGCCGCATTGCGCCATGCCGCAGCCAAACTTGGTACCGGTCAGTTGGAAATCTTCCCGCAGCACCCACAGCAGGGGCTTGTCGTCGGCGACGTCGGCCGACACCTGCTTGCCATTGAGCATGAATTCGATCACGGACTCCTCCTTGGATGTTCCTGGCTACGCTGGGCCAGGCGGCGCGGCCGGGTTTCTGCGAGCGGCCGCTTCGGTCCCATGCTAGCGGATAGGTGGCGTAAATTCCACGATTTTTGAACGTGCTCATCTTCATCAATAGCGCGGCCGCTATGACCCGTCGCTCGATCATCGACGTGAATCTCCGACGTCAATGCCTCTATTCAAAAATACAAAATTTTGTATAATTCATGCATGGTAAATCCCAAATCCGTCGAGTTCCGAGGCAGTGCCCTTGACGACCTCCGCGCGTTTCCGCTTGGACCTAGACGCGAGGCCGGCCATCAACTTGATCAGGTACAGAATGGCCAGGAGCCGGACGACTGGAAACCCATGCCCACCGTGGGCCAAGGTGTAAGGGAGATCCGGATTCGTGACGCAGCAGGAGCGTTCCGGATCATATACATTGCCAAGTTCGCTGATGCCGTTTATGTCCTTCACTGCTTCCAGAAGAAGACAGAAAAAACCAGCAAGGCGGACTTGGAATTGGCGTCCAAGCGTTACCGCGATTTGTTGAAGGAACTAAGGCTATGAGCAATCAACGCTTTACCAGCGTCTGGGATGCGATCGAGGACACCCCGGAAGAAGCGGAGAACATGAAGTTGCGCTCGGTCCTCATGACAGCGCTGAAGAACCACATCGCCCGCACCGAGATGAGCCAGCAGCAGGCCGCGAAGCTCTTCGGTGTAACCCAGCCGCGGGTCTCTGATCTGATGCGTGGCAAGATCAACCTGTTTGGCCTCGATGCTCTGGTGAACATGGCGACGGCCGCCGGGCTGCACATCGAGATGCGGATCCTGGAATCCACCTGACCCCAAAACAGAAAGGCCCGGCACGAAAATTCGTACCGGGCCCCTGGAATCTGGTAGGCGCGATTGGATTCGAACCAACGACCCCCACCATGTCAAGGTGGTGCTCTAACCAACTGAGCTACGCGCCTGCTGTTTGTGCAGCGAAGAATTAAATTCTACATGGTTTTTTTCATGAGTGTCAAACAGTGATCGCCTCACGCGCTGCCGCACAACAGCCGGGTCAACGTACGCGACTCTTGCGACACCAGCGCAGCGATTTCATCGACCTGTTCTTTCCCCAGGCGGGCGCTGGGACCGAAAACCACGATCGCCCCAGCGACCTTGCCCGGTTTATCGAAAAAGGGAGCGGCGATCGACACCGCGCCGCGTAGCAGTTCTTCCTTGCTGACGGCATAACCATGGCTGCGAACGAACTCCAGCTCCGCGCGATAGGCATCGAAGTCCACGTCCACCCCTGCCAGATAGTCCTTCAGCTCCTGCGGCGTCATCTCCATATGCGCCAGGATCGCATGGCCGCTCGCGCCGAAAACCAGGCGTTCCCGGTGTCCGATCCCGCGCTTGAAACTCAGCGCGTGTGCACTCGGAAACTCGGCGATGCACAGGCGGTAGTCGCCCTGCCGCACGAATAACGCCACCGTCTCGCCCGTCAGCTTCCAGACGTTGCGCAGTACCGGCTCGGCCAACTCGGCCAGATTCAGCGACGCCGTCCAGACATGGGACAAGTGCGCAACGGCGGGGCCCAGGTTGAACTTCTGCGGATCGCCCGAGGAGACCAGAAAACCGCTGTCTTCGAGCGTGTAGAGCAGGCGGTAAAGCGTTGGCCGGCTCAGGTCGACCCGGTCGAGCAATTCGGTTGCCGTCAGCTCCGGATCCTGCACGGTGAAGGCCTTCAGGATGTCCAGCGCTCGGCTGACCGCGCGGACACTTTCGTTCTGGCTCGTGGATGCCGGTTTTCTTTTTATTCCCATTATTCGATGTTCCCCCGCTCGTTCGCGGATACTTGTTTTGTCCTCTGTACGGACAATTATCTCAGAAATTGACAGTTCCAATAATTGTCCATAAGATAAATATTGAGTCCGTTATATGGACAAAAAGGAGACGAAATGAGTAGATTGGAAGGACGGGTAGCCATCGTCACCGGCGGCGGACACGGCATCGGCAAGGCCTATGCCCACCGCCTGGCGCAGGAGGGCGCGGCGATCGTCGTTGCCGAACTGGATGGCGAGGCAGGTTCGGCCGTCGCGCAGGAATTGGTCGCCGGCGGCCACCGAGCCCTGGCGATCCAGACCGACGTTTCCAACCCGGACAGCGTGAAGCGCATGGCCGCCTCGGCGGTCGAGCATTTCGGCAAGATCGACATCCTGGTCAACAACGCGGCCATCTTCGCCACGGTGCCGATGTCGCGCGCGGCCTTCGACCAGATCAGCATCGAAGAATGGGACCGCATGATGAGCGTCAACCTGAAAGGCGCCTGGCTCGCCAGTCTCGCGGTCATCCCCCACATGCGGGAACGGAGCTACGGCAAGATCATCAACATCAGCTCCAGCACCGCCATCAAGGGTTCGCCCGGCCGCATCCACTACGTGGCATCGAAAGCCGGCGTCCTGGGTTTCACCAAGACGCTCGCCAACGAAGTCGGCGCCCACAACATCTGCGTCAACTGCGTGGCTCCGGGCAGCACGCTCTCGGAAGAAAGTCCCGACGCGGGCACGCTCAAGATGCGCAACGACGCCGCCTCCGTACGCGCCCTGAAACGGGTCCAGGCCCCCCAGGACCTGACCGGCGCCGTCGTGTTCTTCGCCTCACCGGACAGCGACTTCATCACCGGCCAGACCCTGGTCGTCGATGGCGGCAACTGCCTGCACTGAACCCGCGCAGACGGGGCCCCGGCGGGCCGGTCTTCGCGCAGCACCCGCCGACTCGACCACGGAAAGGAGACAAACGTGAAGAAATTGCTTGGTTTCATCCTGCATGCCGCGCTGCTATCGGCGCTGGTTCCCTCGCACGCCCAGGAACCCCCCTCGAAAATCCTTACCATCGTCGTGCCCACCACACCGGGCACGGGCAGCGACATCGCCGCACGGCTGATGGCGCCCAAGCTGTCGCAAGCCCTCGGCCAGGCGGTCGTCGTCGAGAACCGCACCGGCGCCAGCGGCACGATAGGCATCGGCGCGGTCGCCAAGGCGGCACCAGACGGCAACACCATCCTGTTCGTGCCGAACACGATGGCCATGATCAGCTCGCTCTACACCAACCTGACCTGGGATCCGGTCCACGATTTCGCGCCGGTGGTCCGCATCGGCAAGATGCTGGTCGCGGCCGTGGTCAACCCGGCCCTGCCGGTGGAAACGATCGGCGATTTCGTCGCGCTCGCCAAGAAGAAACCCGGCCAGCTCAACTACGGCACTCCCGGGACCGGCACTCCCCATCACTTGCGCACCGAACAGCTCCGGCAGATCACCGACATGGACGTCGTGCACATTCCTTACAAAGGCTCCGCGGGCGCTGTCACCGACCTGATCGGCGGCCAGGTCCAGTTCGCCCTGTTCCCCCTGCATTCCGTCCTGTCGATGACCGCCTCGGGCAAGCTCAAGATGCTCGCAAC
This sequence comes from Pigmentiphaga daeguensis, assembly GCF_039523035.1. Lineage (NCBI taxonomy): Bacteria > Pseudomonadati > Pseudomonadota > Betaproteobacteria > Burkholderiales > Alcaligenaceae > Pigmentiphaga > Pigmentiphaga daeguensis. Next base: position 12,717 of record NZ_BAAAEN010000027.1, on the reverse strand, counting down.
GACGGGAGACACACGTTCGCAGTGGACTCCCAACGTCCCCACCTTCCGCGAAAGCGGCATCGCCGGCCTCAACAATTACGACTGGCTCGGCGTATTCGTCCCCCGCGCGACGCCCCAGAAAACCGTGGACCGGCTCAGCCGGAAACTGCTCGCACTGCTCGACGATCCCGACATCAGGAAGGAACTGCTCGCGCGGGGCATCATCCCGACGCCTGGCGGGCCGAGCGAGCTTGCAACGCTGCTCTCGTCGGAGCTCGACGAATGGCGGCACGTCATCAAGACGGCCCACATCTCCGCCGAGTAACGGCAATGCACAGCGATCATCCGCGGCCCCGCCGCGATTCCAAAGGAGCTTAGACATGAGCGCCACACAGCGTCTCCCATCATCATCGTCCGCCGGTCCCGAGATACACCCGCTCTCGCCGGCGCTGGGCGCCCGGGTCCAAGGCGTCGACGCCTCCCGCCCCCTGCCGGCCGCAACGCTGAAGCGGCTGCTCGAGGCCTGGCACGCCCACGGGGTGCTCTACCTGCCCAACCAATCGCTCGACGAACTCGAGCAGGTCCGGTTCGGCGAAAACTTCGGCGAACTGGCCACGACGCAGGGGGAATACGCGATCAGCAAGGGCCATCCCGCCATCATGTACATCACCAACGAGAAACAGGACGGCCAGTACATCGGCGCCCTGCCCGACGGCGAAATGTTCTTCCACTCCGACATGTGCTACGTCGAGAAGCCGTCGATGGCGACCATGCTGTATGCCATGTCCATCCCGAAAACAGGCGGCAACACGCTGTTCGCCAACATGTACAAGGCGTTCGATGCGCTTCCCGCCGCCACCCGCCAGCACCTGGCCGGGCTCAAGGCCGTCAACAGCTACGAGCCGGGGACCAGCGCGCCGACGGCAGCAATGCGCCTGAGCAGTTCGCGGGCGTCGGACCAGGTCCGCTCCTATGCCCAGCCCGTCGTGTGCACGCACCCCGTCACGGGCCGGAAGGCGCTTTACGTCAACCGCCTCATGACCGAATACATCGTCGGCATGCCCCGGGAGGAAAGCGACGCGCTGCTCGAGTCGCTGTTCGACCACCAGGAACAACCCGAATTCATCTACGAACATACCTGGACGCCGGGCGACCTGCTGATCTGGGACAACCGCTGCATGCTGCACGCCCGCGGCGACTTCGACGCCAGCGAACTGCGCAAGCTGCGCCGCATCACAGTCAAGGGCGAGAGGATTTCCTGATGACCCAAGCACTTACCGCCCCTCCCCTGCCCAAGCGGCTCGCGCTCTACTATGGGGGCAAGTGGCACGAACCGGCCGGCGGTTATCGTCCCACGTTCAATCCCGCGACCGGAGAAATCCTGGCCCAGGCGCCGGAAGCCAACGCCGAGGACATCGCCGCCGCCGCCGAGGCCGCCCACCAGGGTTTCCTCGCCTGGTCCCGGCTGCCGGCGGCCGAGCGCGGCGCGCGGCTGCGCGAAATCGCGCGGCGGGTCCGCGACCACGCGGACGAACTCGCCCATCTCGATGCCGCCAATTGCGGTAACCCGATCCAGCGCATGCGGCCGGACGCCCTGAACGCCGCGGCGCAGATCGACTATTACGCCGGCCTGGTCCACGAGCTCAAGGGCGAGACCATACCGACCGCGGATCGGGGACTGAACTACAGCATGCGCGAACCGCTGGGCGTGGTGGCGCGCATCGTCGCCTACAACCACCCCCTGATGTTTCTTGCCGGCAAGATGGCGCCCGTCCTGGCGGCGGGAAACAGCGTGATCATGAAAGCGCCGGATCAAGCGCCGCTATCGGCCCTGCGCTTTGCCGAGATCATCGACGGCATCCTGCCGCCGGGGACCTTGAACATCGTCACCGGCGGCAGCGACTGCGGCGAAGCCCTGGTGCTTCATCCGACGGTCAGGAAGGTTGCGCTGATCGGCTCGGCCGGCACCGGTGCCGCCATCCTGCGCAATGCCGCCGACAAGATCATGCCGGTCACGCTCGAGCTCGGCGGCAAGAACCCCCTGGTCGTCTGCCCCGACGCCGATCTGGAAACCGCCGTGCAGGGCGCGATCAACGGCATGAATTTCACCTGGGCGGGCCAGTCGTGCGGCTCCACCTCGCGGCTGTTCGTCCACGACTCCCTGTACGACGCCGTCCTCGAGCGCCTCTGCGCGCAGCTTCCCAAGCTGCATCGCTGCGGCCTGCCGACCGACCCCGCCACCACCATGGGCTGCCTGATTTCCGAGGCCCAGTTCGACAAAGTCATGTCCTACATACAGCTGGGCATTTCCGAAGATGCCCGCCTCGTCGCCGGCGGCAAGCGGCCGGACGACCCGGCGCTGGCCAAGGGCTGGTTCATCGAACCAACCGTTTTCGCCGACGTCACGCCGGCCATGCGGATCTTCCGCGAAGAAATCTTCGGGCCGGTGTTGTCGGTCATCAGATGGAGCGACGAAGACCAGCTCATCGCCGACGTCAACAGCGTCGACTACGGCTTGAGCGCATCGATCTACACCCGGGACCTGGCTCGCGCGCACCGCCTGGCGCAGCGCATCGAAGCGGGCTACATCTGGATCAACACCAGCAGCGCCCACTATCTGGGCGCCAACTTCGGCGGCTACAAGAAATCGGGGCTGGGGCGCGAAGAAGGCCTGGAGGAACTATTGTCCTACACCCAGGTCAAGAACGTGCACGTTGCCCTGTAGCACGCCGGGGCGCGCGCCCCGGCACCGCGTCACTCTTTGATGTTCGCATCCTTGACGATGCGCTGGTAGCGCGCCTGCTCTTTCTTGACGAAGTCGCCGAACTGCGCCGCGCTGCCGGTTCCCGGCGCCACGGACTGTTCGGCGAACTTGGTCTTGACCTCGGGCAATTGCAGCACCTGGTTCAATTCCGAATTCAACCTGGCCACCACGCTCGCCGGCGTGCGCGCAGGCGCGAACAGGCCGATCCAGGCCGTCATCGCCATGCCCTTCAGGGCCGGCAGCTCGCCGATGGCAGGCACGTCGGGCAGCGTGGGCAGGCGCTGAGCGGTGGTCACGGCCAGGCCCTTCACCTTCTTCGCAGCCACCAGCGGCACCGCCGAACCCGAGGCCAGGATGGCCAGGTCGACCTGATTGCCCAGCAGGTCGGTGGTGGCCTGGGCCCCGCCGCGGTACGGCACGTGGCGCAGGCGCACCTGGGCCTGCTGCTGGATGATCTCCATGGCAAGGTGCAGCACCGTGCCTATGCCCGAGGTGGCGTAGGTCAGCGTGTCGGGCTGGGCCTTGGCCATCTCCAGCACCTTGGCGAAGGAGTCCGCCGGCAGGCCCGGGCGGCCCATGATGACCATGGGCTGGGTCGCGATGAGTCCGATGGCGACCAGGTCGCGCGCGGTGTCGTACTTGACCGACTGGGGATTGACGTACTGCGCGATGGCCGCCGGGCTGTCCACGCCCAGCAACAGCGTGTAGCCGTCGGGCTCGGCCTGCGCCGCCCGGTAGGTGCCTATGGTTCCTCCCCCACCGCCGACGTTGTCGACGATGACCGACTGCCCCAGGCGTTCGCCCAGCTTCTGCGCCACCAGGCGCGCGATGCCGTCGGTGCTGCCGCCGGCCGTGAACGGCACGATCAGGCGAATGGGCTTGGCCGGCCAGGGTGTCTGGGCCTGCGCGGTGGCGGCGCATCCCAGCGCCACGGCCGAAACAAGGAAAGCACGTCGTATGGTGGTCATGGTCGTCAGGCAGCAGAGTGGGAGGGAGTGGCCGGGGTGCGGAAATGCTGCCGGTGCAAGTCGTCGAAGCGGCGATTCCAGTCGGCGCTCCAGGCCTTGCGCTGGCCCGCGTCCACCCAGGCGCCGGCCAGGCCGTTCAGCATGAAGTCGCGCAGGTCGGCGACGGGGAACTCGAAGTCCTCGACCATCATGGTCCAGGCCTTGGTCTGGGTGATGTTGTGCAGAGTGGGATCGTCGCTGTTGGGATGGATGCGCAGGCCCATCGCGCGCATCTTGCGAATGGGATGGTCCAGCGCCCACCGGTCCGGCGGCAGCGTGCGCAGGTAGTACGAATTGGCGGGCACGACCGCGAACACGATGCCCGATTCGACGCAGCGTCGCGCCAGTTCCGGCTGGTCGACGACCGTGTAGCCGTGGTCGATGCGATCGACCTTGAGCACGTCCAGCGCGGTCTGCACGTTGGTCCACGGCAGGCCGTACTCGCCGGCGTGGGCGGTGGTCTTGAGGCCCGCGCGGCGAGCGTCGGCGTAAGCCTGTTCGAACCACTCCGGCGGGCCGAGCGCCTCGCGGTAGTCGATGCCTATGCCCGGCACCTCGTCGCGCCGGGCCGCCACCATCCATTCGACCATTTCCACCGCGGCGGCGGGCGGTGCCTCGCGGTCGATGGCCGGCACCAGGCGCCCGACGATGCCCAGGTCGCGCTCGGCGTCGTGGATGGCGCGCACCATCGCGTCCTGGATGGCGGCATAGGAAAGGCCCGAGCCGCGCACCGAGCCCGTGGGATTCCAGAAGAACTCCGCGTACAGCACGTTGTGCGCGCGGGCATCCTCCAGGTATTCGCGGGTCACGCGGTAGAAATCGTCCAGCGTGCGCAGGCCGTAGTCCTCCAGCGCGCGCAGGCCGGGGATCGCGCCCTGGCGCTTCTCGCCGTGGGCATACAGGCCGTCGATCTGCTCGCTGGACAGCCCGCCCTTGCCGCCCGCCAGTTCGTGGAAGGTGGAACGGCGCAGCGCGCCCAGCAGGTGGCAGTGCAGCTCGGCCTTGGGCAGCGCGTGACAGAAGGCGCGCACGGCCTCGGTGGAAACTCGGGGTTCGGTCATGTCCGGCAACTCCATCCAGGCGGGGTCAATCCCCCGCGTACAGGTCCTTGTACAGGAAGGGATCGGGCTTGCGCGCCAGCATCGCGACCACGGTCGCGGCGATGCCTTCCTTGCGCCCCAGGAAACCCAGGGCCTCGTTGGTCTTGGCCTTGATGTTGACGCACGCCCCCGGCACGCCCAGGTCCTGGGCGATGTTGGCGGCCATGGCGGGCGCGTGGGGGCCGATCTTGGGCGCCTGGGCGTGGACCGTCGCGTCGACGTTGATGACCTGCCAGCCCGCTTCGCTTACCCGCTGCATCGCGGTGCGCAGCAGCAGCCGGCTGTCGGCGCCGGCATAGGCGGGATCGGTATCGGGAAAGTGGCGGCCGATGTCGCCCAGCCCCGCCGCGCCCAGGATGGCGTCGGTGACCGCGTGCAGCAGCACGTCGGCGTCGGAATGGCCCAGGAGGCCATGCGTATGCTCGATCCGGACCCCGCCTATGATCAGCGGCCGCCCTTCGACCAGGGCGTGCACGTCGTAGCCCTGTCCGATGCGGTAGGGATAGGTGGTGGGATCGATGTCCTTGTCTTTGTTCATGATGCGTCCAGCAGTTTTTCCATCAAGGCGAAATCCTGGGGCCAGGTCACCTTGAAATTCGACAGCGTGCCCGCCACCAGGCGGGGCGCCAGCCCCAGCGCCTCGACCGCGCTTGCCTCGTCCGTCACGGCCAGCCCGCGCACCGCGGCATGGGCCAGCGCGCGGCGCAACAGGCCGGCTCGGAACATCTGGGGCGTCTGGGCCTGCCACAGCCCTTCGCGCGGCACGGTGCCCGCCACGCGGGGCACGGCGCCGCCGCCCTGGGTCTTGATGGTATCGGCCACCGGCATGGCCACCAGCCCGCCGACCTCGTCGTCCAGGCAGGCGTCGATCAGCGCCCGCAACACCTCCGCCGGCAGGCCCGGACGCGCGGCATCGTGCACCAGGACCCAGTCGTCGGCCTCGGCCCCGCAGCGCGCCAGCGCATTGGTGACGGTCTCGGCGCGGGTGGCGCCGCCACACGGCAGGCAGGCCACGCGTGGCAATCCCTCCAGCGCGGCGCCCGCCAGGGTGTCGTCCGGGCCGACGGCCACCACCACCTGCCCGATGCGGTCGTCGCGCAACAGTGCCTGGACGGCATGGCGCAGCATGGGCCGGCCGCCCAGGAGCCGGTATTGCTTGGGCCGCACCGGCGCGGCGGCCGCCGGATCCGGCGCGGGATCGGCGGCGCGCGCCCCCACGCCACCGGCCGGCACGATGGCGATCAAACGGGAAATCGGTCTCATGGCTTCTATAATACGGAATTGCCGCCACGCCCGCGCCGGCCCCTGGGCGACGCTCTTTCCGCGAAACCGATGTCCCTCCCAGCCAGTACAGCCTCCACGTCTTCCCCTTCCGCCAGCACGCCCGCCGCCTGCCTGCCCTCGGCGTTGACGCAAGCCGTGCTGGCCGCGCTCAGGCCCGGCGAACGCTATGCCCAGCCCCGCCCGCCGGGAGCCGGCGATGCCTGGCTGCTGGCCGACCTGGCACGCCGCGCCGGCAAGCCGCTGGCGGTGCTGACGGCCGACCCGCTCGACGCCCAGCGCCTGGCCGAGGAAATCCGCCTGTTCTCGCCCGGCCTGCGGGTGCACCAGTTTCCCGACTGGGAAACCCTGCCCTACGACGCGTTCTCGCCCCACGAAGACCTGATCTCCGAGCGCCTGAAGGCCTTGCACGCCCTGCTGCGCCAGGACGTGGACGTCCTGACGATACCGGTCACGACCGCGCTGTACCGGCTGGCCCCGCCCGCGTTCCTGGCGGCCTACACGTTCTCGTTCAAGCAGGGCGACCGGCTGGACGAAGCCGCGCTGCGGGCGCAACTGACGCTGGCCAACTACACGCACGTCACCCAGGTGACCGCGCCCGGCGAATTCTGCATCCGCGGCAGCCTGATCGATCTCTTCCCCATGGGCTCGGCCCTGCCCTACCGGCTGGACCTGTTCGACGACACCATCGAGTCCATCCGCAGCTTCGACATCGACACCCAGCGCAGCCTGTATCCCGTCAAGGAGATCCAGATGCTGCCGGGGCGCGAGTTCCCGATGGACGAGGCCGCGCGCAACGAATTCCGCGCGCGCTTCCGCGAGGAATTCGAGGGCGACCCGTCGCGCGCCACGCCCTACAAGGACATCGGCAACGGCATCGCCTTCCCGGGCGTCGAATACTACCTGCCGCTGTTCTTCGACGAGACCGCGACGCTGTTCGACTACCTGGGCGAGCAGACCATCGCGGTCACGCTGGGCGACGCCGAGGACACCATCCGGCGCTTCCTGCAGGACACCTCCAGCCGCTATGAATTCCTCAAGAGCGACCGCGAGCGTCCCATCCTGCCCCCGTCCCGGATCTTCCTGGATACCGATGGCCTGTTCGGCCACCTGAAACGCTTCGCCCGCCTGGCCCTGGCGGGCGATCGCCCGCACCCCGCCTTCACCGCGCCGCCCGAGGTCGCCGTGCAACGCAAGGCCGAGGACCCGGTGGCGCGCCTGCGCGCGCTGGCGGCCCGGCAGGACCAGCGGGTGCTGCTGTGCGCCGAGTCCGCGGGCCGCCGCGAGACCATCGCCCAGATGCTGGCCGAGTTCGGGCTGGATCCCGAGCCGGTCGAATCCGTGCAGGACTTCCTGGGCCGCGCGTCGTCCTTCGCCATCGGCATCGCGCCGCTGTCCTCGGGCTTCGGCCTGGCCGACCCCAAGCTGCTGTTCCTGACCGAGAGCGACCTGTTCCCGGGCCACGCCGTCCGCCGCGGCAAGCGCGGGCAGGAGCGCGCCAGCAACGTCGAATCCATGGTGCGCGACCTGTCCGAGCTGCGCGTGGGCGACCCTGTCGTCCACGTCCAGCACGGCATCGGCCGCTACCAGGGCCTGGTCAGCATGGACATCGGCGAAGGGGAAATGGAATTCCTGCACCTGGAGTACGCCGGCGGCAGCACGCTGTACGTGCCGGTGTCGCAGCTGCACGTCATCGCCCGCTACAGCGGCGCCGATCCCGAGACCGCGCCGCTGCACCAGCTGGGCTCCGGCCAATGGGAAAAAGCCCGCCGCAAGGCCGCCGGCCAGGCCCGCGACGCCGCCGCCGAGCTGCTGAACCTCTATGCCCGCCGCGCGCTGCGCCAGGGCCATATGTTCAAGCTGCCCATGTCGGACTACGAGGCCTTCGCCGAATCCTTCGGCTTCGAGGAAACGCCGGACCAGGCCGCCGCCATCCAGGCCGTGATCCAGGACATGACCTCGGGCAAGCCCATGGACCGGCTGGTGTGCGGCGACGTGGGCTTCGGCAAGACCGAGGTGGCGCTGCGCGCCGCCTTCATCGCCGTGGCCAACAGCAAGCAGGTCGCGCTGCTGTGCCCGACCACCCTGCTGGCCGAGCAGCACGCCCAGAACTTCGCCGACCGCTTCGCCGACTGGCCGGTCCGGGTGGTCGAGCTGTCCCGCTTCAAGTCGGCCAAGGACATCAGCGCCTCCATCGAGCAGATCAACGACGGCCGGGTCGACATCGTCATCGGCACGCACAAGCTGCTCTCGGACAAGGTCAGGTTCAAGAACCTCGGCCTGGTCATCATCGACGAGGAGCATCGCTTCGGCGTGCGCCAGAAGGAAGCGCTCAAGGCGCTGCGCGCCGAGGTCGACGTGCTGACGCTGACCGCCACGCCCATTCCCCGTACGCTGGGCATGTCGCTGGAAGGCATACGCGACTTCTCGGTCATCGCCACCGCGCCGCAGAAGCGGCTGGCGATCAAGACCTTCGTGCGGCGCGAGGATGGCAGCACCATACGCGAAGCCCTGCTGCGCGAACTCAAGCGCGGCGGACAGGTGTACTTCCTGCACAACGAGGTCGAGACCATCCACAACCGCCGCGCCAAGCTCGAGGAACTGGTGCCCGAGGCGCGCATCGCGGTCGCGCACGGGCAGATGCCCGAGCGCGAGCTGGAGCAGGTCATGAAGGCCTTCTACCAGCAGAAATACAACGTGCTGCTTTGCACCACCATCATCGAGACCGGCATCGACGTGCCCACGGCCAACACCATCGTGCTGCATCGCGCCGACCGCTTCGGCCTGGCCCAGCTGCACCAGTTGCGCGGCCGCGTGGGGCGTTCCCATCACCAGGCCTACGCCTACCTGCTGACGCCCGGCGAGGACGCCATCACCAGCAACGCCAGGAAGCGCCTGGAGGCCATCCAGGCCATGGAGGAACTGGGCTCGGGCTTCTACCTGGCCATGCACGACCTGGAGATACGGGGCGTGGGCGAGGTGCTGGGCGAATCGCAATCGGGCAACATCCAGGAAGTCGGCTTCCAGATGTACACCGACATGCTGAACGAGGCGGTACGCGCCCTGAAGAACGGCCGCGAACCCGACCTGAACGCCCCCCTGTCGGCCACTACCGAGATCAACCTGCACGTGCCCGCCCTGCTGCCGCAGGACTATTGCGGCGACGTGCACGCGCGCCTGGCGATCTACAAGCGCCTGGCCAACTGCGAGGACGCCGCCGACATCGACACGATCCAGGAAGAGCTGATCGACCGTTTCGGCAAGCTGCCCGAGGCGGCGCGCGCCCTGATCGAGATCCACCGGCTGCGCCTGGCGGCCAAGTCGGTGGGCGTGATCAAGATCGACGCCAGCGAATCGGCCGCCGTGCTGCAATTCGAGCCCAATCCTCCCATCGATCCGATGCGCGTCATCGGCCTGGTCCAGAAGAACCGCCACATGCGGCTGTCGGGCCAGGACAAGCTGCGCATCGAGATCAAGGGCGCCGACCTGAAGGCACGCGTGGACGCCGTGCGCACGGTACTGCGCTCGCTGGTCTGAACCCGTTTCCCCTTCCCATCCCCTGCCCATGACCCATCTCGTTATCCAGGCCCCCGACCTTGCCCAGGCGGCCATCGAACACGTCTCGGCCCTGGCCCGCGCCCGGCGGATCGTCGAGCTCGCTCCCGGCGCCGTCCGCCTGACCGAGGCCGACGACACGCCCGCGGCGCGCGCCCAGGTCGCCGCCTACTGCCAGGAAGCCCGCGTGGACTGGGCCTACGTCGAGCCCGGCGCCCGGCTGGCCGACTGGAAGGTGCTGGCCATGGACATGGACTCGACCCTGATCAACATCGAGTGCATCGACGAGATCGCCGACATGGCCGGCCTCAAGCCGCAGGTGGCGGCCATCACCGAGGCTGCCATGCGGGGCGAGATCGCCGACTTCAGCGAAAGCCTGACCCGCCGCGTGGCGCTGCTCCAGGGACTGCCGCTGGAGGCGCTGGAACAGGTCTATGTGGAACGGCTGCGGCTGAACCCGGGCGCCGAGCGCCTGCTGCTGGCGGCGCAGCGGGTGGGCATCAAGACCCTGCTCGTGTCGGGAGGCTTCACCTGGTTCACCAGGCGGCTGCAGCAGCGGCTGCAGTTGAACGAGGCGCACGCCAACACGCTGGAAGTGGAGAATGGCCGGCTCACCGGCAAGGTGCAGGGCGCCATCCTGGACGCCGACGGCAAGGCCCGCCACCTGCGCGAATTCGCCCAGCGCCACGGCGCCCCGCTGTCGCGCGCGATCGCCGTGGGCGACGGCGCCAACGACCTGAAGATGCTGGGACTGGCCGGCCTGAGCGTGGCCTACCACGCCAAGCCGGTGGTGCGCGAGCAGACCAGCCGCGCGCTGAACGTCTGCGGACTGGACGGCATCCTGAACTGGTTCGAGGATACCCTGGGCTGATCCGCGGCCGCTTCTGTTGTAGTGTTACGGTCCAGCCCCATTTTCAGGATTTGCCCGCCATGTCACCACGCCCAGCCAAGGCCTCGGCGGATGCGCCCCGCACCCGCGATGCCGAGCGCACGCGCCAGATCATCCTGGAGGCCGCGACCGCCGAGTTCGCGTCGCTGGGCCTGGGCGGGGCCCGCATGGACCGCATCGCCGAACGCGCCAAGGTCGACAAGCGGCTGATCTACTACTACTTCAACAACAAGGACGACCTGTTCCTGGCCGTGATGGAACGCGCCTATGCCGCGATCCGCCAGGCCGAACGGGAATTGCACCTGGAGGCGCTCAACCCTCCCGACGCGGTGCGCAGGCTGGTCGAATTCACTTGGCACTACTACCTGGAAAACCCGGAGTTCCTGTGCCTGCTCAACAACGAGAACCTGCACCAGGCCACGCACCTGAAGCGTTCGTCCCAGGTGCGGGACATGCACTCGCCCTTCGTGCAGTGGCTGGCCGACATCCTGGAACGCGGCCAGGCGCAAGGCCTGTTCCGCGCCGGCGTCGATCCGGTGCAGCTCTATATCTCCATCGCCAGCGTGGCCTATTTCTATCTGTCCAACCAGTACACGCTGTCGGAGATCTTCGGCCGCGACCTGATGGCGCCCGCCGCGCTGGACGAGCGGCTGGCCCACATGGTCGATGTCATCCTGGGCTACCTGCGCCCCTGACTCCCCTGCCCTTCACCAGCGGCGTCCCGGTGGCCGCATAGACGTGCCGTACCACGTCCCGGGCGCCGTCGTCGAAGCGGCGCCGTGCGGGACGGTCGAAGAAGGCCGCCAGGGCCGGCTCCGCCGCCTGCTCCGGCGCGGCGAAATCGAAGATTTCCAGGTAGCGCCCGGGGTCGCGGACCTGGCGAAACAGCCGGTATCCGGTGCAGCCCGGAATCTCCGCGCTGGCCCGCCCCTGCTCCAGCCCGTCGGCCTCGGCCAGGGGACGCGGCGCACGGAAGGCACGCAGCAGCACGGCGCCAGGATCCGGATGCCCGCCATGCGCCACCGACGCCAGGCGGGCCAGGTTCTGCCGGATGCGGTCCTTGCCGAAGAAAGTCCATATCCGGCCCGACCACGGCGTCGGATGCGTCACCACGTGCTGGAAGCCGGGACTGTCCTCCACGCTTTCATCCCGCGTCTCATAAAGCGCCAGGAACTTGGGGAACGCGTCGTCGCAATAGTAGCGGCGCCCGCTGACGAACCCGTCCAGCCCGACCACCTGGGGTATGTGCTCCAATTCGTACCACGCATGGAACTCTTCTTCGCGATGCGGCGGCACGTGTAGCCAGACCGCGATCAAGCCGGTTGCCTGCATGATCATTCCATCCTGATGTTGGCATGGGTGATGACGCGCTGCCATCTCTGCAATTCGGTATCGACCAGCCTGGAGAAGGCCTCGGGACCGTCATTGGAGGGGTCGGCGCCCGCCGAAGCCAGCTGGGCCCGGACCTCGGGCAGCGCCAGCGCCTTGCGCAGTTCCGCGTTCAGCCGCTCGATTACCGGGCGCGGCGTGCCCGCCGGGGCGATCAGGCCGTACCAGGCCACGACCTCGGCCCCCGGCAGTCCGGCCTGCGCCACGGTGGGTACTCCCGGCAGCGCCGGCGAGGGTTCGGGCCCCGCCACCGCCAGCGCGCGCAACTGGCCCGACTTGATGAACGACAGCACCGGCGGCACGCCGCTGAACAGGATCTGCACGCGCTGGGCCAGCAGGTCGGTCAGCGCGTCCTGGTTGCCCTTGTAGGGCACGTGCACGATCTCGACCTGCGCCAGCGATTTGAACAGCTCTCCGGCCAGGTGGTTGGTGCTCCCCACGCCCGACGACGCGAAATTCAGGCCGCCCGGGTGCGCGCGGGCATAGGCGACCAGTTCCTGCAGGCTGCGCGCCGGCACCGAGGGATGCACCAGCAGCACGTTGGGACTGCTGGCGATCACGCCCACCATGGCCAGGTCCTTGCGGGTGTCGAACGGCATCTTCGACCCGTACAGCGCCGGGTTCACCGTCATCGGCCCCGTCGTCCCTATCCCTATCTGTCGCATCCCTGACGATTATATAGACTCCCGCCGCTACCCCCTGTTCATGGCTCGTGCCGTTTTGCAAGCCCTGATTGAGGAACATGAGCAAGCC
>NZ_BAAAEN010000026.1:0-80012 GCF_039523035.1 Pigmentiphaga daeguensis | reverse complement strand
ACAGCCTCCATTGGACAACAAACTAGGAGTTCCGACCATCGGATATCGCCCTAATATCCAGTGTTTATGCGGGCTGCGGGGATTATTCAGGGACGACTCCCTACTGCCGCGCTCAGACATGCACGCCCTTGCTTCCCCGCCGACCGCGCCAACTCCGGCGGCTCCGAATGCGCCCCGAGAGCGGGCCGCCCCGCCCCACCGGCCAAGGACTACGGCGATGATCAGTGGCGATCGCAGGTCAGGATACGGCGGGAGGTCAAACCCAACTCAAAGAGACGGCAGTGCCGAAACCCATATTTGGCCAAGGCGCCTAACGGTGCAGGTCTTGTGCGGTGCGCCGGGGCCGGGCGGGCGGTGGGGCGCATTCGGAGCCGCCGGTGGGAACAGGGTCGGCGGGGAAGCAAGGGCGCAGCTGTTTGAGGACGGCAGTCGGGATAGCCCAGTGGGCTATCCCGGTCCGAGTTCTGCGCCCGCCCCGCCGGCCCTGTTCCCGCCGGGAAGTCCCGCGCAGCGGGACCGGCTTCGCTGCGCCCCACCGCCCGCCCGGCCCCGGCGCGCCGCACAAGACCGTGTGAAGAAAACCTAGAGCTGTTGGCCTGGCGCAAGATAATCGGCCAGGGCCATGCCGGCATCGTCGCCCGGAATGCGCTTGCGCTCGAACTCCGCCTCGCGCCCCCACGGCTTGGTCGCGTCCAACCCCAGCCTGCCCCAGTGATCCTTGTGCGGATCGCGATAGAAACCCGGAACATCCTTGATGACCATGGTGCGGGTGTCGGCCCTGCCGCGCGTCAGGAACGCCCAGACCACTTCCTCCATGTCGTAGATGTCGACATCCTCGTCCACCACCACGCACAGCTTGTTGTAGTCCAGGTGCGAGCCCATCGCGGCCAGCAGCACGTGCTGGGCGTGGCCTTCGTATTGCTTCCTGATCTTGACGATGGTGTTCATCACCGTCGGCCGGCACGTCACGTCGAGCACGCCGGCGACCTGGCCTTTCAGGTGCTTGTAGATGCGCGCGGCGGTGGCGGCCTCGAGCGGGCGCAGGTCTTCGTGCGAACCGCAGACCAGGCCGTGATAGAGGGCATCGCGCCGCCAGGAGACGTGCGTGACCTCGAATACGTGGTTGTCGCCGACCTCCACGTAGTAGCCCATGAATTCGCCGAACGGGCCTTCCGGCCGCCGCACATGGGGCAGGATGCGGCCCTCGATGACGATCTCCGCATCGGCGGGTACCGACAGGCCGATGGTCTTGCACGGCCGCATGGCCAGCGGCTGGCCGCGCATGGCGGCCGCCAGCGCGAGCTCGTTGCCTTCGGGCGGCAGCGATACGCACGCCGCCATGAATACCTCTGGCGGGGCGCCGACCAGGATGGCGGCCTCGAGCGGCTTGTCCTGGGCTTCGGCGGCCTGCTGGTAGCGGTACAGGTCGTGCGAGCTGCCCAGGCGTATGCGCAGTTCGTCGTCCGACACATAGAGCGAGCGGTGGAACGACAGGTTGGGCACGCCGGTCTGGGGATCGTTGGCGACGAATATGCCGGAGGTGATGTAGGCGCCGCCGTCGCGGCCATGGTGCGTCAGCAGCGGCAGGTCGCTCAGCTTGCCGCTGCACCAGTCGTCCTCCGGCGCCTCGCGCTGCCAGGTCTTGGCGCCGGCGGCCTCCTGGATCTGTTCGTCGAGCCGCTCGCAGAAGTTCTTCTCGCCGCAGCGGATGATCTCGCACAAGCGGTCATGGTTGCTGTAGACGTTGATGGTGACGGGCATGCCGCTGCCCTTGACCTTGTTGAACAGCACGGCCTTGCCGGACTTGCGCTGCAACTGCACCGCCACCGCGGCCAGCTCGTGGACGGGATCCACCTCGCGGTCGATGACGATCAGGTCGCCGCGCGCCTGGAGTTTGGAAAGGTAGTCTCTCATGGTTGGGAATCCAGAAGGCGGCCGGTCACTTCAGGTTGGGCAGCCACATGACGATTTGCGGGAAGGCGACGATCAGTCCGGTGAAAACCACCATCGCGATGAAGAAGGGGAAGGCAGCGCGCGCCACCTGCATGGCCGAGGTCTTGGTCAGGCCCTGGATCACGAACAGATTGAAGCCCACCGGCGGCGTCACCTGCGCCATCTCCACGGTCACCACCAGGAAGATGCCGAACCAGACCGCGTCGTAGCCCGCCGCGGTCACCAAGGGCAGTACGATGGGCAGGGTCATGACGATGGCCGAGATGCCGTCCAGGAAACATCCCAGCACCAGGTAAAGGCACAGTATCAGCACGATGAGCCCCACCGGCCCCAGGTGCAGCGGCTCGATCATCTGCGCGACCGCCTGCGGCACGCCCAGGTATCCCATCGCGGTGGAAAGAAAGCCGGCGCCCATGACGATGAGGCCGATCATGGACGAGGTGAATACCGTGCCCATCATGGCCTGGCGCAGGGCGGCCAGGCTCAGGTCGCGGGTGGCGGCGGCGATCGCCAGCGCACCCACCACGCCGACGGCGGCCGCTTCGTTGGGCGTGGCGATGCCGGTCATCATCGAGCCGATGATGGCGGCGATCAGCAGCAGGACGGGCAGCAGGTTCTTCAGCGCGGCGACGCGCTGGCCCCAGGAGTACGTCTCGCGCCCGGCCGGCACCAGGCCGGGGCGCAGCAGCACCAGCACCACGATGGTGGCGCTGAACATGGCGGCCAGCACCAGCCCCGGCACGATGCCCGCCAGGAACAGATCCAGCAGCGAGATCTGCGCCAGCACGCTGTAGACGATCATCACGATGGACGGGGGAATGAGAAAACCTATGGTGCCCGCGCCCGCCAGGGAACCCATGGCCAGCGAACCGGCATAGCCCCGGCGCGTCAGCTCGGGCAAGGTGATGCGGCCTATCGTTGCCGCCGTGGCGGCCGACGACCCCGATACCGCGGCGAACACGGTGCACGCCGCCACGTTGACGTGCGCCAGCCGGCCGGGCAGCCAGGTGGTCCAGGGAGCCAGCGCATCGAAGATCGCGGCCGCGATGCGGGTCCGGAACAGGATTTCGGCCATCAGCACGAACAGCGGCAAGGCCGACAGCTCCGCCACGGTGGCAGAGTTCCACGACAGTTGGCCCAGCAATACTTCCACGGGAGTGGACCGGAACAGCATCAGCCCGATCCCGCCCGTCGCCATGAGCCCCAGCCCCACCCAGACGCCCGCCCCCAGCAGGAGGATGAGCAGGCCGGCTACTACGAGAGCGATTTCTGTCATCGCAAGTTCTATTCCGTCGAGATGAGCGGGGCGTCGGCTGTACCCAGCTCGGCGGGCTCGTTGAGGATGACGCGCACCAGGCGCGCGGCGAACTGCAGCGCCAGGACGACGCCGCCCAGCGCGAACAGGGCCTGGAACGGCCACAGCAGGGAATTGCTGGGCAGGAAGGAGCGGGTCTGGTCCACGTAGGACACATAGGCCAGGCGCACCAGCGCATAGGCGAAAAAGCCGGCGACCAGCGTGGTAAAGGCGGTCGCGATGCCGTCGAGCAGACGGGCCCGGCCGGGCGCCAGCGCGTTCAGCGCCAGTTGCACCCGCACGTGGAAACCCGCGCGCAGCACGTACCCGCTGCCCGCCAGGAAGGAGATCGCCAGCAGGTAGCTGGCGTATTCCCACGCGAACTCCAGGCTCACGTCGAACAGCTTGCGCGAGAGGACTTCAGCTAGGATCAGCGCCAGCATGGCAGCGATGAGCCAGCACGCCAGCCGCGCGCCCCATAGCGACAATCGATCGATGCCGTCGAGCAGGGATCTCATCGGGAAGCGCCTGCCCGGTCGCGGTATTGCTTGAGCAGGGCCGGCACCGGCGGCGTGCGCTTGCCATAGGCGTCGACCATCTCGGCAGCCGCCTTTTTCAAGTCCGCGGTCACGGCGGCGGGCATGGGTTCGACCTGCATCCCGTGCTGGCGCAGCACCGCCACGGACTTGGCGTCGTCCTCCTGGCTCGCCTTCCAGAACGCGGGTTCGAGCTCGCGCGCGACTTTCTCGATGGCCGCGCGCTGCTCGGGCGCGAGCTTGTTCCAGGCCGCGAGGTTGATCGTGGCCACGTTGGACGACCACACGTGGTTGGTCTTGTATGCGTACTTCATGAACTCCCAGAAGCGGGAATCGACGGCCGTGCTGGCCGATGTGGTCACGCCATCGAGCCCGCCCGAAGCCAGCGCCGGCATCATGTCGGCGAACGTCATCTGCACGGGCGACATGCCCACGTGCTTGATCAGCTCGGACGTCACGCGGTCGGTCACCCGCACCTTGATGTTCTTGACGTCCGCGGTCGCCGCCACCGGCTTCTTGCTGAACAGGTACTGTTCCGGCCACGGCGTCATGTACAGCCGCTTCTGCCCGAAGCGCGCCAGCAGCTTGTCGTACTCGGGCAGCATGATGTCGTGCAGCGCGCGCAGCTGGCCGTAGTCCGCCACGAGGTAGGGCTGGGCCTCGAGCGCGAACAGGGGGGCATCGCCGACTTGCTGCGGCGAGTTGAATTCGGCCATGGGCACGATGCCATCGCGCACGGCGCGCAAGGTCTCGGGCCCCTTGAGCCCCAGTACGCCGCCGGCGTGGACGGTGATTTTCACTTGTCCGCCGGTGGCTTTGTCCACGGCATCCGCGAAGGCCATGGCATTCTTGGTGTGGAAGTTGCCCGGCGGCCAGGCGATGGCCATGTCCAGCCGGGTTTGCGCCGCGGCGGTGCCGCCCAGCGCCAGTACCGTGGCGCCCAGCAGCGCGCGGAAACGAATGGAGACAGACTGTCGTTGCATGGTCGTGCCTTTCCTTTTCTGGCTTGTGCGCGCGGTCAGCCGACCGCGCCCGGATGAAAATGTTGCGCGGTCTCGGGCGTCACATAGCCGAGCCGCAGATCGCGCTGGATGGCCTCGGGCGCGCGGCGCGACGGCTCGCCGTAGCCCGCGCCGCCCGGCACGTCGATGCGCAGGATCTCGCCGGCGGGCACCGTCTGCAGGCCCATCGAGCGCATGGGTGCACCGGCCGCCGTTCCCACCCAGCCCGGCGCGCCGTCGGCCCCGCCTTCCCGCCCCCGCGCGGGGTTGCGGACGCGGTCGAAAATGCCGAATACCTGGAACGGCGCGCCGTCGCGCGTGGCCACTTCCACGCGCTGGCCCAGTCCGCCCCGGTACTGGCCGGCACCGCCCGAATCGGGCAGCAGCTCCTTGCGCCAGATGACGATAGGCGCCGCGACTTCGCAGATCTCGACGGGAATGGAGCGGATGCCGCTGGGAAAGGCGGTGGCCGACAGCCCGTCTCCCTGCGGACGGGCGCCGGATCCGCCGGCGTTGAAGAACAGGATCTCGAACAGCGCCCCGCCCTCCATGCCGCCGCGCAGTTGCAGTCCCCAGTTGCACGCCGCGCCTTCCGCCGGAATACGTCCCGGCAGCGCGCCGGCCAGCGCGCCCAATGCCACTTCCGGCAGGAACTGGCCGATGATGTGGCGTGCGCAGACCGGCGCGGGATGCTGCACGTTGAGGATGGATCCCACCGGCGCGTCCACCTCCACCAGCGACAGCGACCCGGCGTTGTTCGGGACATCGGGCGCGACCGCCGCCCGGATGCCGAACGCGGCATAGGCGCGGGTGTAGTTCAGCACCAGGTTGATGCCCTTGGCGCTGGCGGCCGACGTGCCGTCGAAGGACACCCGTATGCGCTTGCCGTCCATCCGCACGGCGCAATGGATGTCGACCGGCTGGTCGTAGCCGTCGAGCCGCATGTGCGAGGTGAACGTCCCTTGCGGCAGGGCCTCGATGGCGGCCCGCATGCCGGCCGCCGACCGCTCCAGCAGGAACTCGGCGATGCGCGCCAGCCCGTCCTGGCCGAACTCGTCCAGCGTGGCCGCCAGCCGGCGGGCGCTGACCTCGTTCGCCGTCACATAGGAAAGGATGTCGCCCACCACGGGTTCCGGCTGGCGCACGTTGGCGCGCACGATGTCCAGCAGGTCTTCGTTCAACTGCCCGCCCCGGGCCAGCCGCAGGATGGGGATGTACAGGCCCTCTTCATACACGGACCGGCCGTCGGGCCCCTGGCCGAGGCCGCCGATGTCCACCTGGTGGCAGGTGCAGGCGAAGAATCCCACCACCTTCCCGTTCTGGAACGCCGGCGACAGGACGGTGACGTCGTGTAGGTGACCGGACGTGAGCCACGGGTCGTTGGTGATGAAGTGGTCGCCCTCGGCCATGGTGGAAGGCGGATGCTTGGCGAGGAAATGCCGGGCGCACGCCGCCATGGAATTGACGTGGCCCGGCGTGCCGGTGACGGCCTGCGCGATCAGCCGTCCTTCCAGGTCGAACAGCCCGGCCGAGAGATCCCCGGCCTCGCGGACGGTGGGCGAGAAGGCCGTCCGCATAAGGGTGCGGGCCTGCTCTTCCACCACGGCGATCAGGCGGCTCCAGAGCACCTGGGCCTTGATTTCCTCGGGCATGTCGCGTCCGGCCCGGCCGGCGGCCACCGCGGCGCCATCCAGCACGATGTCGCCTTCGGCGGTGGCGCTTACCTGCAGGCCGGCGGGCACCACGATGGTGGTCTCGTCCTCGACGAGCAGGGCCGGCCCCGCCAGCGTCGTCCCCGGCGCCACCGCCCCGGCCGGCAGGACTTGTCCGCTGACGAAATCGCGCAGTGTCTGGTCGTAGAACCGCCGCTGTCCCGCCTGGCGCGCAATGGCGTCCGGCGCGGCAACGGGCGCGACCTCGGCCACCGGGGCTTCGACCCGGACCGTCCAGCCCAGGACTTCGATCTGCGCGTCGGCGATGACGCGTCCGTACAAGGAACGGTAGGCGGCCTCGAAGGCCTCGGCCAGCATCCGCGCATCGTCTTGCTCGAACGGACGCCCGGGCAGTGCGACGCGGATTTCGTGCCCCTGCCCCTGATAGCGCATCCAGGCGGTGCGCTGCTCGCGGATTTCCGCGCCGGGCGCGGCCCGCCGCACCACGCGGTGCATCTCGCCGGCCAGTTCCTCGACGATGGCATTGGCCTCATGCGCATCGAAAGCCGAGAGCCGTACCTGCACACTGCGCGTGGTCTCGAATGCGATCGGCGCACGCAGGAAACCCAGGGCCGAGCCCACGCCGGCCCCTTCGGGAATGATCACCCGGTCCAGGCCCAGCTTGGCGGCCAGCCGCGCGGCGTGCAGCGGCGCCATGCCGCCGATGGCGATGAGGGCACGGCCGTCCACGCCCTTGCCGACCTCCACCGCGTGCTCATGCACGGCATTGGCCATGCCTTCGTCGATGATCTCGCAAATGCTCCATGCCGCATCGTCGGCCGACAGGCCGAGGGTGCGGCCCAGTCCGTCCAGCGCCGTGCGCGACGCGGCGGCGTCCAGCCGCATGCGCCCGCCGGCGAAGTGCTCGGCATCGAGCCGCCCCAGCGCCAGGTGCGCGTCGGTCACCGTCGGCTGCGTGCCGCCTCGCATATAGCAGGCCGGCCCGGGTACCGAACCCGCGCTCTCGGGACCGACCTGGAGCCGGCCAAGAGCGTCGACGTGGGCAATGGAGCCTCCGCCGGCGCCGATCTCGGCCAGTTCCACGACGGGGAACCGGAGCGGAATGCCGCTGCCGGCCTTGAAGCGCGCCAGCCGCGCCACTTCCATCGACCGCGCCGTCTGCGGCGCGCCGTCATCGATGAAGCAAAGCTTGGCGGTCGTGCCGCCGATGTCCAGCAGCAAGGCCCGGTCTATCCCCAGGCGGCGCGCCACGTCGGCCGCCAGGATGGCACCGCCCGCCGGGCCCGACTCGAGCAGGCGCACGGGGAAGCGGCGCGCCACGTCGACTTCGCACAAGCCGCCGTTGGACAGCATCAGCAACAGGGGAGCGCGCACGCCGCGTCCGGCCAATGCCTGCTCGAGGCGCTGGAGATAGCCTGCCATCACCGGCTGCACGTAGGCGTTCACGCACGTGGTGGCGAACCGTTCGAACTCGCGGATCTCGGGCGCGACTTCGGAAGATAGAGACACTTTCAGGTCGGGGCGCAGCCGCGCGAGCACCGCCGCGGCCTGCTTCTCGTGCGAGGGGTTCCGGTAGCTGTGCAGGAAACCGATGGCCACGGCTTCCACCCTTGCCGCGTCCAGGGCCGGCAGCAAGGCCTCGACCGCCGATTCGTCGAGCGGCCGCAGCACCTCGCCCGCGGCCGACATGCGCTCGCGCACCGTCAGGCGCAGGTCGCGCGGCACCAGCGGCTCGGGTTTGTCGACGTAGAGATCGTAGTGATCGTAGCGGCTTTCCGTGCCCATCTCGAGGGTATCGCGAAAGCCCTCGGTGGTGATGAATGCGATGCGCGCGCCGCGCCGCTCGATGACCGCGTTGGTCGCCAGCGTGGTGCCATGGACCACCGCATCCAGGTCGGCGGGCGCGAAACCCGCATCCGCCAGAATGCGGTCCAGGCCCTCGAGCACCGCCCGCTCCGGCGAGTCCGGCGTCGTCAGCACTTTCAGGAACCAGCGCCGGGTCGTACCGCCGCCGCTGGCCTCGAGGGCGAAATCGGTGAAGGTCCCGCCTATGTCTATACCCAACCGCAACAAGAACGTTTCTCCTCTTCAGGACCGCGGCGCCGGAATCAGCGCCAGGATCGATTCGCGCGCCTGGAGCATCAGGTCGCGCATGATGGTTTCGGCCGCCTGCGCATCGTGGCGGCCCAGCGCCGCGACCAGCAGTTGGTGATGCCGGACGACGATCTCGCGGTTGGACTTCTTCTCCAGGGTGGCTCGTCTCAGCGCCTGGATCTGGCTGTCGTGCCGGCTGGCCGCCTCCGCCAGCCGCTTGTTGCCCGCCAACCCGACCAGCACGACGCGAAAATCGTGGTTGGCCATGACGAACTTCTGCAAGGCGGGCCGCGGCAGGGCCGCCAGTTCGCGCCGCACGACCTCGTCCAGCGCGCGCAGCCCCTGCGGCGTCGCCAGCGTGGCGGCGCGCGCGGCCAGGTACGGCTCGATCAAGAGCCGCAGTTCCATGATCTCTTCGAGATCCGTGCGCGACAGCGAGGCCACCGAGGTGCCTCGCCCGGCCGCCAGCAGCCCTTCGTGGCGCAGGCGGGTGAGCGCCTCGCGCAGTGGCGTGCGCGAAACCCCGAGCATGGCCGCGAGCTGGGTCTCGGTCATGCGCACCGAAGGATCGATCTCGCCGTTGGCGATCTTCTCGTGGATCTGCCGATAGATACGCTCGGGAAGAGGATCGGTGCGCGGGATCTGTTCGAAGGGAAGGGAGGATGGCGCTTTCATGGTCGTGGAGGGAATCATCGGCCAGGCGCCGCAAAAAAACAATTGTTTTTTGCATACCGAGTTCCCATTTCGATGATCCGGGAACCGATGTCGAAGATTTCCCCGTACGCCTCGCGCCGCGCAGCCGCGCGGACTATCCGGGCGCCCACTGCGGCCCCAGGTAGTCGGCCAGGTCGATCGCCTCCTCGCCCGGTATACGCTTGCGCGCGAACTCGGCCTCGCGCCCCCACGGCCGGGTCGCGTCCAGGGCCAGGCGGCCCCAGTGGTCCTTGTGGGGATCGCGATAGAACCCGGGAACGTTGGGCACCACCATGCTGCGCGTGTCCGCCCTTCCGCGCGTCACGAACGCCCAGACCACCTCGTCCATGTCGTAGATGTCGACGTCCTCGTCCACCACCACGCAGAACTTGTTGTAGTCCAGGTGGGCGCCCATGGCCGCCAGCAGGGCATGGGCGCCGTGGCCCTCGTACTGCTTGCGGATCTTGATGATGGTGTTCATCACGGTGGGCTGGCACGACACGTCCAGCACCCCGGGAACCTGGCTCTTTAGCGCCTGGTAGATACGGGCGGCCGTGGCCGCCTCGAGCGGCCGCAAGTCTTCCTTCGAGCCACAGATCAGCCCGTGGAAGATCGCGCCCTTGCGCCAGCCGACGTGGGTCACCTCGAAGACGTGGTTGTCGCCGACCTCGACGTAGTAGCCCATGAATTCGCCGAACGGGCCCTCGGGCCGCCGCACGTTGGGCAGGATGCGTCCTTCGATCACGATGTCGGCCGCCGCGGGCACCGACAGATCGATGGTCTTGCATCGCCTCATGCGCAGTGGCCCGCCGCGTATGGCCGCCGCCAGGGCGAGTTCGCTGGCCTCCGGGGGCAGCGACACGCACGCCGCCATGAAAAGTTCGGGGGCGGCGCTGACCAGGATCGCCGCCTCGAGCGGCTTGCCGTCGCGCTCGGCCGCCTCCTGGTAGCGGGCGAGGTCATGCGTGCTGCCCAGGCGTACCCTCAGTTCGCCGTCGGAGATCTTCATCGCCCGGTGGAACGACAGGTTGGGCACGCCGCTGTGCGGATGCCTGGCCAGGAAGATGCCCGAGGTGATGTAGGGACCGCCATCACGTTCGTGATAAGTGAGTATGGGCAGGTCGGACAGGCGTCCGGCGCACCAGTCGGAATGGGCGTCCTCTTCCTCCGCCCATCCGCCCTGCCCGATGGAGGCAGCCAGCGCGATCTCCTCGCCCAGGCGCTCGCAGAAGGTCTTCCTGCCGCAGCGGATCACCTCGCGCAGCCGCTGGTGGTCGCTGTAGACGTTCATCACCACCGGCAATTCGCTGCCCTTGACGTGGGTGAACACCACGGCCTGTTTCGACTCGTCCTGCAGCCGCCGGGCAATGGCCGCGGCCTCGAAACGCGGATCGACCTCCTTGTGGACGACAACCAGCTCTCCTCGGGCCTGCAGCTTGTCGAGGTAGTGTCTCATTGGTGAATAACGGGCTTTCGATACAGGAACCCGACGATAGCAACCCACCACGCCCCGCTTGTGTGCCGACCGAAGCGAAACCTAGGATTCCGGAACAAGTTTTGGGCGCCGTCCGCACGCCGCGCACAATGCGGGTGCGCGGCCGCCTCCCCCGACGCGCGTCCGTGGATGGTATGAAAACTGCTTGCCATCACGGGCGGGCGGCGCGGCGTACGCGTGTTAGCCCCGATTGTTCCCTGGCCTGCCCCACCGTACCGTATGGCCCGGCGAGCTTCCGACCGCACGGAGAGTTGATGAGCATCTTCCCATTTCGCGCCGATCATGGCGACGACGGCCTGTTCAGGACGCGGCTCGCGGGCCGGCACGCCCGCACCACCGAGGCGTTCCACTGCCTGCGGGCAACCGCCGAGCACGCCGCGGCGCCCCATGCGAAAGGCCCGGCGCTCTACGGACAGCGCGTGGCCGCTTCCGACGACCCGGCCGAAGGCTATTGGGAGATGATCAGCCTGCGGGACGAGATCTTCCTCGTCGTCACGAGCTGCCACTATGCCAAGGAACGCACCGAAAGCGTGCTGCCCGAAGGCTTCGTCGAGTTCCACTTCATCCTCAAGGGCCCGGCCCGCGTGGAGTTCTCCGAATCGGGCCAGGTACAGATCGGATCGCCGAACCTGACGGTGGTGCAGCAGGGCGACGACATGCTCTACCAGGTGCACTGCGGTCCGGGACCATGGCGCTCGGTCAGCCTGTACGTCACGCAGGAATACTTCGATGCCTTCGCCAAGGCGTCGCTGGGCGCGGACAACTCGTTCCAGAAGAAGCTCAACGCGGTCGGCAACGAACAGGTCTCCTGCCACCAGATGCCGGTAGGCGTGGAAGTGATCCATGCCATCGAAAAGCTGCTCGCCAATCCCTATCAGGGCTACCGCCGCCTGCTGTTCGCCGAGGCCAAGGCCTGCGAAATCCTGTGCGCGTCCCTCGACCTCTGGCAGCACCACATCGAGAACGAGAACGCCCCCGGCGTCTTCTCCACCCGCGATCTGCGCCTCATCGAAAAGGCGCGCGACATCATGCTCTCGGACATGACCCGCGTGCCGACCATCCCGGAGCTGGCGCGGGCGGTGGGCACCAATACCTCCAAGCTCAAGCGGGGATTCAAGTTCCTCTACGGCATGACGGTATTCGAGTTCGGCCACAGCCACCGCATGAACCGGGCGCTGAACCTGCTGATCCAGGATCGCCTGTCGGTCAACGAAGTGGCCTGTGCCGTCGGCTACCAGCACCAGACCAGCTTCACCGCCTCGTTCCGCGAACACTTCGGCTTCGCGCCCAAGGATGCCCGGCGCATGAGCAACCCCGAGGAAATCCTGGCGCGCCACGCCGACCCGCTGAACCCGCCGGGAATGCCTTAGGGCTCGTACCCCCGAAAGAACCTCGCGCCTCGTTGGGAAACAGATACCTTTTCTAGGAAATCGGCAGTGATGCGCGCCGCGAGCTGATGGCCGCCCGATGCTTCGCATAGGATCGCCCCATCCCCAATGGGAATCACTAGCGAGGAAACAATGGCAGTCATGGAAGTACGGAATCCGCGCAGCGGCGAAATGGATTACCGGTTCGATCCCACCAGCGCGGCCGAGGTCGAGGCCAAGGCGAAGAAGGCACGCGAGGCGCAGCGCGCCTGGTTCTCCGGCGGACTGGAACGCCGCATCGCCATCCTGAAGAAATGGGCCGAGTCGCTGGGCCGCCATGCGGCCGACATCACCGCGGCGCTCAGCGTCGATACCGGCCGCACGCGCATCTCGCACGAGGAACTGGGCGCGGTCGAGCATTTCATCCACGGGTACTGCGAAGCCGCGCCTCAGGTACTGGCGCAGCCTTTCCGCAAGTTCTCGCACAACGACGAGATCATCTTCAAGACCACGCTGGTTCCCTACCCGCTGGTCGGCGTCATCAGTCCCTGGAACTTCCCCCTGGTGCTGTCGTTCATCGATGCGATTCCCGCGCTGGTCGCGGGCGCGGCGGTCATGATCAAGCCCAGCGAAGTCACCCCTCGCTTCGTCGAGCCCCTGCAACGCTCCATCGACGACGTGCCGGAACTGGCCGGCATCATCACGCTGGTGCGCGGCGCGGCCGAGACCGGCCAGGCCGTGGTCGCCAACAGCGACGCCATCGTCTTCACCGGCAGCATCGCCACCGGCCGCAAGATCGCCGTGGCCGCGGCGCAGGCCTTCATCCCGGCATTCCTGGAACTGGGCGGCAAGGACCCCGCCGTCGTGCTGGCCGGGTCCGACCTGGCCCGCGCGGCCACCAGCATCCTGCGCAGCGCCATCTACAACACCGGCCAGGTCTGCTATGCGATCGAGCGCGTCTACGTGGACGCATCGGTGCACGACGACTTCGTGGCCGAGCTGCTGCGCCAGGCCGCCACGCTCAGGCGCAGTTTCGCCGCCGGCGACGGCGGCCACTACGGCCCCTTCATCTTCGAGGCGCAAGGCGGCATCGTACAGGCGCAACTCCAGGACGCCGTCGCGCGCGGCGCCAAGATCCTGTCCGGCGGCAAGGTCGAGACCGTGGACGGCGCCATCTGGCTGGATCCGACCATCGTTACCGATGTCGACCATACGATGAAGATCATGGCCGAGGAAACGTTCGGTCCGGTCGTTCCCGTCATGAAGTTCAAGACCATCGAAGAAGCCGCGCACCTGGTCAACGATTCCGTCTTCGGTTTGTCGGGCGCCGTGTTCGGGCCCGATACCCACACCGCGGGCGACTTCGCCACCCTCATGGAAGCCGGCGGCGTGAGCATCAACGACACGGAGCTGCAGCGCGGCATGATGTTCGACGGCGAAAAAACGGCCTTCAAGATGTCCGGCATGGGCGGTTCGCGCTACGGCGCGACCAGCATCCTGCGCTATGTGCGCAAGCGGGCGCTGATCGCCAACGAGGGCGGCATCAAGCCGTTGACCGAGTTGGCAGAGATCGAGGCCTGATGCCCCCGGCCCGCGCGTCCAGCGGCGCGCGGGCCTTCACTCTCGGCAGGAGATTACCGTGCTCCGCAAGACTCTCGGCCGGCTGCTGGCCGGCACCGCCCTCGCGGCCGCTTGCGCCGCCGCCAACGCGCAAGAACCCACCGTCGTCGGCATCGCCAACTTCGGCCCGCATCCCGCGCTCGACCAGAGCGTGGCCGGTTTCAAGGAGGAACTGGCCAGGCTGGGCTACGTGGACGGCAAGAACGTGCGCTTCGTCTACAGCGACGCCAACTTCACGCCGGCCATGATTCCCCAGATCCTGAACCAGATCGAGGCGAACAAGCCGTCGGTCATCCTGACCGTCACCACGCCGGTGTCGCAGGCCGCCATCACCAGCATCACCGACAAGCGCATTCCGCTGGTGTTCGTGCTGATCAGCGATCCCGTCGCCGCCGGCCTGGTGCCGAACTGGAAGCAGGGCGGCACGCGCTTCGTGGGATCGGCCAGCGCGATGGACTACGACGCGGTACTGGAATTCGCCCGGCAGATCTTCCCCAACGCCAGGCGGTTCGGCGTGCTGTACGCGCCGGGCGAAGCCAACGACGTGGTGGCGATGAAATCCATCGAAGGTGCGGCCAAGCGGGCAGGCCTGGACCTGCAGGCGGTCAGCGTGGATTCGGCCATCGACGTACAGCAGCGTACCCAGATGCTGGCCGGCGTGGACTTCGTCTACGCGATAGGGTCGAGCCTCGTGCAGTCTTCCATGCCGGCGCTGGCCTCGGTCACCGACCGCTACCGCATCCCCATCCTTAGCGCGGAAACCGAACTGATCAAGAAGGGCGTGGTCGCCGTTTCCTATGCCGCCTCCTACCAGGTGCAGGGCGCGCATGCGGCGCAGTTGGCGGCGGAGCTGCTCAAGGGCCGCAAGACCACCGAGCTGGCGCCGGTCAAGCCGGGTCGCAAGGACTATGCCGCGCTGATCAGCCGCAAGAAATTCGCCCAGTTGGGCAAGCCCATTCCGGCGGCCTTCGAGCACTGCAACTGTTTCGTGGATTGAGCCCCGTGTCTCGCGCCCGGCCCCTGCACGGCGTGTCCATCGGCATACTGCTGCTGGACACGGGCTTCCAGCGCGTCCCCGGCGATATCGGCCACGCGGCCACCTGGCCCTTCCGGGTCCAGTATGCGGTGGTCAAGCGCGCGACCGGCGCCCGCGTGGCCGGCCCCGAGGCCGGCGGCACGCTGGATCTGTTCGCGCGCGCCGCTGCCGGGCTGGCGGCCATGGGAGTGGACGGCATCGTGACCAGTTGCGGCTTCCTGGCGGTGCTGCAACGCGAACTGGCCGCACGCTGCCCGGTACCCATCGCCACCTCCAGCCTGCTGCAGATTCCCCTGGCGCAGGCGCTGCTGGCGCCCGGCAGGACCGTGGGCGTGCTGACGCCCGTGGCCGAAGCCTTGACTCCCGCCCACTTCCGGGGCGTGGGCGTGGCCGGCATGCCCCCCATCGAAGGATTGCCGCCGGACTCGCTGTTCAAGCGCGACCTGCTGGAAAACCGGACGACGTTCGACGTCGCGGCGCACGAACGCGAGGTGGTCGCGGCGGCCCGCCGGCTGGTCGACCGGCATCCCGAGGTCGGCGCCATCGTCAGCGAATGCGCGAATTTCCCGGTCCATTCGGCGGCGGTGGAGGCCGATCTGGGGCTGCCGGTGTTCGACGCCTATACCCTGGTGTCCTGGCTCCACGCGGGGCTGAGGCCCCGCGCCTTCACCGCCGGGGCTTCCAGGGAAGCCTGACCTCGGCCAGCGCGCCGAAGGCCGCCTCGGCCTGCACCTCCAGCTCGCGCAGCCGGGCGGCGATCCATCCCAGCGCGAACCAGGCCTGCGAATGCGCGTCGGCCAGTCCGGCATAGTGCGTACGCGCCACGACCAGGTCGTTGATCTCGCCCAGGATGTCCTGCAGCGCCGCGAGCTTCTTGCGATAGGCGCGCACGCGCCCGGCGCGGTACAGGGGCGCCGACAGGGCGAGCCCGTAGCGCAGGCGCTTGGCCAGCTTGCGCAGCGCATGGCGGCGCTCGTCCTCCAGGCGCACGAAATGCCGTCCCTCGCGGACCAGCCGGCCGTGCCACTTCCGCAGGCGCCGCGTGACGGCGCGAGCCAGGCGGACGGCGCGCGCGGGTTCAGGCGCCACGGCCGGCGGGGGCTCCGGCAGCCCGCCGGCCAGGGGCAAGCGGGTGGCCGGCTCGCGTATCCCCACGTTCCAGGCCAGCAGGCCCAGCAGCCACGACTGGAAATCCACGGACGACGCCAGGGCGGCCGCATCCGTCCCGGCCGCCGGCTGCCACGGCAGGGGCGGCATGCCGGCGTCGACCAGGGCGGACAGGACCTCGCCGCCCATCACGTCCTGGTCGCGGACCCGGCCGAACTCGGCGAAATGCCTGCGCGCGCCGTCCTGCAAGGCAGCCGGAGGCAACTCCGCATGGCCATCGAGCAGCTTCCAGGCCGAGCGCAGCCGGCGCATGCCGACGCGCAACTGGTGCACGTGCTCGGCGCCGCCCAGCCGAACCCCGGGAGGCGCGTCGGCGGCGGCCAGCGGCGCCGCGTTGCGGGCGATCTGTTCGAAGCATTCGGCGGTCATCGCGGCCAACGCCTCGTCGGGCGTCTCGTCCTGGCCCAGGGCTATCCCCGCGGCCAAGCGCGGCGACCAGAACGCGGCGATCTCCGCCTCCCTGACCTGGGGCCGTTCATCCAGCGGCGCGGCGGCGATGCGGGCCGCGGCGTTGGCCAGCCCGTCGCCGCGCTCGGCCTTGCTGCGCAGGTCCAGCACCAGGCCGTGCCGGGCCAGCCAGCGGCCGGCCACGACGAACAGCGCCTGGGGCCGCCCGGATACCAGCTCGAACTCCAGCTCGCATACCGGCAGCTCCAACCCCTGCGCCCGGATCGCGCCCTCGTCGTACGCCACTTCCACCGTACCCGCGCGGGTGCGCACGGCGGCCGCCTTGCGCCAGACGTCGGTCTCGTAGCGCACCCCCAGCTCGGCACCCAGGCCGGCCAGCACCGCTTCCGCCGGCGTGCCGGCATAGACGGAAAGGTCCAGCGCGCGGCCGGGACTGGGATGGTTCAATTCGACGCGCGACAGGGCATCGGCGCCGGCCATCTTGAAGGTCTGCACCCACCTCCGGCCCTCCTGGCGCAGCCGGATCGCCGCGCGCTGGCGGGCCAGTTGCCTGTCGGGAGTGTCGAAGTACATCGCGCGCAGGCGCGTGCGGGGCGCGGATGACAGGGAAGCGAACTGGCCGGCGACGGCCTTGCGCGCGGCCCAGGGGACGGAAAACTTGAGTTCTTGTTCTAGCATGAGGACGGAAAGCGAGCCATGACGGAAAATTTTCGACATGGTAGAGCTCGCCGCCCTTGAAAATGATGACAGGTCATCTGGGCGTCACAATCTGCGACCGCGGCGGCCTGCGCCACCCCCTCCCCGGATCAAAAACGGGTATTCCGGGTGACCGACCAGCGCGCGGACAACGCCCCCAGCAGGGCCACCCCCACCACGAAGGCCGCCAGCCATTCCCATTGCGGCAGGCGCAACGCGAATTCGGTCCCGTAGCTGCGCGCCAGGTCCGCCAGCGCGGCGTTCAGCGGATCCAGCACCACGGCCACGAGCCCGATCGCGGCCAGCGCCGCCACGCCGCAACTGATCGCGCCCAGGTACAGGAAAGGCCGCCGCACGAAGGATTCGGTGGCGCCCACCAGCCGCGCGACGCCGATCTCCTCGCGCTGGGACAGGGCCTGCATGCGCACGGTATTGAATACCGCCGCCAGCACGGCCACCGCCACCACCAGGGCCAGGAACAGCAGGCTCGCGCGGGCGAAGCGCAGGATGGCCTCCAGCCGCTGCACCCAGGCGCTGTCCACCTGCACCATGTCGACCTTGGCCCAGGTCTTCCACAGGGCCGCCAGCTTGGCCGACCGCTGGGCCAGGTCCTCGCCCTCCAGCGTGACGACGATGGCGTCGGGCAGGGGATTGTCGGGCAGCACCGCCAGGGCCTGGGCGTAGGCCGGGTTGGCCTTGAGCTCGGCCAGCGCGCGGTCGCGGCTGATCACCCGCAGGCCCCGGATCTCGCTGGCGTGATCGCGCCGGATCCGGTCGGCCACGGCCCCGGTCTCGGCCGGCGTGGCGCTGACCTGCATGAAGACGGTCATCTCGGGGTCGGCCGTCAGGTGGTTGGCCACCGGGCGCAGCGACATCAGGGCCGTGGCCCCCAGCAGCGGAATGGCCAGCGCCAGCGTGATGACGAGGATGTTGGCGATGGACGAGAACGGCTGCGACAGCAGGCGGCGCAGGGTCACGCCCAGCGCATAGCGATGTTGGCGGATCAGGGGACTCATGCCTCGACCTCCCCGCCCAGGCGCGGCGTGCGCTTGCCGCCGTCGGTGACCTTGCCTTCCTTCACCAGCAGCACGCGCGTCGCGTAGTCGGTGATCAGGCTTTCGTCGTGCGTGGCCAGGATCGTGGTCACGCCCACGCGGTTGAAGTCGCGGAAGACCTCGACGATGCGGCGGGCGCTCTCGCGGTCCAGGTTGGCGGTGGGTTCGTCGGCGATCAGCAGGCCGGGACGGTTGACGATGGCGCGCGCGATGGCCAGCCGCTGCTGGTCGCCGCCCGACAGTTCCTGCGGCCGCAACCCGTCCTTGCCGGACAGGCCGACCCGCTCGATGGCGGCGTGGGCGCGCTTGGCGGCGGCCGCGCGCGAATGGCCGGTCACCGTCAGGGGCAGCATGACGTTCTCGAAGGCGCTGCGGTCGCTCAGCAGGTGCACGTCCTGCAGGATGGTGCCGATGGCGCGCCGCAGGTAGGGCCGGAACCGGCCGGGCAGCTTGCCGACGTTCTTCCCGTTGACCAGGACCGTGCCCCGGTTGGGGACGTCCAGCCCCGCGATGAGCTTCAGCAGGGTCGACTTGCCCGCCCCGGAAGGGCCGGAGACGAAGACGAATTCACCTTGGGCGATGCCGAAGGTCACATCGGCCAGCGTGTCGATGCCGCGGCCGTAGGATTTGTAGACTTGCTGGAATTCGATCATGAGGTCGAAATAGTAACCTGGGCCGTCCGGAGACGACAGGCCCCGAGGTTTTCATCATACCGAACACATGCTACGGTACGTTTCCCCAAGGAGGCCATGGCCCGCGATGCTTTATAGTCCAGGGCCCCCCGCGCAAGGAACCCGCCATGAAAGCATTGAAATCCTTCCTCGCCGCCGCCCTGATGCTGGGCGCCGCGCATGCCGCCCACGCCGGCCCCACGCTGGACGCCGTCAAGAAGAAAGGCTTCGTGCAGTGCGGTGTCTCGACCGGCGTGGCCGGCTTCAGCAACCCCGACAGCAAGGGCAACTGGACCGGCATCGACGTGGACCTGTGCAAGGCCGTCGCGGCCGCGCTGTTCGGCGACGCCACCAAGTTCAAGCTGACCCCGCTCAATACCCAGCAACGCTTCACCGCGCTGCAATCGGGCGAGGTGGACGTCCTGCCCCGCAACACCTCCATCACGCTGCAGCGCGACGCGGCGCTGGGCCTGACGGGCGTGGGCGTGAACTTCTACGACGGCCAGGGGATCCTGGTATCGAAGAAGCTGGGCGTCAAGAGCGCGAAGGAACTCAACCAGGCGGCCATCTGCCTGCAACCGGGCACCACCACCGAACTGAACCTGGCCGACTGGTTCCGCGCCAACAAGCTGACCTTCAAGCCCGTGGTCATCGACAAGTTCGACGAACTGGTCCGTGCCTTCGCCGCCGGCCGCTGCGACGCCTACACCACCGACATCTCGGCGCTGAACGTGATCCGCACCACCAAGCTGTCCAACCCGGACGACTACGTCGTGCTGCCCGAGATGATCTCGAAAGAGCCGCTGGGGCCCATGGTGCGCCGGGGCGACGAGCAGTGGGCGGCCATCGTCCGGTGGACGCTGAACGCGATGATCGAGGCCGAGGAATACGGCATCACATCCAGGAACGTCGACGAGATGACCAAGAGCGCCAACCCCAACGTGCAACGCATCCTGGGCGTGACGCCCGGCGCCGGCAAGAACCTGGGCGTGGACGAGAAGTGGGCCTACAACATCGTCAAGCAGGTCGGCAACTACGGCGAGAGCTTCGAACGCAACCTGGGCCAGGGCAGCCCCCTGAAGATGCAGCGCGGCGCCAACGCGCTGTGGACCAAGGGCGGCCTGATGTACGCGCTGCCCATCCGCTGATGCGCGCATGACCCGGTTCAGCTGGAGCAACCCTTCCGTCCGGTCGGCGGTCTACCAGGCCGTCGCCCTGGCCGCCGTCGCCGGGCTGGCCTGGTTCCTGGTCTCGAACACGCTGGCCAACCTGGCCGCCCGCAACATCGCGTCGGGCTTCGGCTTCCTGGGACGCGAAGCGGGCTTCGCCATCGGCGAGACGCCCATCCGCTACGATCCGCAGGACACCTATGCGCGCGCCATCCTGGTCGGCCTGCTGAACACGCTGCGCGTGGCGGCGGCCGGCATCGTGCTGGCGACGATCCTGGGCACGGTAGTGGGCATTGCCCGCCTGTCGCGCAACTGGCTGGTGGCGCGGCTGGCATCGGTGTACGTCGAACTGATGCGCAACACGCCGCTGCTGCTGCAACTCTTCCTGTGGTATGCGCTGATCACCGAGACCCTGCCCCCGGCCCGCCAGGCGCTGGAGCTGCTGCCCGGCGTGTTCCTGTCCAACCGCGGCATCAAGCTGCCGCTGCCCGCCGACCACCTGGGCTTCGACCTGGCCGCGGCGGGATTCGGCCTGGCGGTCGTGCTGTCGCTGGTGCTGGCCCACTGGATGCGCACGCGCCAGCAGCACAGCGGAGACGTGCGCCCCATTGCCCACTGGGTCGTCGCGCTGCTGGTCGGACTGCCGCTGGCCGGGTGGCTGGCGGGCGGCGCGCCCGTGCAGTTCGATGTGCCCCGCCTGCAAGGATTCGGCTTCATCGGCGGCGCCACGCTTACCCCCGAGTTCACGGCGCTGCTGTTCGGGCTGGTCATTTACACGGCGGCGTTCATCGCCGAAGTGGTGCGCGCCGGCATCCAGTCCGTGAACCGCGGCCAGTGGGAAGCCGCCGAGTCCCTGGGCCTGCGGCGCAGCAAGGTCCTGCGGCTGGTCGTGCTGCCCCAGGCGCTGCGGGTCATCATCCCGCCGGTCACCAGCCAGTACCTGAACCTGACCAAGAACAGCTCGCTGGCCGTCGCCATCGGCTATCCGGACATCGTCTCCATCGCCAACACGACGTTGAACCAGACCGGCCAGGCGATCGAGGGCGTGCTGATCATCATGGCGGTGTACCTGGCGGTCAGCCTGACGATCTCGGTGCTGATGAATCTGTACAACCGCCGTATGGCGCTGGTGGAACGATAATGGAGGCGGCGTCCCTCATCGACGATGACTCTGCTCCAGGGCGCCGCGGATCCGGCTCCGCCGGTCCGCCAGCGCCGCCCCCTGGGGGGCGCGCGAAGCGCGTAGGGGGGGGCCTCTTCTCGTCTCCGTTAAACGTCGTACTGACGCTGCTGGTGGCCTGGCTGCTGCTGATGATCGTGCCGGCGCTGGTGGAATGGGGACTGATACGCGCGACCTTCGTGGCCTCGTCGGCGCAGGAATGCCGCGAGGCCGGCGGCGCGTGCTGGGCCTTCATCGCCGAGAAGCACCGGCTGATCCTGTTCGGCCTGTATCCCTACGACGAACAATGGCGCCCGCTGCTGGCCAGCGCGCTGCTGATCGGCGCCGTTGTGGCCAGTTGCCTGCGCCGCTTCTGGAACCGCTGGCTGGCGCTGGTCTGGATCGTCGCGCTGACGGCCACCGGCATCCTGATGTGGGGCGGCGTGCTGGGCCTGCAATACGTCGAGAACACGCTGTGGGGCGGCCTGCCGCTGACGCTGATCCTGGCCACCTTCGGCATGGGCCTGGCCTTTCCCCTGGGCGTGCTGCTGGCGCTGGGGCGCCGCTCGCGCCTGCCCGCGATCAAGGCCCTGTGCGTGGTCTACATCGAACTGATACGCGGCGTGCCGCTGATCAGCCTGCTGTTCATGTCCTCGGTCATGCTGCCGCTGTTCCTGCCCGAGGGCATGAGCATAGACAAGCTGCTGCGCGCGCAGATCGCCATCATCCTGTTCGCCGCCGCCTACCTGGCCGAACTGGTGCGGGGCGGCCTGCAGGCCATCCCCAAGGGCCAGTACGAGGGCGCCGACTCGATCGGCCTGGGCTACTGGCAGCAGATGCGCCTGATCGTGCTGCCGCAGGCGCTCAAGACCATCATCGCGCCGCTGGTCAGCATGTTCATCCTGGTGTTCAAGGACACCTCGCTGGTGGTGATCATCGGCATCTTCGACCTTACCCAATCGGCCAAGGCCTCGCTGGCCGATGCCGCCTGGCCGGGTTTCTCGGTCGAGGCCTACCTGTTCATCGCCGCCATCTACTTCGTATTCTGCTTCGCGATGTCGCGCTACAGCCAATCGCTGGAGAAGCGCCTGCGCACGGACCGGGAACGATGAGCTCCCGTCCCGCCCGGACGCAAGCCCCCGACAGGAAAACCGCCATGTCCTCATCCACGCAGCCGATCATACAAATGGAAGGCGTCAGCAAATGGTTCGGCAAGTACCAGGTGCTGCGCGACATCGACCTTGCGGTGGAGCGCGGCGAACGCA
This sequence comes from Pigmentiphaga daeguensis, assembly GCF_039523035.1. Classification (NCBI taxonomy): domain Bacteria; kingdom Pseudomonadati; phylum Pseudomonadota; class Betaproteobacteria; order Burkholderiales; family Alcaligenaceae; genus Pigmentiphaga; species Pigmentiphaga daeguensis. The sequence goes on along the minus strand of NZ_BAAAEN010000026.1, from coordinate 57,660 downwards.
TCGTCATCTGCGGCCCGTCCGGATCCGGCAAGTCCACGCTGATCCGCTGCATCAACCGCCTGGAGGAACACCAGCAGGGCCGCATCGCCGTGGGCGGCATAGAACTGACCAGCGACCTGAAGGACATCGAGGCGATCCGGCGGGAAGTCGGGATGGTGTTCCAGCATTTCAACCTCTTCCCGCACCTGACCGTCCTGCAGAACCTGACGCTGGGCCCGATATGGGTGCTCAAGCAGCCCAAGGCGCAGGCCGAGGCCGCCGCCATGCAGTACCTGGAACGGGTGCGCATTCCGGAGCAGGCGCACAAGTACCCGGGACAGCTCTCGGGCGGGCAGCAGCAGCGGGTCGCCATCGCGCGATCGCTGTGCATGTCGCCCAAGATCATCCTGTTCGACGAACCGACCTCCGCGCTCGATCCGGAGATGGTCAAGGAAGTGCTGGACGTGATGACCTCGCTGGCCGAGACCGGCATCACCATGCTGTGCGTGACGCACGAAATGGGCTTCGCCAGGCAGGTCGCGGACCGCGTGATCTTCATGGACCAGGGCCAGATCGTCGAACAGAACACCCCCGAGGCCTTCTTCTCGAATCCGCAGAACGAGCGCACCCGGCTGTTCCTGAGCCAGATCCTGCACTGAGCGGATCCGGCGGCGGCGCCATGAACCCGAAACGCCCAATTATTACGATTGAGCAAGCCAACCGGGGATGAGCACCCCGAGGCATTAAAATCCGGAACTCATGGACCTCAAACTCTTCGAAGACCTCATCGCGCTCGCCCGCACGCAAAGCTTCGTGCGCGCCGCTGAAATGCGGCACGTCACCCATCCCGCCTTCGGCCGCCGCATCCGCGCGCTGGAGGTCTGGGCCGGAGCGCCGCTGGTGGAACGCAATCGCACGCCGGTCCAGCTCACCCCCGAGGGCGAGGTCATGCTCAAGACCGCGGAACGCACGGTCGAAAGCGTCGCCAACGCCCGCTCGCAAATCCAGCGCCACGGCACCAACCAGGGCATGAGCCTGCGCATAGGCACGGGCCGCACCCTGGCCCGCACCCTGGTGGCCGACTGGCTGGCTCGCATCACCCACATGCCGCGCAGCCCGCTGCGGGGCAAGGCGCAGATCGACATCATCACCGGCGCGACTTCCGACCTTGCCGCCATGCTTGAACAGAGCAAGGTCGACATGCTGTGCTGCTACGAGCACCGCGCGCTGTCGGTGCCGCTGAACGGCCACCGCTATCGCCACCTGACGCTGTCCACGGAGAAGCTGGTCCCCGTCAGCGTGGCCGATGCGCAAGGCAAGCCCCGCTACAGCCTGATCGGCGCCAGCCAGGCCACGCCGCTGATCGCCTACGGCATCGGCCTGTCCATGGAACGGCTGCTGAGCGAGCATTTCGAGCGCAATCCGCTGGCGGGCATGAACGTGTTCCTGCGCTGCGACTCGGCCGACGCCGTCTACGAATTCGTCAAGAAGGGCCTGGGCGTCGCGTGGCTGCCCTGGTCCATGGTGGCGGCGGACTGCCAGCGCCGCAACATGGTGGTCCTGGGCGGCCGCAGCGACGAAGTCCCGTTCGAGGTCCGGCTGTACCGGCCCCGCGCGCGCCAGGCCGACGTGGTCGAGGCGGTCTGGGCAGCGACGGAATTCGCCCGCTGATCCGTACCGCGGGAAGCCCCGCCCGCTTCCCGCACCACCCTGGGGCGCCAAGCGTTTCGTATATCCGCCACCTCCGCACCTTCCTGGGGCAAACCCTGGTGCGGGGCCGAATCCGCACATACATGTGCCTGATTCGCACCTTTGCATCCATGCCGTGCGCAAGGATGGCGGCACGATAACTGCTCTGTACGGGGCCTCACCATGAACCAGCCTACCCTTACGCGCCGCGCCCTCATGCTGGCGCTCGCCGCCTGCGCCGGCGCCGCCGCCGTCCCGGCCCATGCGCAAGACGACTATCCCGCCCGCCCCATCACCCTGGTAGTGGGCTACCCGGCCGGCGGCAGCACCGACCTGACCGCCCGCCTGTTCGGCGAGGCGCTGTCCAAGCGCATCGGCGAACGCGTCATCGTCGAGAACGTGGGTGGCGCCGGCGGCGTGATCGGCGCCCAGCGCGTGGCCAAGGCCCGCGCCGACGGCTACACGCTGCTGCTGGGCGCATCCAACGAGATGGCCATCGCCAGCCTCATCAACAAGGCGGTCAAGTACGATGGCCTGAAGGATTTCACGCCCATCGGCATGATCAGCACCCAGCCCATGGTGCTGGTGGCCTCGGCCAACTCCCCCATCAAGAACATCTCCGAGTTCCTGGCCCAGGCCCGCGCCAATCCCGGCAAGTTCAGCTTCGGCACCTCGGGCGTCGGCACCGCGCTGCACCTGTCGGCCGAGAGCCTGAAGGAAGCGGGCGGCCTGCAGCTGGTGCACGTACCCTATCGCGGCGTCGCGCCGCTGGCCAGCGACATCATGGGCGGCCAACTGCAATTCGGCGTGTTCGTGCTGTCCAGCGCGCTGGCCAACATCCGGGCCGGCAAGCTCGTGCCCATCGGCCTGATGCAGGCCTCGCGCGCGCCGCTCGCGCCCGAGATCCCCACCTTCGCCGAAGCCGGCCTGAAGGACGTCAACATGGACATCTGGTTCGGTCTGTACGGCCCCGCCAACGTACCCGCGCCCGTGGTCGCGAAGCTGCGCGCCGCGCTGGACGACGTCCTGAAGATGCCGGAGTTCCGCAGCAAGATGCAGGAATCGGGATCCACCGTGGCCGCCCCGGGCGTCGACCTGGCCCAGTTCCAGCGCAAGGAGACCGAGAAGTACAAGCGCATCGTCGAGTTCGCCAAGATCGAGGAATGAAGATGGCGACTCACGATTTCCTGCTGCCCGTGCCCGACCTGTCCGCCGTCCGTGCCGGCAACACCGGCGTCGAAGGCGTCTGGCACTTCGACTCGGGCACGCCCGGCCGCCATGTGCTGGTCACCTCGCTGGTACACGGCAACGAGCTGTGCGGCGCCTGGGCGGTCAAGACCGCGCTGGAATCCGGCCTGCGACCCCGGCGCGGCAAGCTGACGCTGGCGTTCTGCAACCTGGCCGCGTTCGACACCTTCGATGCCGCCCGCCACGACGCCTCGCGCTATCTGGACGAGGACCTGAACCGGGTCTGGAGCGACGACAAGCTCGCCGCCCCCACTACCAGCGAGCGAGCGCGCGCCGCCGCGCTGCTGCCCTGGGTGCGGCAAGCCGACTGGCTGCTGGACCTGCATTCCATGCACGAACCTTGCGCCCCGCTGCTGCTGACCGGAATGCAGCCGCGCAACCTGGACCTGGCCCGCGAACTGGGCGCGCCGCGCCACATCATCGTCGACGCCGGACACAAGGACGGCGTGCGCATGCGCGACTACGGACGCTTCGGCCAGATAACCGACAACGGCACGCGCTCGCTGCTGATCGAATGCGGCTACCACGGCGCGCTCGAAAGCCGGACCGTGGCGCTGGACCAGATGGCGCGCTTCCTGCGCGCCTCGGGCATCGTCGACGAAGGCGACATTCCCGCCGAGTGGATCGCCCCCGCGCCGGACGCCCAGCAGGCGATCGAGGTCACGCAGCCGGTGGTCGCGCGCAGCATGGACTTCCGGTTCGCCCAGCCCTGGCAGGGACTGGAGGAACTGGAGCGCGCCGGCACCGTCATCGGTTGGCAGGACGGCGAGCCGGTGACGACACCATACGACCATTGCACGCTGGTCATGCCTTCGCTGCGGCAACTCGTGCCGGGCGTGACCGTAGTCAGGCTGGCGCGGCGCGTCGCCTGAGGCTAGGGAGGCCCGACCGCGATCAGGCCGCCTGCGCCATCACCCAGTCGCGAAAATCGCAGACGTGGGCATCGTTCCGCAGGCGTTCGGGATAGACCAGGTAGAAGGCGGAATCCAGCACGAGCCGCCCTTCGAACGGCGCAACCAGCCGGCCGGCGGCCAGGTCGTCGGCCACCAGCGCGTACTGGCCCATGGCGACGCCCATGCCTTGCAGCGCCGCCTGGTAGGCCAGCGTGACGTTCTCGAAGGTCAGCCCGTGCGCCGGGTCGACGCCGTCCACGCCATGGGCGGCCAGCCACCGCCCCCAATAGTCGGGCCGGGCCGCCGATTGCAGCAGGGTATGGCGTGCCAGGTCCGCCGGTACGCGCAGGGGCACCGGTCCGGCAAGCAAGGCCGGGCTGCACACCGGCAGCAGCTCGATGTCCACCAGCCGGTGGGCGATCACGCCCGGCCAGTCGCCATGGCCGATGCAGATGGCGACGTCGGCGTCGCTTAGATTGTCCAGTTGCTTGAGCGACGTGGTGAAAACGGCATCGCGGTCCGGATGCCGCGCATGGAACTCGGCCATGCGCGGCAGCAGCCAGCGCATGGCGAACGTCATCTGGCACCACACGTGCAGCGGCTGGTCCCGGTTCCGGTTCAGGGCCTTGGTGGTCGCCTGCGATATGCGCTCGAAGGCTCCGCTCAGGTCGTCGCGGTACTCCCGGCCCGCCGGCGTCAGGCGTACTTCGCCGCTGGCACGCTCGAACAGGCGCATGCCCAGGAATTCCTCCAGTACGCGGATCTGCCGGCTGACCGCGCCCGTCGTCACGTGCAGCTCGCGCGCGGTCTGCGTGAAGCTCAAGGTGTGCGAGGCGGACTCGAACACCCGCAGGGGGTTCAGGGGCGGCAGTTTCATCCTGGAGATGTTGATGAAAAGTAAACCGGGTTGACTATATATCGATTGCCTGACGGCGCCCAGGCCCGCACGATTCGAGTCTGACGAACCGGAGGCATTCCCGCATGAAGACCATCTTGCTCGCAGGCTTCGGAGCCATGGGGCAGTCGATTTTTGATCAACTGAGGGACGATCCGCGCATCGGCCGGTGGCTGGTGCTGGAACGGGCTGAACGGGCCGACGACGCCCGCCGCAAGCTGGGCAGGCATGGCCAGGTGGTGCAATCGGTCGACGGCCTGGAAACCCGCCCCGACTTCGCCGTCGAATGCGCCGGCCATGAAGCGCTGGGTACCCTGGTGCCCCGGCTGCTGGAACAGGGTATCGACACCATCGTCGCGTCGGTGGGCGCGCTGGCGCTGCCCGGCATGGTCGACCGGCTGGATGCGGCCTGCCGGGCGGGCGGGGCGCAGCTGACGCTGGTGCCGGGCGCGCTGGCCGGCGTCGACGCACTGGCGGCCGCACGCGACAGCGGACTGGTATCGGTGGACTACACCGGGCGCAAGCCCCCTGGCAGCTGGCAAGGCACGGCGGCCGCCAGCCTGTGCGACCTGGAACATCTTGCCGAAGCCACGGTGTTCTTCGAAGGCACCGCGCGCGAAGCCGCCGCGACCTTCCCGCAGAACGCCAACGTCGCCGCCATGGTCGGGCTGGCCGGCATGGGGCTGGACCAGACCCGGGTCCGCCTGATCGCCGACCCCGCCGCCGGCGGCAACACGCACACCATTTCGGCGCGTGGCGCCTTCGGCCGGCTCGAGGTCATGGTCGAGGCCGCCGCCTTCGCGTCCAACCCCAAGACCTCGGCGCTGGCCGGCATGTCCATCGTGCGCGCCGTGCGCAACCGCCTGAACGCCATCGTGATCTGACCCCCCTGTGCGTGCCGGCGCCCGGCGCGGCACCCACGACATCGTTGCAAGGACCATCATGCTCAAGAAACTCATCCCCTGCCTGGCCGCGCTGGGCACCATCGCCGGCCCCGCGATGGCCGCCGCGCCCTTCCCCGCCGGGCCCGTCACGATCGTCGTGCCGAATGCGGCCGGCGGCCTGGCCGACAACATCGCCCGCCCGCTGGCCGATGCCTTGGGCCATGAATTGAAACAGCCGGTCATCGTCGAGAACAAGGGTGGCGCCGGCGGTGTCGTGGGCACGGGCATGGTCGCGCGCGCCAAGCCCGACGGCTACACGCTGCTGCTGACGCTGTCGTCCATATCGGGGCTGCCCGAGGCCGACCGCCTGCTGGGCCGCAAGCCGGCCTTTCAGCTGGACCAGTTCGTACCCATTGCGCGCATCACCGCCGACCCCAACCTGCTGGTGGTCCGGGCCGACGCGCCGTGGAAATCGGTGGCCGAACTGGTCGCGGATGCCAAGAAGAACCCGCAGGCGCTGAACTACGGGTCATCTGGCGTGTATGGCGCCATGCACATCCCCATGGAAATGCTGAAGGCCGCATCGGGCGCTCCCATCACCCACGTGCCGTTCTCGGGCGGCGGCCCGGCCCTGGTATCGTTGCTGGCCGGGCAGGTCCAGCTGGCGGCCAGCGGGCCCGCCAACGCCAGCACCTTCGTCAAGTCAGGCAAGATGCGGCCCCTCGCCCATTGGGGTACCAAGCCGCTGGCCTCGATGCCCGGCGTCCCCAGCCTGAAGTCGCTGGGCTACGATGTCGAGTTCACGCAATGGTCGGCCCTGATCGCCCCCGCCGCCACCCCCAAGCCCGTCATCGACGCGCTGCGCGAGGCGGTGCGCAAGGTCACCGCGCAACAGGAACTGCAACAGGTATTCCTCAACCTGGGCAGCCCCATCGACTACATGGACGCGCCCGAATTCGCGGCCTACTGGAAGACCGACGCCGAACGTGTGCAGGCCGCCGTTCGCCGCATCGGCAAGGTGGACTGACATGCCGCATCCTCCCGACATCCCCCCGTCCCTGCGCCAGGCCATGGCGGAACTCGGTCCGCGCTGGGGCACCAGCGTACAGGCCCACGTCCGCCAGATGGTGCAGGGGTTCTCCGAGATCCTGCGCGACGCGCCGAAACTGGCCACGGTCACGCGCGACCTTCCCTATGGCGACGATCCGCGCCAGTGCCTGGACGTCTTCCAGCCGCTGGGCCAGGCGGCCTCGCGCCGGCCGGTGCTGATGTTCGTGCACGGGGGCGCCTTCGTCGAAGGCGAGAAGGACCGCACGGCGGAGATCTACAGCAATGTGCTCTGGTACTTCGCCCGGCACGGCATCATCGGCGTCAACGTCGAATTCCGCCTGGCGCCCGCCCATCCCTATCCCAGCGGCACGCAGGACATCGCCGCCGCGGTGGCGTGGGTGCGCGCCCACGCGGACGAACTGGGCGCCGACCCGGGCCGCATCTTCCTGATGGGACATTCGGCCGGCGGCACCCATGCGGCGCACTACGCCTACGATGCCCGCTTCCACCCGCCCGCAGGGCACGGCCTGGCCGGCCTGGTGGTGGTGTCCGGCCGCGTGCGGGCCGAGAATTCGGCGGAGAATCCCAACGCCAGCCGGGTGGAGGCCTACTACGGCACTTCGCCCGCCACGATGGAGGACGGCTCGCCCGTCAACCACGTCACGGCGCAGGCGCTGCCCACCATGATCGCCGTAGCCGAGTACGAGAACCCGCTGATCGACGTGCACTGCGTGGAGCTGCTGGCCGCGCTGACCCGCGTCCGGCGCCGCGCGCCGCGCTTCGTCTGGATGGCGGGCCACAACCATACGTCGATCGTGGCGCATTTCAATACCGCCGAGGATGACCTGGGCCGCCAGATCCTGGCGTTCATGGAGCGGCCGGCCTAGGACCTGACGGCGCCAGGGCCGTTCCCGCCGGCATCAATTCCCCAGCAGCGCCCCGGCAAACTCGTCCGCCACGAAGGGCTGCAGGTCGTCGATGCCCTCGCCCACGCCTATCCAGTACACCGGCACCGGCCGCACGCCCTGCGCGCCGGCCGCCACCGCGGCCAGGATGCCGCCCTTGGCGGTGCCGTCCAGCTTGGTCACGATCAGGCCCGTCAGGCCCAGGGCCTGGTCGAAGGCCTTGATCTGCGCCAGCGCGTTCTGTCCGGTGTTGCCGTCTATCACCAGCAGCACCTCGTGCGGCGCCGAGGCATCGGCCTTGGCGATCACGCGCTTGATCTTCTTGACCTCTTCCATCAGGTGCAACTGCGTGGGCAGGCGGCCGGCGGTATCGACCATCACCACGCCCATGCCGCGCGCCTGGCCGGACTTGACCGCATCGAAGGCGACGGCGGCCGGATCGCCGCCTTCCTGGGCGATGACCGTGACGTCGTTGCGGCGGCCCCACTCCACCAGTTGTTCGCGCGCGGCCGCGCGGAAGGTATCGCCCGCGGCCAGCAGCACGCGTCGGCCCTGTTGCTGGAAGGTGCGCGCCAGCTTGCCGATGGACGTGGTCTTGCCGGCCCCGTTCACGCCCGCGATCATGGTCACGATGGGCGCGGGGCGGTCCAGGTCGAAGCGGCGCTCGAGCGGCCGCAGATGCTCGGCCAGCAGTTCGCGCAGGACCTGGCGCACGCGGTCGCCATCCTCGATGCGTTCCTGGCGCACCCGCTCGCGCAGCCCCTTGAGCAGCGATTGCGCCGCGTCCACGCCGGTATCGGCCATGATGAGCGCGGTCTCCAGTTCCTCGAACAGGTCCTCGTCGACCTTCACGCCCACGAACAGCGTGGTCAGGCTCTGGCCGGTGCGCGACAGCCCGCTCTTGAGGCGCGCCAGCCACGACGACTTGGCGGGTGGGGCCGCCTGGGGCGCCGGCGCCGGCGCCGGAGCCGGAGCTGGTGCGGGGACGGGCTGGGCCGGCGCGGGCGCCGCCGGCTCCTCCGGCACGGGAGGCGGCGCTACCGGCGTGTCGGGCGCCGCCATCCCGGGAGCGACGGGCTCCTGGGCAATTGGCTCCCGGGGAGCCGGCGGGACGGCGGGCTGGTCCGCCGCCGGCGCGGGAACGGGCGCGGCGGGCGGCTCCTGCGCACGATCCTGCTCGGGGGAAGGCTGGGGGGTCTTCTTCTTGAAGAAACTGAACATGGAAACCTGTCTGCTGTAACGGCCTGCGCCTTCATCGGGACGACGGGCGGCGGCCCACCCGGCGGACACGCGGCCGCCGGCATATAGAATCTGGGATTCTACCGGTCCATCGCCATGCCCTCATCCCGCCCTCCCGCCGCCCGCTCCCACCGCTCCGCTCCGCACAAGGTCCGCATCATCGGCGGCCGCTACAAGCGCACCCCGCTGCCCGTGCTGGACCTGCCCGGCCTGCGCCCCACGCCCGACCGCGTGCGCGAGACCCTGTTCAACTGGCTCAACCATCTGTGGGGCGGCGAATTCGCCGACAAGACCGTGCTCGACGCCTTCGCCGGCTCGGGCGCGCTGGGCTTCGAGGCCGCTTCCCGCGGCGTGGCACAGGCCGTGCTGGTGGAAAGCGACCGCCGCGCAACGGCGTCGCTGGAGGCACTGCGCGCGCGCCTGGGGGCGGACAATGTCAGCATCGTGACCGGCGACGCCCGCGCCTACCTGGCGCGTCCGGCCGCCCGTTTCGACCTGGTGCTGCTGGACCCGCCCTTCGGCCAGGACTGGCTGGATCGTATCCTCGCGTCATCATTGCAAGCACTTACTGACGGTGGAATGCTCTATATTGAAGCCGAAGCGCCGATACAGGCACCGCCCGGGACCGAATTGCTGCGGCAGGACAAGGCCGGCGCGGTACATTTCCATCTGCTGCGCGCCCAGGCGAAAGCGGCGTAGCGCCTGGAAACGTCTGATACGCGTCATTTCCAATTTGCTGCGCCGCGCAAATAAGGAAATAATCACATCATCCGGAAACCGGATGCCGGCCGCCGAAGGCGCCGGACGATTCGTCCCCGCCATCCGGGCCGGGACCGAAAAGGCTGACGCCCATCAATAGAAATACGGAGCCTACGCATGATCATTGCCGTATACCCTGGCACCTTCGACCCGATGACCCGCGGCCACGAGGACCTCGTCCGCCGCGCGGCCGGGCTGTTCGACAAGGTGGTGGTGGGCGTGGCGGTCAGCCGCAACAAGGCCCCCTTCTTCACGGTCAGCGAACGGGTCGAGATCGCCCGGGAGATCCTGGGCCACTATCCCAACGTCCAGGTGGCCAGCTTCTCCGGCCTGCTCAAGGACTTCGTGCGCGAACAGAACGCCCGCGTCATCGTGCGCGGCCTGCGTGCCGTCTCGGACTTCGAGTACGAGTTCCAGATGGCCGGAATGAACCGATACCTGCTGCCGGATGTCGAAACCATGTTCCTGACGCCTTCGGACCAGTACCAGTTCATCTCGGGCACCATCGTGCGCGAGATCGCCCAACTGGGCGGCGACGTCAGCAAGTTCGTCTTCCCGTCCGTCGAACGCTGGCTGCACGCCAAGGTCACGCAGCTGGGCGGTCGCGACGGCGCCTGAGTCCCCAAGCGGCAAGGAAGTCCCCACCATGGCTCTGCTGATTACCGACGAATGCATCAACTGCGACGTCTGTGAGCCCGAGTGCCCCAACGATGCCATCTACCTGGGCACGGAGATCTACGAGATCGACCCTGCCCGCTGCACCGAGTGCGTCGGCCACCACGACGAGCCGCAATGCAAGGTGGTCTGTCCGGTCGAGTGCATCGAGCTGCATCCCGAGTTTCACGAGACCCACGAGCAGTTGATGGTGAAGTACCGCAAATTGACGGCGCCCGCCTAGGGCGCGCCTTCCGTCAGAAATCCAGCACCACCTCGGCCCGGTCCCCCACGTTCAGCACGGCGCCCGGCGGCGCGCTGACGATGGCGTTCATGCCGAACGTCACGCCGCCTTCGGGCTGGCTGCGGAAAGTGCCCAGCGTGGCCATGGGCTCATTCGCCCGCGCGCCGGTGAGCTGGTCGGTATTGGGGATCTCGCAGCGCACGCAGGGCTTGACCAGCGCCAGCCGGACCTCGCCCACCGTCACCAGCACGGTGTAGTCCTCGTCGTAGGCGCCGAACTCGCTCAGCACCACGTTGGGACGAAAGCGATCCATGCCGACCGGAGCCTGTCCCGTCGCCGCCAGCTTCTGGTTCAGTTCGGCCAGCGAAGCCTCGTTGGCCACCAGGATGGGGTAGCCATCGGCGAAGGCGAAAACGTGGTGTCGCGGAAAGCCTTCGGCCACCGGATGACGCGCCAGCCAATTCTCGATGCGCGTCGTGCTGGCCAGCCGATGCGATTGCGGGTGCACCTTGACCAGCCGGCATGGCGTACCCAGCAATGCGCCGAACCATTGGGCGGCCAGGTCCCCCTCGTCCACGGCATCGACCTCGTCGCGCCAGACCGTGACCCGCGTGCGCACGCTGTCGTCGTCTTCGACCACGTCGACCGGTATGTCCAGGCGCGGCTGCCCCGGTGCGGTCACGAGCAGGTAGCCGTCGCGCAGGTCGGTGCGAACCCGGGCCATGGCCGGATGGCTGCGCTGCGAAAGAAAGACGCCATTGGCGTCGACCACCATCCATCGGCGGTCGTTGTGCAGGCCGGCCATGCCGACGGGAGAGCGGTCCAGGGCGATGCCGCCGCAGGACTTGATGGGGTAGATGTACAGGCCGGAGATGGAAATGGACATCGGCTTTCCGCTAAGAATTCGTCTACCGGAACAATCCCTTGAGCCGGTCCTTGACCTTGCCGCGCAGCTTGTCGCCCGCCTCGGAAGGTTCGATGCCCAGCTCTTCCTTGAGTTTGTTCTTGACGGTGTTCTTGAGCACGTCGGTGGCGACCTTGCTCCATTGGATCGTATAGGACGGCGATGCGAAGGGCCCCGCCACGTGGACCGGCACGGTGACGTTGCGCAGATCCGCGAGGTCCTTGCCGTCCTGTCCCGTGGAGGTATTCACGACCGTGACCAGCGCCACCAGGTCGAAGCGTTCGCCCGGGATGTCGATGCGGGCCGGCTCCCCTTCCGAGATGCGCAGCAGCGGCGCCTTGGCGCTCAGGCTGCGCACGGTGCCGATGCCGCTGGCGAACACCAGCTGGGCCTGCAGTTCCGAAAAATCGGTCTGGAGCGTATCCTGGTGCTGCCTGGCATCGTCCTTGCGGGCGGAGAGCAGCGCACGGAAATCGCGCAGGGACTGGGCGACGTTCACGCCCTTGATGGCCCCGTCGCGCACCGCCAGGCTGGCCGTGCCGTTCAGGCCGCGCTTCATCTGCCCCACGGTCTTGCCGGTCGCGGTCAGGTTGAGGGCAATCGTCGCGCGGCCGATCAGGCCGTCCTTGTGCTTGAGATCGGACAACAGCGGTTGCAGTGAAACGTTGGTGAGCGTGGGCGCGAGGCCGATGCGGTTCGTGGACGCGTCCGCGAACACGCTGCCCGACAGCGAGCCGCCGTACAGCGACGCCTTCAGGCCACTGACATCGGCGCGCCCCTTGGCCACCCGCACCGAGGCGGAGACGTTGCCGGCCTTGAGCCCTCGCGCGACAAGATTGCCGACCTTGACGGTTCCGCTGGCCGTGATGTCCTCGAGCGCGGACAGGTCCACCGGCGGATCCGCGGGCGCGCGGACGCTGCCGCCGGCCCCGCCGCCCGCCGCCACCTGCCCGGCCGGGGGCATCAGCTTGTCAAGGTCCAGCGTATCGGCGGCGACGGTAAAGGCGATGCGCGGTTCGTCGAACTGCGACACCTCGGCCGAGGCGTTGAACTGGCCGCCTTCGATCATGGCATCGAGCCTGGCCACCACGTGTTCCCGCTCGAAGTTGGCGCGCACGCTGCCTTTGATGGGGATCGTCATCAGCTTGTCGGGAAGCGCGGGGTCCTGGATCTCCAGTTGGCCCGCCAGCTGGGGCAGCGATACTTTCCTGCGCGGCAGGCTGGCCTGGACCGGCGAGGCGCTGGAGAGCCGGACCACGCGCTCGCCTTCCTTGAGTTCTCCGTCCAGAGACAGGCGCTCGATGCCGAGCTTGTCGGCGCTGCCCGATATGCCCGACAGGGCCACGCGCAGGTCCAGGTCGCGCTTGCCATCCAGGCTCACCCGGGCGGTCAGCGCCTCGCCTTGGGCCGCCTGCGGCGACACGTGCAGCGCCGGCGCGGACAGCGACAGTTCGAAGGGGTCGGCGCCCAGCTTGCCTTGCGCGGACAACGACAGTTTCTCGACCTGTACCCGGCCCTCGGCCAACCCGGCATTCAGGCGCGGGGCGTCCAGCCGCAGGTCCACGCCGCTGAGCGGCCGGCTGCCCGCCACGTCGCCCTGGAACGCGACCGAGACGCCCGAGGCGTCGATGGCCTGGCGCTGCCCGTCATAGGCGAAATCGCCCTGCGCCGTCAGCGCGGTGGCCCGGATGGAGGGCAGCACGCCCGTCGCCTTCAGGTCGAAGTCCTTGACCGAGAAAAAACGCTGCCCGGGATCCACCGTCAGCCGTCCCTGGACCTGGATGGTGGCATCCACGCGCGGATTCTGGCCCAGCACCCTGGCCGACAGGTCCAGGTCGAACGGCGTGCGCGGCGCCACGCGTCCCGTCGTGGCGGACAGCCGCTCCACTCGCATCGACGTGCCTTTCACGTAGTCGCGCAGCGCCAGCTCGCCACCGCTGAATTCGATGCCCGCCACGTCGAACAGCAAAGGTTTGCCGCCGGCATCCAGCTGGCCGCCCGCCGGCTGGTCCGGGGTCTTGGGCGCCGGGCCCAGCAGGTCCTCGAAATTGAACTTGCCGTCCTGGTAGCGCACCACGTTGGCCTTGAGTCCCACGACCCGGACGCGGTCGACCACGATGCGGCCGGACAGCAGCGGCAGCACCGCCACCGATACCCGTGCGGTATCCACCGCCGCGAAGATCTGGGTGGAACGAGGCTCGGACAGCGACAGCTTCTCGATCTCCACGCCCAGATTGGGGAAAACGCTGAACCGGACGTTGCCGTCCATGCGCAGGGTACGGTCGTAGCGTTTCTTGACCGCGTCGGCGACCGGACCCTTGTAGTGATTGGGATCGACCAGCAGCACCAGGGCCGTCAACCCGATGGCCGCCACGGCGAGCAGGACAGCCGCACCGATTGCGATGCGCTTGAACCACCGCATTTAACACGTCTCCGAAAATCCTGGATGGCCGGCGTGCCGCTGCCGGTTCCGCGACTGTACCCACCAGGCCTATATGATAACGGGTCCCCCCTACGCGCTGCATATGGAGAACCTGACATGACTGCTGAGAATTCCGGTATCGAACGCATCGAGTCGCGCACGGCGCAGATCGGGGGCGGCATCAGCGTGGACAGGGTATTGCCGGTACGGCAGCACCGGCGCATCGGGGCCTGGTGTTTCCTGGACCATGCCGGGCCGGCCCGGTTCGAGCCCGGCCAGGGGATGCTGGTCGAGGCGCATCCCCACATCGGCCTGCAGACCTTCACCTGGCTGATCGAGGGCGAGGCCCTGCATCGCGACAGCCTGGGCAACGAGCAAATTCTGCGCCCGGGGCAGGTCAACCTGATGACCGCCGGCATCGGCATCAGCCATACCGAGGAATCCCTGCCCGACCAGCGCGTGCTGCACGCCGCCCAGCTATGGATCGCGCTGCCGCCCGGCAAGCAGGAAATCGCCCCGGCGTTCGACCATTATCCCGACCTGCCGCGCTGGTCGGAAGCCGGCCTGGACTTCACCCTTCTGGCGGGCTCCCATGCCGGGCGCACGGCGCCCACCCGGGTCCATACGCCGCTGGTCGGCATGGACCTGCAAAGCCCGGAAGGCGCCTCGCTGCGCCTGGCGCTCGAGCCCGGTTTCGAACACGGCCTGCTGGTGCTGGAAGGTGCGGCGCAGGTCGAGGGCGAACGCTTCGGCCCGAACGAGCTCGCCTACCTCTCGCCAGGACGGGTCGAGCTGAACCTGTCGACCGAGGCCGGCAGCCGGCTGCTGCTGATCGGCGGCGAACCGCCCACCGACGACATCACTATCTGGTGGAACTTCGTCGGCAGCAAGGCGGCCATTGCCCAGGCCCAGCGTGACTGGGAGGCCGGCAGCGCGCGCTTCGGCTCGGTCAAGGGCTACGAAAACCGGCGGCTGGTCGCGCCGCCGGTGCCCTGGTAGGTTTTCGCTGGGCGGAAACTCGAAAAATCCGGCTTGAGGTCGGCCTGCGCGCGGTGTCTAGTGTGCATGGCGCGTCTCGCAGGCGCGCCATATCCTCACCAGAACATCCGGAGACCCCCCATGCGCGTCCTTGCACTCGGACGGCTCGCGGCCACCCTGGCCGCTGCGCTTGCGCTGTGCCCACCGGCCCTGGCGGCCGACTACCCCTCCCAACCGGTCACCTTCGTGGTCGGCTACACCCCTGGCGGAGCCATCGACCAGTCCGCCCGCCTGATCGCCAGCGAACTGGCCAAGCGCTGGAAGCAGTCGGTCATCGTCGACAACAAGCCGGGAGCCAATGCCACGATCGCCGCCACCGCGGTGGCCAACGCCCGGCCCGACGGCTATACGCTGCTGGTGGCCGCCAGCAGCCACAACCTCAACAAGTTCGTGAACAAGAACCTGCGCTACGACGTGGAGAAATCGTTCACGCCGGTTGCGCTGACGGTCGAGGTGCCCAACGTGCTCGTGGTGAACGCGGCCTCGCCCTACCGGAACCTGGGCCAGTTGCTGACGGCGCTGCGCGAGAAGAAAAAACCGTTCAGCTACAGCTCGCAGGGCATAGGCGGCGTGCCGCACCTGGCGGGTGAACTGTTCAAGATCCGCACCGGGACCGACATCCTGCACGTACCCTACAAGGGCGCGGCACAGGGCATGACCGACCTGATGGGGGGCGTCGTGGACATGTCCTTCCCCACGCCGGGCTCGGCCATGGGCTACATCAGCCAGGGCAAGCTGCGGGCGCTGGCGGTGGCGTCGAACGAGCGGCTGGCGCAGTTGAAGGACGTTCCCACCTTCGCCGAGGCCGGCGTGCCCGACTACCTGATCAGCACCTGGCACGGCCTGCTTGCTCCCGCGGGGACCCCGCCCGAGGTGGTGGCGAAGATCAACGCCGACGTGGCCGACATCCTGCGCGACCCCGCCGTGCAGCAGGCGCTGGAAGCGCAGGGCAACCTGGCGGCCAAGCCGCTGACGCCCGCCGAGTTCCGCGCCAAGCTGTCCCGCGAGCTGTCCGTCTACGGCGACATCGCCTCGCGCATAGATCTCAGCGGAGGCTGATACCCGCCCCCCTACGCGCTTACACGCGCCCAGCATGGTGAGCCCCCAGCCGCTACGCGGTCCGCTGTGCCTGGGTCAAACGGCATCCGCTTCTTGCTTCACGTTGGCCAGAAGCAGGTAGATGCGGGTCTTCAGGTCGGACGGCGGGGTGGTCTTCGGGTCGTTCACGTATTCCTCGAACACCGGGAAGTCGGCCGGCTGCTCGCCGCTGGCCGGCAGCCAGCCGCCGAACAGCCAGGCATAGGCCGACTCCAGCTCGCTGTACGGCCCGGTGTGCTCCAGTACCGCGCAGCGGCCGGCGGGCAGCTCCACGCGGTGCAGGGGCGCGTCCAGCGCCACGCCGGGCGGCGCCTCCAGGCCCGCTTCGCTGCGCAGGTCCTGCGTGGCCACCTGCTCGGGGTCGTCGTAGTAGATGCCGAAGCTGCGCGGTTCGCCACGCAACAGGTTGCGGCTGCCCGCCAGCATGAACAGCCGGTCGAAGGTCGCGCCTATCCGAAGATAGTCGCCGGTATGCGAAAGGGCCGCCAGGGAGGCGCCGGGAAAGCTTGCGATCTGCACGGGATACATGGTGAGCTCCTTGCTGCGATAGATGACGTCGGAAGAACGGTCCTCGCGATATCGCCCGGGCGGCATGCCGAACGCCGTGCGGAACGCCCGGCTGAACGCGGCGGTCGAGCCGTAGCCCGCCCGCCGCGCGACCTGGTCCAGCGTACGGCCACCCCGGTGCAGCTCCGCCGATGCCCGCAACAGCCTGACCCGCTGCACCGTGGCCGCCACGGTCTCGCCCAGCATGGCGCGATAGACCCGGTGGAAGTGATACGGCGACAGGCAGGCCAGCCCGGCCAGGTGATACAGGTCGGCATCGTGGTCCGGATGCGCGGCCAGCCAGGCCAGGACAGGTTCCAGGCGCCGTTCGTAGTGGCTGCGTGTCTGCGATTTCATGAGTACCTCCGGGTACCGACTGTACGGGGGGACGTATTGCGGATTTTGCGGTTTTGGCGCCTGGCGGACCGGCCGGCGGCGAGGGCTAGAATATAAGCGTCCCGCCCCCCGAGGTATCAACGTGTCCGACTTCGACAAGATCAGGCGCGCCGTCCGGCGCTTCACCGAAGAACGCAACTGGGACCAGTTCCACTCCCCCAAGAATCTCGCCATGGCGCTGAGCGGCGAAGCGGGCGAGCTCGTCTCCATCTTCCAATGGATGACCGAGGAAGAATCGAAGGAACTCAATCCCATCAAGCTGTCCGAGGCGGCCGACGAGATCGCCGACGTGCAGCTCTATCTGATCGCGCTGGCGGACAAGCTGGATATCGACATCGGCCAGGCGGTGGAGCGCAAGATGGTGAAGAATGCGATCAAGTATCCTCCCCGGGCGTTCTATGGCAGCGCCCGCAAGTACAACGAAAGCGACGAGACCTGAAGGCGACCGCCATGACTCCGTCCCGGACCGCAGCCCAGCCCCATCTCGCGACGCTGCTGCAGGCCATGCCCAAGGCCGAGCTGCACGTGCACATCGAAGGCACCCTCGAGCCCGAACTGATCTTCGCGCTGGCGCGGCGCAACGGCCTCGAGCTGCCCTATCCCGACATCGACAGCCTGCGCCGGGCCTATGCGTTCCAGGACCTGCAAAGCTTCCTCGATCTCTACTACGCCGGCGCCGCCGTGCTGCAACGCGAGGAAGATTTCTACGACATGGGCATGGCCTACTTCCGGCGCGCCGCCGCGGACAACGTCGTGCATGCCGAGATCTTCTTCGATCCACAGACGCATACGGTGCGCGGCGTGGAGTTCGGCACCGTCATCGCGGGGCTGGAGCGCGCGCGGCGCGACGCCCGCGACACGCTGGGCGTAGGCAGCGAGCTGATCATGTGCTTCCTGCGCCACCTGCCCCAGGAGTCGGCCTTCGAGACCCTGGCGGCGGCGCTGCCGTACCGGGACCGCATTCTGGGCGTGGGACTGGACAGCGGCGAGGTCGGCAACCCGCCCGGGAAATTCACCGAAGTGTTCCGGCGTTGCCGCGAACTGGGATGGCATGCGGTCGCCCACGCCGGCGAGGAGGGCCCGGCATCCTACATCTGGAGCGCCCTGCACGACCTGAAGGCCGAACGCATCGATCACGGCGTGCGCTGCCTGGACGATCCGCGACTGGTGGCCCATCTGGCCGAGCACCGGATTCCGCTGACCGTCTGTCCGCTGTCCAACGTCATGCTGAAGGTCTATCCCAGCATGGAACGGCACACGCTGGCGCGGTTGCTGGAGGCCGGGCTGTGCGTGACGGTGAACTCGGACGACCCCGCCTATTTCGGCGGCTACGTGAACCGGAACTACCTGGCCTGCTTCGAGGCCTTGCCCGAACTGGGCGCGCGCGAAGCATACCGGCTGGCCCGCAACAGCCTTGACGCGAGCTTCGCGCCCGAGACGGACAAACAGCGCTGGCGGCAACAGCTGGACGCCACCTTCGCCGGCGTCCCCGACGCCCGCTAGGACCTGTTCACGCCATCCGGGGGATACCGCCCCGGTGCCATGAAGCCGTCACACAGGCGGCCAACAATGCGCGTCGCCGGCACTACCCGCGACGCATGGCGCCGCGGATGGCGCCGGCTGTCCGGCGCCGCCATTCGGCCCGCCTTCGCAGCACGCCACCCAACCTGACATGCCCATGAAGACACGCTGCTTCGACCGGCAGGCAACCTCCCGCCCTGTCGCCGCATCCCTGCTCGCCTCGCTCGTCCTGTCGCTGGCCGCCTGTGGCGGCGATGGAGACGGGTCCCCGGGAACGACACCCCCGACCACGCCTCCCGCCACCCCGCCCGCCGCCTCCATGGACGTCACCCTGGCCGGCTGGCCCGGTCTTGCCGGCCTGACCGTCAAGGCGGACGGCAAGGAGATCGCCGTCGCCAACGGCGCCTTCTCGGTAGCCGGCGGCGCCACCCTGACCCTCGAGGCCGGCGGGGTGGAACTGGCGTCGCTATCGCCCCGGCATACCATCACCGTGTTCGATCTGCTGTCCAGCCGCGACTGCCAGAGCTCGCCCGAACTGGGCAGGCTGCTGAGCCTGCTGCTGGCCCTGGACAGCGACCAGGATTCCTCGAACGGCATCACCCTCGCCCCGATCGCGCAGCCGGCCTCCGGGGTCAAGCTGGCGGCGCTGAGCGAACAGGAACTGCTCGCGCTGGAAACCCGGCTCGTGGGCCGCAGCGTGTCGATCACCGATGCCCTGCGTGCGGCCAACGCAGCGCTGGACCAGGAGACCTGGACCGAATCGCTGGCCACGCGCACCTCGTTCGTGAACGACATGAAGGTATTGCAGAACTACCTGGACCGCGTGCTGGCCGAGCTGGCCATGGATGCCCGGGCGCTGACGGGCTTCTCGTACCTGACCGACGAGCAGGCCGCGCGCATCCCGGCCACGCTCAAGAGCCAGGGCATGGCCTTCGACGGCGACACGCCGGTCTTCTCGTGGCGCTACGGCCTGCAGCGCACCAGCGCCGTCTATCAGCCCACCCTGAACCGTCCGCTGGCGCTGCCCGCCGACATCCAGTCCGAATACGGCGCCAGCGCCGACGGACCGCACATGGGCCACATCGGCGACATCGACATCCTGGACGGCAAGCTCTATGCCCCCATCGAAGACGAGGACGACTCGTCGCAGCAGTCCTACATCGCCGTGTTCGACGCCAAGACCCTGCAATACACCGGCGAGAAGCATGCGCTGCCGCTTGCCGAGCACGCCGACGGCGTGCCCTGGGTGGCCGTGGACGGCCCCCGCAAGCAGCTCTACACGGTGACCTGGAGCACCTCGGCGGCCGACAAGCTGAACGTCTTCGACCTGGCGACCTTCAAGCTGGTCCGCTCGGTGCCCCTGCAGACTTCATTCAACGGCAAGCGGGTGCAGGGCGCCAAGGTCTATCACGGCATGCTGTACGCCTCCAGCGACACCAAGGACGGCGTAGCCGGCACCGACCTCAAGCGCAAGCGCATCTACAAGGTCGATCCCGTCAGCGGCGCCGTCATCGAGCTGATGCACTACGACGAGCCCAACCGCACCGAAGCCGAGGGCCTGGCCTTCAGCCCCGACGGCACCATGCACCTGACGGTCATCGCTCCGTACACGACACCGATATACGGCCAGACGACCAATCCCAGGCCCTTCGACGAGAGCTACAGCATCGACGGCGACGACTGGAATCCGTCCGCCACGCTGCGCCACTTCAAGCGCACCGGTGGTCCGCTGCGCGAGAAGCTCTGCGCGCTGGGCGCATAGCCGCCGCTGTCCGCCCCGCCTACAGGCCTTCCGAGAAGCCCGTGCGCGGGGCGTTGACCACCGGCTGGTCGAGGGTGACGCGTTCTCCCTGGCGCTGGTGCCAATAGGGTTCGGTCCCGTAGCGGCCGTGCAGCTCGGTGGCCCAGCCCGCGTCGGCGAAGCTTGGCCAGCGGTCCTTGTCGAAGCCTTCGGCCTGCTTCACCACGTCGGCCGACACGCCCAGGATGAACACCTTGCGGTCGGTATCCAGCGTCAGCGCGTTCCACGGGATGGCCAGGAGCTTGTCGCCCATGCCCAGGAAGCCGCCGCTCGACAGCACCGCGTAGGCGATACGGCCGGTCGACACGTCCAGCATGATGTCCTTGATCGATCCGACGTGCACGTCATCGGCGCTGTAGACCTTGTTGCCGTCCAGGGTCGAGGCGGCCATGATGTGCGGACCCGGCCCGTCGGCCGTGGCGCTGCCCTTGCCCACGATGCCGGCGCCGCCCTGCTGGGGCGCGGAAGTGCTGTCGATCTGTGCCATGTTGATCTCCTTCATGGACGTCGGCGGCTTCCACGCCCACGCCCGGTGACGAAACTGCGGAAGCGCCGTGGATCAGCAAGGAACGTACCCACATGGCAGGGCACCTTGTCGAGCTCAGGCGGAATACGAGCTTCCCAGCCGCATCAATTCCGGCGTGCCGATCAGCGCGTTCAGCTCGTCGAAATCCAACATGCGGTCGCGCCAGGGAGCCGTCGTGCCGTGCTCGCGCAGGCTGCCGTAGTAGCCCTGCAGCACGTGGGCGACCGCGCGCGCGGTGCCGCCCGGGAAGATCGCGATGCCGAAGCCGTGCCGCTCGAGTTCCGCCGCGCTCTGGATAGGGGTCTTGCCGCCCTCCACCATGTTGGCCAGCAGCGGCACCCGGCCTTTGAAGCGGCGGCAGGCCGTGTCCATCTGCTCCGGAGTCCTCAGGGCCTCGATGAACAGCGCGTCCACGCCGGTCTCCAGGTATCGTTCGACCCGGTCCAGGGCCGCCTCCAGTCCTTCGACGGCGACCGCATCGGTACGCGCCAGGATCAGGGTGGACGAGGAGTCCCGCGCATCCAGCGCGGCCTTGAGCTTGCCGGCCATCTCGGCGACCGGCACCACGGACTTGCCGTCCAAGTGGCCACAGCGCTTGGGAAAGGTCTGGTCCTCGAGCTGTATCATCGCGGCGCCTGCGCGCTCCAGTCCGCGCACCGTGCGCATCGCGTTCAGCGCGTTGCCGAACCCGGTATCGGCGTCGACGATCACGGGCAGCGACACCCGCTCGGTGATGCGCGCCAGGGTATCGGCGACTTCGGTGTAGGTGGTCAGGCCGACGTCCGAACGCCCCAGGCGGGTATAGGCGATGGATGCGCCCGACAGGTACAGGGCCTCGAAGCCGGCCTGCTCGGCGATCAGGGCGCTGAAGGCATCGTAGACGCCCGGGGCGAGCACGATGCCGGGACGGGCCAGGCGGCCGCGCAAATCATGGGACATGGCGGGCTCTCCTTCAGGCGGCCAGGCCGCGCTCGAAGCTGCGGCAGTCGGTTACGTCGGCGATGCCCGCCATGTCGGCCAGCGCCGTGGCATGCACTTCCTCGCGGAAGGCGGCGCAGCCGTCCGCCAGCACGGCGACATGGTATTCGCGCATGTGGGCGTCGCGGACCGTGCTGGCCACGCCGCCGTTGGTCACGATGCCGCACACCGCGACCGTATCGATGCCGGCATGGCGCAGCACCCAGTCCAGCTGCGTGTTGAAGAAGGCGGAGTACGCCACCTTGCAGACCGACACGTCGACCAGGCCGTCCAGCTCGGCCACATTGGCTTGCCCACGGCTGCCGGGCGCGAAATCGCCCTTGCGCAGGAACGGCCGGAGCGCCGCCAGGTGCGGGGCGATCATCGGTTCGCCCCGGCCGTCCGGCCACAGCGTGAACTGGCTGGCAACCACCATGCCGCCGGCCGCTTTCAGGGCCCGCGCCGCTGCCGCCACGCGCGGCGGCAGCGCGGCCGCGGCGGCGCTGACGGCCCCGCCCCGCGCGTAGGCGCCGTCGGGCGCGAGGAAGTCGTTCTGCAGGTCGACGATCAGCAGCGCGGTGCGCGCCGGGTCGGCGGGAAAGGATGCGTTGGTCATGACGGTCGATGTCCGGTGGAAGAAGTGGAGGGACCATTCCCGGCCAGACGCTTGCGCAGCTGGTTCAGCAGTCCGCCGCTGCGGGCCATGTCTACCAGGAAATCCGGAATGGCCTCGCACTCGAGCACCCTGCCGTCCCGCTTCACCACTTGCGGCGTCGCGCGAAACCGGATCTCGATCCGCTCGGCCTCGTCCAGCGACTCCGCCTGCGGGCAGGTCAGCAGCATCAGCCCGACGTTGAAGGCGTTGCGGAAGAACAGCCCGCCATAGGACGGCGCGATCACCGCCGCCACGCCCAGGCGTACCAGCGCCGCCGCCGCTTGTTCGCGCGAGGATCCGATGCCGAAACCCGGTCCCGCCGCCACGACGTCGCCCGGCCGCACCGTGGCGGCGAACTCGGGCCGGACCGACTCCAGGCAGTGCGTGGCGATGACATCGATGCCGTGCTTCATGACGTAGCCGGGCGCCAGCAGGTCGGTATCGATGTCCGGCCCCAGCTTCCAGACGCGGTGCGTGGTCCCGCTCATGCCAGTACCTCCCGGGGATCGCTGATGACGCCGCGCAATGCCGAGGCGGCCACGGTATAGGGCGACCCCAGGTACACCTGGGCGGTGGGCGAGCCCATGCGCCCCTTGAAGTTGCGCGCGGTGGTCGAGATGACCGTGACGTCGTCGCCCATGGGACTGCCATAGCCCGAGCAGGCGCCGCAGGATGTGGGAAAGAGTTCCGCGCCGGCATCCATCAGGACCTGCAGCACGCCTTCGTCGCGCGCGGCATCCTGGTCGCGCAGGCTGGCCGGGGCGACGATCAGCCGCACGCCCGGCGCGACGCGGTGTCCCTTGAGCACCGATGCGGCGGCGCGCAGGTCATCGAGCTTGGCACCCGTGCAGGCGCCGACATAGGCGACGTGGACCGGAACGCCGTGATAATCGTCCACCGGCCGCGAATTCGCGGGGCTGTGCGGCGCGGCCACCATGGGCGACAGCGCGCTGGCATCGAAGTCGTAGCGGGTGCAGGCGGCCCCTTCGTCCGTATGCCATTCCCCCAGGTCGGGCACCCTGGCGCCGATGGCGGACAGCCATTCGGCCGTGATCTCGTCGGGTGCGATCAGGCCGGCCTGGGCGCCCAGCTCGGCGCTCATGTTCGACAGCGTCATGCGTTCCTGCATGCCGAGCGCCCGTACCGCCGGCCCGCAGAACTCCACGGCCTGGTAGGCGCCGCCGTTCATGCCGAAGCGGCCCAGCATGTGCAGCATCATGTCCTTGGCGGTGACGCCCCCGGACAGGGCGCCGGACCAGTGCATGCGCAGGGTGTCCGGCACGCGCAGCCAGATCTCGCCCGTCACGACCACGCCCAGCATCTCGGTCGAGCCTATGCCGAACATGTAGGCGCCGAACGCGCCGCCCGTCGGCGAATGCGAATCCCCGCCCACGCAGAACATGCCGGGCAGGATATGGCCGCCCTGCGGCACCACGACGTGGCAGATGCCCTGGCTGTCGTAGACGTGGGGCAGATCCTGCTCGCGAGCCCATTCGCGCGCGATGCGGACGATCCTGCGGGAATCCTCGTCGCGCTCGGGCACGTAGTGGTCCATCACCAGCACCACGCGCGACTTGTCCCAGATGCCCGCGCCCAGCTCTTCCAGCATGGGCTTGAGGCGCCTCGGTCCCGAAGAATCATGGAACATCGCGAGATCGACCTTGCAGGTCACGATCTCGCCCACGCGCACGCTGGCGCGCCCCGACGCGCGCGCGATCAGCTTCTGCGCCAGCGTCCGGCCTTCATCCGGCGATGTAATCAAGCTGTCACCCGATATCCTCGAAGGTCCCGGCCGGGCCCTTCCAATCTATTGTCCTAACAATAGTACATTTGATTCGGGTTCTTGTGTTCTTATTTGTGGCGCGCCGGATACCCGGCGCGGCGCGTCAGCGCATGTAGGCGTTGAAATCCTTGCTGACCCAGACCTTGGCGTCGATGTCGCCCACCCGCGACAGCTCCATCTCGTACTCGTAGCGGTCGGGGCAGTACAGGCCCTGCAGCCAGAGCACGGGCCGATCGTTCACGTCGTAGACCACCCGGCTGACCGACAGCAGGGCCGATCCCAGCGGCATGCCGAGCAGGCCCGCGACGGTGGCATCGGCCTGGCGCGCGGAAATGCTTTGCCGGGCCCGGCCGATCTCCACGCCCGACTCCTCGATCAGCACCAGCATGGCCTTGCGGCCCAGTTGCCGGCGGCCGAGGTTGCCCGCGAACTCGCGCGGCACCCAGGTGGTGATGCAGGAGACGGGGCCCGCCTTGGTGCTGCGCACGCGCACCGCCCGCAGCACCTGCGCACGCGGTTCGATCTGCAGCATCTGCGCCACCGGCTCGGTGGCGGACACGTATTCGTGCTCGATGACCTTGACCGTGGTGTCCAGGCTGGCGGCGATGATGTTGTCCAGCAGCCCCGCCATCCGGTGGGTGGACGAGGCTTGCTGCCCCGCCTGGCCCGGAGGCTGCAAACGCCGCGTCCCCCGGCCGGCCGATCGCTCGATCAATCCTTCCTGGGTCAGGTTCTCCAGGGCCTTGCGAACGGTCGCCCGCGAGACGCCGAACTCTTCCATCAGTTCCAGCTCGCCGGGCACGCGCTGGTCGTACAGGCCATCGCGCAGCCTTTCTTTCAACACCAGGTATACGCTGTGGTACTTCGGCAGGGGCAAGGTTTGCTGCATAGACTGGGGTTCTGTCTTATTGTCTGTCCAATAGAACAATTTAGCTTGACTCGATAGCGAAACCTGGCGGAATATCCACATGCGTTGTCCATATTCTTTCAGGTCCTGCCATGCGCCATCATAGTACAGGGGAACACCGCGCCCACCCCCGCGCGCTGAATATCTGCCGCCGTGCATTTCTGGCCCTGGGCCTGGCCGCGGCTTCGATCACGGTCCACGCGCAAACCTATCCGGACCGCCCCATCAAGCTGATCGTGCCATTCAGCCCGGGCGGCTCGACCGACGTCATCGGCCGCCTCGTCGCCAGCGCGCTGGCCGAACAGGTCGGCCAGTCCGTCATCGTCGACAACAAGGGCGGCGCCGGCTCCATCCTCGGGACCGACCTCGGCGCCAAGGCGCCGGCCGACGGCTACACGCTGGTCATCACCAACGGCGCGGCCATCACCACCGGACCGCTGCTCGGCCAGAAGATTCCCTACGATCCGTTCCGCGACTTCACGCACATCATGCTGCTGGGGACCTTTCCCAATGGCCTCATCGTGCGCACCAGCCACCCGGCGAAGAACTTCAAGGAATTCGTCGAGCTGGCCCGCCAGGCCGGCGGCAAGTACAACTACGGTTCGGCGGGCGTAGGCTCGGCCGGCTTCCTGACCGGCGAAATGCTGAAGCAGAAGGCCCGCCTGGACATGACCCACGTACCCTACAAGGGCACCGGGCCCGCCATGAACGACCTGCTGGGCGGACAGCTCGACGCCATCTTCAACAACATGTCGGTCGCCTCGACCCAGGCCAAGGCGGGCAACGTGCGCATCCTGGCCGTCAGCGGCCCCAAGCGCGTCGCCGCCTTCCCGGACGTGCCCACCATGGACGAAATCGTGCCGGGCACGGTGGGCGAGGCCTGGTTCGGCGTCTCGGCGCCCGCCGGCACGCCAGCCGCGGTCGTCGACCGGCTGCAGGCCGCGCTGGGCAAGGTCATGGCCAACGCCGACATCCGCGCCAAGCTGTCGGACTTGGGACTTACCCCCGTCGGCGCGCCGCAGGCCGAGTTCGTGAAATTCCTGCACGACGAAGACCGCAAGTGGGCGCCCATCATCAAGGCCGCCAACATCAAGCTGGATTGATGCCCGCATGGCCGTCGAATACGCACCCCGGGGGCTCATCGGCCTGCTGACCCCGCAGGCCAACACCACGGTCGAGCCCGAATACTTCATCCTGCTGCCGGCCGGCTACGCCCACATCAATGCCCGGTTGATGAGCGACAAGTCCACGATCGAGGCGCGGCTGGTCGACTACGTGGACAGGCTGGACACCGCCTGCGACCAGTTCGCCAACGCGCCCATCAAGGCAGTCGCGGTGGGCTGCACCGGCGCCTCCTACCTGGTGGGCCGCGAACGCGAGGAACGGGTACTGGCAGGCATCGAGCGCGAGCGCGGCGTCCCGGCCTTCACGGCGGCCACCGCGGTGGTCGCTTCATTGAAGCAATTGGGCGCCCGCCGGATCGCGCTGGCCTCGCCCTACCCCGCCGGGCTGACCGCCGCCAGCAAGGCCTATTGGGAATCCCAGGGGTTCACGGTCGTGCGCGTGG
Source organism: Pigmentiphaga daeguensis (assembly GCF_039523035.1). Lineage (NCBI taxonomy): Bacteria > Pseudomonadati > Pseudomonadota > Betaproteobacteria > Burkholderiales > Alcaligenaceae > Pigmentiphaga > Pigmentiphaga daeguensis. The sequence continues at coordinate 31,100 of NZ_BAAAEN010000026.1, read as the reverse complement.
CGTCGGCCGCCATGGACCACACGCAGTTCCATCCCATCTATTCGATGAAAGCGGACACCGCCGGCGCGCTGCTCGATGACCTGGCCCGCGACGACACCGACGCCATCCTGATGCTGGGCACGGGCATGCCCACCCTGACCCCGCTGCTGGCGGCGAACGCCCGGTCGCGCGTGCCGGTGCTGTCGTGCATGCTGTGTCTGGCCTGGATGGGCGTCTCGGCCGTGGATGGCCAGCCCGCGCCGCTGGAACCCTGGCTGCGTGGCGACCACTGGCGCGAGCGCCTCGCGCGGCAACAGCCCTGAACCACCACGAAACGGCGCTTCCACCGGAAAGCGCCGTTTTTTCATCGCCGGGCCGCCCCAAGATGAAAAACACCCCCTTGGGGGGCAGCGCCGCCGCGAAGCGGCAAGCGTGGGGGCCATTTTTCATGTCCCCAGGCGTGGGATGGACGGCGGCACCGTGGGCAGCATGACCGTCTTCTCGAAGGTATAGAACTTCATGCTGGACTCGCCGCCCTCCCGGCCGTAGCCCGATGCCTTGATGCCGCCGAAGGGCGCGCGCAGGTCACGCGTCATGGGCGTGTTGACCCACACCATGCCGGCCCGGATCTCCGACAGCGCGCGCATCACCGTGGGCTGGTGGTCGCTCCATACATACGACACCAGGCCGAACTCGCTGTCGTTCGCGATGGCGTAGGCCTCGTCCTGCGTATCGAACGGGACGATGGTCGCGAAGGGTCCGAAGATCTCCTCGCGGCAGACACGCGCCGTGTTGTCCCGCGCCAATACCGCCGTCGGCTGGAAATAGAAGCCCGGTTCCAGTTCCTCGACCGTCGCGCCGCCGCATAGCAGCTGCGCCCCATCAGCGCGGGCGATGTCCACGTAGCCGGCCACTCGTTGCCGGTGCGCCTGGAACGCCAGCGGTCCGATCTCGGTGGCCGGGTCCAGCGGGCTGCCTATGCGCAGCCGGCGGGCACGCTGCGCGAAGGCGTCGACGAAGCGGTCCAGCACCGCCCGCTGTACCAGGATGCGCGAACCGGCCAGGCACTGCTGGCCGTTGTTCGAGAAAATGCCGACCAGCGCGCCGTCCAACGCGCGGTCCAGGTCGGCCGATTCGAAGACGATGTTGGCCGACTTGCCGCCCAGTTCCAGCGACAGGGGCTTGAGCCCTTCGCCGGCGCTGGCCGAGATCCGCCGTGCCGTCTGCGTGCCGCCCGTGAACGACACCAGGTCCACCTGCGGATGCGCCACCAGGGCTTCGCCCGTGACGCCGCCCCGGCCGTTGACCAGGTTGACGACGCCCGGCGGCACGCCTGCTTCCACCAGCAGTTCCATGAAGCGCGCGACCGCCAGCGGCGTGACCTCGGACGGCTTGCAGACGCAGCTGTTGCCGAACGCGATGGCGCCGGCGATCTTCATCGACGTCAGGGCCAGCGGCGCGTTCCACGGGCCGATCAGCGCCGCCACGCCCACCGGCTCGCGCAGCACCAGCGTCAGGTACCCGTCCGTCTGGCCGTGCAGCTTCTCGGCATGCTGGCCCAGGAACTCCGCGAAAAAGCGGAAGTTGTAGGCGGTACGGGGAATCTGGCCCTTTTGCAGGTGGCGCATGGGAATGCCGGAGTTCATGCACTCCAGGTAGGCCAGTTCGTCGCGATGCAGGTCGACCAGGTCGGCCACCCTGCGCATCACGGCCTGCCGGGCCTCGACCGGCAGCCTGCGCCAGCGCCCGTCCTCGAAAGCGGCCCGGGCGGACCGCACCGCCGCATCGACCTCGTCCGCCGGCGCCTCGACCAGGGTCGAGATGCGCCGCGCGTCGCCGGGGAAGATCACCGGCAGCTCGTATCCGGCCGAACGCGTGCAGCGGCCGTCGATGAAACTCGTTACTTGCTCGCGGATGGGGAATTCGGCCGGCGCGGGTTGCTTCATGTCGTTCCGTGCTATTCGATCGCGGCCGCTTCGCGCAGGCTCAGGATCATCGAGGTTTCGAGCAGGTACTCGCGGGCCAGGCGCGGATCGTCCGCCTTGCGCTTCAAGTCCTCCAGCGTCGCGCGGCGTTGCGCCTCCCCGCGCTCCTGCATGCGGGCGCGGTTACGGCCGGACTGCTGCAATACGTGCTTGATCGCGATCGGGCGGCGCTGGCGCTCGTATTGCCCCAGCAGCGCATCGCTTTCGCCCGCATAGATGCGGCGCAGCTTGTCGGTAAGGTTGAAGGCGTCGTGGATGCCGCCGTTCATGCCCATGCCGCCGCTGGGGCTGTTGATGTGGGCGGCGTCGCCGGCCAGCACGATGCGGCCGTTGACATAGGTGTTCACGACCCGCTGGTGGATGCGGTAGGGCCGGATCTCCATCACCTCGTAGGCCTGTTCGCGCGGCAGGACGTGTTGCAGTTTCTTCTGGATGGACTCGGGCTGGAGGGCGTCGTCGATCGACTCGCCTTCCCACGGGTACAGGCTGACCCGCCAGAGGCCGGGAAGCCGCAGCAGGCTGAAGGTGCCGGTCGAGGCCCAGCAATAGTTGATGTAGGACAGCGTGGGAATGTGCTCGTGGAACGGAAAGCGGGTGGTGGCCAGCACCGTGGTCTCGGGAAAGGTCAGTCCCTCGAAGCTCAGGTCCAGCGCGGCCCGCACCATGCTGCGGGCGCCGTCGGCCGCGACCAGGTAGCGCCCCGTCAGTTCCTGGCGCTCGCCGCCGGGCCGCTCCACCGTGACGCGCACCGAGTCCGCGTCCTGCGACACCTCCACGCACGGGTGTCCCATCAGCACCCGCACCGCCGGCAGCTTTTCCCGGATGTGGGCCAGCAGCAGCTCGGACAGTTTCCATTGTTCGGTCTGCAGGCGATAGGGATGCGGGGTCTCGTCCTTGAGCACCGACAGGTCGAATTCGGCGAATTCGCCCGTCTCGTGCATGCGCACCTGCCAGGTGGGGGCGACCAGCCCGGCTTCGATCAACCCGGGCGTGATACCGTACTCGTCCAGCATCTCCAGCGTCGGGGGGTGGAAGGTCGAGGCCTTCAAGGCGCGCGACACCTGTTCCTCGGCTTCCACGACCACGACCGGAATGCCGTAATGGCCCAGCCGCATCGCCGCGACCAGGCCCACGGGGCCGCCGCCTACAATAATGACCTGCTCGGGGGTCCCGGTGCTCACACGCTACCTCGTTTCGGTTATCGACGCTTTTCGAGCCATTTCACATTTATTCTATTGACCTGTCAATAGGACAATTAAACCATCCGATCCGGCGTTCGGGACGGTGTCGCACGGGACGTCACAAACCGGCGGGCTCGTTCGTCACAAGGAGATCGCGGCGCCGACCAGCGCGATCGCGGCGATATCAACCTCTGGAGCCGGCTCCAGGTATCGATGCACTGATGGGTCCGCTCGGGAATGAATCATGGACATGATGACGGGTGATGGGACGGAGATCTTCGAAGCACGGCGGCGGTTCCTGTTCGGGCTGGCCTACCGCATGCTGGGCACGCGGGCGGATGCCGAGGATGCCGTGCAGGAGACCTTCATCAAGTGGATGCACGCGGATCGCGGCGCGATCGCGAATCCCGCGGCGTGGCTGACCAGCATCTGCACCAACCTGTGCGTGGACATGCTGCGCGCGGCGCACCGGACGCGGGTGGACTACGTGGGTTCGTGGCTGCCCGAGCCCATCCATACCCGCGAGGACGACACGCCGGAGTCGCGGCTGGAACTGGCCTCGTCGCTGACCACGGCCTTCCTGCTGGTGCTGGAGCGGCTCACGCCCAAGGAGCGCGCCGCGTACCTGCTGCACGAGATCTTCGACACCCCCTATCCGGACATCGCGGCCACGCTGGGCATGCAGGAAAGCGCCTGCCGCAAGCTGGTCTCGCGGGCGCGCGAGGCGGTCGAGTCCAGCAAGGTCCGCCACGCCACGCCGGCCGAACGCCAGGAGCAGTTGCTGTCGGCCTTCCAGGACGCCATCAATGGCCATGGTACGGGGCCGCTGGCTGCCCTGCTGTCGGACGATGTCCGCTTCTCGTCGGACGGCGGCGGCAAGGCCATCACGCTGCAGCAGGAACTGATGGGCAAGATGTCGGTGATGCGCTTCGTCGAACGCGGCCTGATACGGTTCTGGCGGGGCATGGACTGGATCGTGGCCGACATCAGCGGCGCCAGGGGCGTGCTGCTGCGCGAGAACGGCGTAATCATCGGCGCGTTGACCTTCGCCTACGGCGAAAACGGCGCGGTGTCCAATATTTACCTGATGCGCAACCCGGACAAGCTCGCCCGATTCCAGGGCCTGTGAGGCGGCTCTTGCAGGCCTTGCGGCAAGAGGTAACAAGTTTTGCGGACCTCGCGCCACGTTCCTAAGATGAAGGCTGCACAGCTTTCATGGGCACGATCATGCATCTTCCTTCCCCCGGATTTTCGTCGCCGCGCCGGGCCGCCCTGGCCGGCCTGCTGGCGGTGGCGCTGGCCGGCTGCGCCAGCCTGCCCGGCCGCGATCCGCTCAACGTGCAGGTCGCCGGCATCGAACCCCTGGAAGGCCAGGGGCTGGAGATGCGGATGGCGGTCAAGCTGCGGGTCCAGAACCCCAACGACTCCGCGGTGGACTACGACGGCGCCGCGCTGGAACTGGAGTTGAACGGCAAGCGCTTCGCGACGGGCGTCAGCAACGAACGCGGCAGCGTGCCCCGCTTCGGCGAGACCGTGCTGACGGTACCGGTATCGGTGTCCGCGCTCAGCGCCATCCGGCAGGCACTGGGCCTGGCCGATGGCTCCAGCCTGGACAACATTCCCTATGTGGTCCGCGGCAAGCTGTCGGGCGGCATGTTCGGCACGACGCGCTTTTCGGACACGGGCAGCCTGAGCCTGCCCGGTTACTGAAGCGAGTCTCCTACAACCCCTTCTCCACCATCTCCAGCAGCCGCTGCCCCACCGCTTCGACCTGCGCGGGACTGAAGCCGCGCAACGGCCCGTCTATCACCAGCATGGCCAGCCCATGGACGGACGACCACGCGAGGTATTCGGCGGCGTGGCGCCGCTCCGGCGTGAGCAGGCCCGCCGCCGCCATGCGATCCAAGGCGGCGCTGAGCAGCTGGAACGGATCCAGTCCGCCCCGGCCGGCCTTGTCGGCCGGGGGTACGTTCAGCGGCCCGTCGGCCGGGGCGAACGCGGTGCGGAACAGGCCGGGCTCCTTGCTGGCGAAGCTCAGGTAGCCCGCGCCCACCGCGCGCAGGCTGGCGCGGGCGTAGTCGGCGGGCGGGCTGTCGCCGTCCAGCTTGTCGAGCTCGGCTTCCATGGCGGTCGCCAGCGCGGACAGCGCCGCGGCCCGCACCGCCAGCAGCAGGTCTCCCCGGCTGGCGAAATGGCGGTAGGCGGCGTTCGGAACGACGCCGGCGCGGCGGGTGGCTTCGCGCAGCACGATCGCCGACGGGCCGCCCTGGCGGGCGAGCTCGATGCCCGCTTCCAGCAGGGCGCGGCGCAGGTCGCCGTGGCGGTAGGTGCTGCGCGAGGCGGGCGGGGTGACGGCGCTGGTCATGGGAACTCCATGTGGACACTGTACATTATCTCTGATAACTTATGTGTACAGCGTCCACAAACCCATCCCCTTCATCCAGCAGTCAGACGAGGAGACCGTCATGCACATCCAGCCCTATCTGTTCTTCGAAGGCCGGGCCGAGGAAGCGGCCGAGTTCTACGCCAAGGCGCTCGGCGCCCAGGTCACGATGATGCTGCGTTTCAAGGACGGCCCTCCGGCCTCGGGCGACAACGAGAACTGCGCGCCGCCGCCCGGGTCGGAAGACAAGATCATGCACATGTCGCTGCAGATCGGCGATGCCGTCGTGATGGGATCGGACGGCATGTGCAAGGGCCCGGCCGAATTCAAGGGTGTCTCGCTGGCGCTCAGCGTGGCCGACGACGCCGATGCCGAACGCAAGTTCGCGGCCCTGGGCGACGGCGGGACCGTGATCGCGCCGATGACGCCCACCTTCTTCTCGTCGCGCTTCGGCATGGTGACGGACCGCTTCGGCGTGACCTGGATGGTACAGGTCGCGCCCTGAGGCCGGCCCCGCTACCTCCCGTCTCCGGGCAAGGCGTAGGCGATCACGTAGTCTCCCGCCTTGGTGCCCAGTGAACCGTGGCCGCCGGCCACCACCAGCAGGTACTGGCGGCCGTCGGCACCCGCGTAGGTCATGGGCGTGGCCTGGCCGCCCGCAGGCAGGCGGGCCTCCCACAGTTGCCTGCCGTCGCGCACGTCATAGGCGCGCACGTAGTTGTCCAGCGTTCCCGACAGGAAGGCCACGCCTCCTGCCGTCATGATGGGACCGCCCAGGTTGGGCACGCCCATCCGGAAAGGCAACGGCAAGGGCGAGCTGTCGCGCACGGTGCCGTTCTTGTGTCGCCAGACGATTTCACCGGTACGCAGGTCGGCTCCGGCCACGTAACCCCAGGGCGGCGCCTGGCACGGCAGGCCCAGCGGCGACGTAAAGGCGCTCAGCTTGACGGCGAACGGCGCGCCGAAGTTCTCGTTCAGGGCAGGCAGGCTGTCATTGGGCCGCTCCGAGCCCTGCACGTACAGGCTCTTGTCGTTCTTGCGCGGGACCAGTTGCGAGACGAACGCAAGATAGGTGGGTGTCGTGAAGGCGATCTGGCGCCGCGGATCGACGGCGATCCCGCCCCAGTTGAAGACGCCGAAGTTGCCCGGATAGATCAGCGAGCCCTGCGTGGACGGCGGCGTGTACCGGCCCTCGTAGCGCAGTTGATGGAACCTGATGCGGCAGGCGAGCTGGTCGAACATCGTCGCCCCCCACATGCTGGCGCCGGTCAAGGGCGGCGGGTCGTAGGACAGCGCCGATACCGGTTGCGTGGGCGCGGCCCGGTCTCCCCGCGCGGCGCCCTGGGGCGCCAGCTTCTCGGTAACGGGCAGCAGCGGACGCCCCGTGCGGCGGTCCAGCACGTAGAGTTCGCCCTGCTTGGTCGGCTGGACCAGGGCCGGGACGGTCGCGCCCCCCATCGTCAGGTCGATGAGCGTGGGCTGCGCCGGCACGTCGTAGTCCCACAAGTCGTGGTGCACGGTCTGGAACGACCAGCGCACGCGGCCCGTCTCCAGGTCCAGCGCCACCACCGACGACGAGAATTTCTCCGCGCCCTCGCTGCGGTTGCCGCCCCATTGGTCGGGCGGCTGGTTGCCCAGCGGCACGTAGACCATGCCCAGCTCCTCGTCCACGCTGGAGATGGACCAGCTGTTGGGGGAATTGGCCGTATAGGTACGCCCTTCGGCAATGGGCTCGGTGTCCTCGGGGTTGCCCGAATCCCAGTTCCACACGAGCCGGCCCGTGCGTATGTCGAATGCGCGGATCACGCCCGAGGCCTCGTTCACCGAGACGTTGTCCAGCACCGTGCCGCCCACGATGATGAGTCCGCGCGCGACCACCACGGGCGAGGTGGAGTAATAGGAGCCCGGGCGGACGTTGGGCATGTTGCGCCACAGGTCGATCTGCCCGGTGCCGCCGCCGAAGTCGGTGCAGACGCCGCCGCTGTCGGGATCGAGCGCGATGACGCGGCCGTCCGCCGTCGGCATGAACAATTTGGCCGGACAGCGGGCGGAGGTCCTGCCATCGTTCGCGGCCACCGGTTGGCCGGCGGTGGGAGCCGGTCCGTTCGCCGGCGCCGGCGCCGGGGGCGAGGGCGCGGCGGCGGCCGGAGCGGAATCCGGCTGCGCGGCATCGCCGGGATAGTAGGACAGGCCCCGGCAGGTCAGGTGTTGCAGCGCCAGCCTGTCCTGCACGTGCGGGTCGTATCGCCACAGTTCGCGACCGGTGGTCGCGTCCAGCGCGATAACCGACTGGTGAGGCGTGCAAAGGAAGAGCCGATTGCCTATCTTGAGCGGCGTGGCCTGGAAGGTCGTCTCCTCGGGATCGCCTTCCCTGCCCCGGACGTCGCCGGTGCGGAATACCCAGGCCTGCTCCAGGCGCCCGACGTTGCCGGGCGTGATCTGCCCCAGCGCGGAATAGCGCTGCCCGCGGCCGGTTCCGCCATAGGCGGTCCATTCCTCGCCCGCCACCGGTCCCGGCGCGGCGGCGGGCGCTTCTTCCGTGAAGCTGCCGCGCAATTGATGCAGGTCGACGAACCAGGAGACGACGCCGACCGCCAGAAACGCCCCCAGCGCCACCGCCAGCCCCGCGCGGGCACGCAACAGCGGTCCCGACGGCGACAGCAGCGCCCCGGTCTCCAGGCTCGGGGGCTCCAGCCTGCGACGTATCCAGGGCGTCAACAGGAACAGGCCCAGCACGAACAGCACGTCGCCGCGCGCGGCCAACGGCCACCAGTCCAGCCCCGACTCCCACAGCGCCCAGGCCAGCGTGCCCAGCACCAGCGCGGCGTAGAGCCAGATCGCCGACACATGGCCCGCGGCCAGGCGGACCCCGCAGACCGCCATCACGATCCCCGCCACGAGGTAGTACCAGGATCCGTCCAGATAGATCAGCCACGCTCCTCCCACCATCAGCGCAATCCCGAGCAGGACGAGCACGGCGCCGGTGGCGATCAGGAGTCCGTAACGCGGTGGAGCTGGCATGGGAGCCTCCTCGGGGCTGGACAGAGGGGGGCGCGTCAACAAGTTTCATGCCCAGCCGCGCCATGCCGGCCCCGTCCCGCCCGGTGCTAAGATTCACGCACCGGTCTGCTCAAGGCCCGCTTCCCGCAGGTGCGGCGCCCGGCACTTTTTGCATGCCCGGCCGGCCTGTCGTGCCTATCTGGAAAACCATCCCTCTTCGCCTCCTCGCGCTGGCCCAGCGCTACCCCGGCACCATCGCGGCCTTCGGCTTCGCTTCCGGGGTGGTCAGCTTTTTCACCGTCGAGCGCCACGAGTCCTTTGCCCGCGTCATTGCCGCGGTCATGCTGCTGAGCTGGATCTGGCTGATGCTCGAGCGCGCGCTGCGACGGCGCATCGCACAGCGCTTCGGGTGGACCATACCCATACCGGTGCTGCGCTACGGCACGCAGATGATCCACCAGGAAGGCCTGTTCTTCGTGCTGCCCTTCCTGTACACCGCCACCACCTGGAACAGCGGCCAGGCGCTGTTCACCGGGCTCGTTGGCGCCGCGGCGCTGATAGCGCTGGTCGATCCGCTGTACTTCCGGTGGCTGTCGACCCGCAGGTGGGTGTTCCTGACCTACCACACCTTCACGCTGTTCGTGGTGCTGCTGACCGCGCTGCCACTGGTCCTGCACATCCCGACGGGCAATAGCTACAAGCTGGCGCTGGGCGTGGCGGTGCTGCTGTCCTTCCCCACGCTGGCCGAGCTGGTTTCGCTGGATGCCCGCTGGCGCAGGTGGGCGGTCGTGGGACTGATGCTGGCGCTCGGCTCGGTGGGATGGCTGCTGCGCCTGTGGGTACCGCCCGCCACGCTGTGGCTGACCGAGGTCGCCATCTCGACCAGCATGGACAGCCTCAACATGAAAGCGGGCGAACGCCTGCGCGCCGTGACGCCCGCCCAGATGCGCGATCAGGGCATCTATGCCTATACCGCGATCAATGCCCCGCTGGGCCTGGAGGAACACATCTACCACGTCTGGCTGCACGACGGACGCGAGGTCGACCGCATCGCGCTGGACATCCGCGGCGGCCGCAAGGAAGGCTACCGGGCCTGGACCCACAAGCAGAATTTTCCCGCCGACTCCGGCGGCCGCTGGCAGGTCAAGGTGGTGACGGACACCGGCCAGATGATAGGCACGCTGCGCTTTCGCGTGGAAGGCGACCAGGAACCGGCCGCGGCGCCCTAGCCTACCCCTGCCTGCGCAGCAGCCTGCGGGCCAGTTCGACCACGAACACGATCGCCGCGCCGGCCAGCACGCCGAACGCGATATTGAGCAGCACGGGCAGCACCGCCGCCGCCACCGCGCCGATCACGGGCAGGCTGGCCGCCCCATGCGCCAGGCGTTCGATGCCACCGTGCACGGCTTCGAGCCCATGCGTCAGGATGGAGCCGCCCACTGCGAACATGGCCACCGTGCCGACGACCGACAGGCCGCGCATCAGGAACGGCGCGGCGCCGACGATGCTCCTTCCCACCGCGCGCGCCACCGCGGACCGCCTCGCCCCCAGATATGCCCCGGCATCGTCCAGCTTCACCACGCCGGCCACGATGCCGTAGACCCCGATCGTCATCAACAGCGCGATGCCCACCAGCACGGCCACCTGCGTGCCGAAGTCCGCCCCGGCCACGGTCCCCAGCGCGATCGCGACGATTTCGGCGGACAGGATGAAATCGGTCCGCACGGCGCCGCGGATCTTGTCCCGCTCGAAGGCCACCATGTCCACGCCGGGGTCCTCCAGGGCCTTGCGCCGTTCGTCGTGCCGGGCCGCCTTGTCATGCGCGGGCAGGAATTTCGCCGCCAGCTTCTCGGCGCCCTCGAAGCACAGGAAGGCGCCGCCCACCATCAGCAGCGGCAGGATCGCCCATGGCGCGAAGGCGCTGATGATCAGCGCCGCCGGCACCAGGATGGCCTTGTTGCGCAGCGAGCCCTTGGCCACGGCCCACACGACCGGCAATTCGCGGTTCACCGACACGCCGGTCACCTGCTGGGCGTTCAGCGCGAGATCGTCGCCCAGCACGCCCGCCGTCTTCTTGGCGGCAACCTTGGTCATCAACGAGATGTCGTCCAGGACCGACGCGATATCGTCGAGCAAGGCGAAAAAGCTGCTTCCTGCCATCATGGCTCCTCGAACGTCGCTGCCATGGTAGAGGCGCCGAGGCGCAACGTCTGTAACGCGTAGCGACAGCGCGGTCTTCAAAAACTGTGGTTCACGCCCATGCCCACGTTGGTCCGGCTGCCGTCGTTGGATGGCCGCCCGTGGCCCACCCCGGCGTAGACCTGCGTGCGCCTGGACAGCGCATACGACACGCCGGCGCTGACATAGTCGGTCGCGCCGCTGCGGCCGTAGCCCTGGAAGTCCCGGCCCACGCCGATCTTGAGCGTGGCCGCGCCGATGCGGTGGGTCGCGGCCAGCATGGCGCTGGTGCGGCGCCGGCGGGCCTCGCCCAGGAACACCTGGCTGGCGGTCGTCAGCTCGGTCAGGCTGGCGGAGGCCATCACCCGCGTCGGGCCCGAGCCGTAGGCCAGCCCGACGAAATAGGTCTTGTCGTTCACGCTGTTGCGTTCGGCGGAAACCAGCAAGGTCGCCGAGCCGTCGTCGTAGTTGATTCCGGCCGCCAGCCCCCGCTTGCTTTCGACCGTGCCGTTGGCATCGGGCACCTTGCTGCGCTCGCCGTTGGCCGCCAGGTGCACCGACCAGCCGCGCGCGACCGGCGAGTCGTAGAACACGCCGTTGTTCGCGCGGTTGTAGTCGCCCGCCGGCCCGTTGCGATAAGGGTCGGTCCGGTACGCCGGATGGTAGATCTGCCAGGCGATGGAAGCCACGCGATCGAAGTTGTACCAGGGGTCGAACTGCCAATCGAGCGCCCACATGGGAGTCATCGCCCGTCCCAGCCGCAGCTGGCCGAAGGGCCCCTTCACGCCCACGGTGGATTCGCCGTAGAACAGGGGCGCGCCGCCGCTGGCCTCCAGGCGGCCGGTGTCGATCTCGAAGCGCGACTGGAGGTGGAACATGGCGGCATAGCCGCTGCCCAGGTCCTCCGAACCCTTGATGCCCCAATAACTGCGCTGGATGTTGCCGATGGAGGTGGCGCCGCGCGCCAGGCGGTAGATGCCGGCGTCGACCACGCCGTACAGGGTGAGGGACGACTGGGCGTGTGCCGCGGTTGCCGGCACCAGCGACGCGGACAGTATGGCCAGCCAGGTGCGATGCGATCTTCTCATGTTCTGGCATGTCTGGAAAAACAAGACCCGGCGCAAGTGTGGCGCGATCGGCGCCGCTTGGCAAAGGCGCCCGCCGCCGGGCCTACGCACAAGCCCCCACGGACGACCATGCGCACGCGCGCCCCGGACACGCCCGGATCCCGGCCTAATGGCACCTCGCCCGCGCCGTGCCGGCCGGGACGCCCTCGCCATGCAGGCGAAGGACGCCACGCTTGGGAAACGCCATGACACCGCGCCACCTGGGGATGCTCGTGTCCCTCCTGTCCCTGCTTGCCGCCTGCGGCGGGGAAGACCCCGCTCCGTTACAGGCGCGGTCCATCGAAGACCTGGAACGCCAGGGCGCGCTTCCCGTCCTGGATCGCTCCGAGGACCTGGGCGGGCCCGACGCCGACGGCAATGGCGTACGCGACGACATCGACGCCTGGATCGCGCGCCAGGGCGGAGCGCCGGCGCGGCAGGACGCGCTCAGGCAACTGGCCCGCGCGTTCCGCGACGCCTTGCTGGTCCGCGGCGACTCCGTCGCCGCGCAGGAGGCCGCGTGGCGCACCACCCTGGCCGTGTCATGCGTGATGGCGCGCAGCGGCTCCAGCACCGAGGGCGCCGACGCGGTGGCCGACATGCGCAAGATGTCCGCCAACACCAAGGCCCGGGTCCTTGCCTATCTCGATTATTCCGCGGCGCTGGACGGCGCCATCCTGTCGCTACCCGCCGGGGACGGCTGCGATGAATAGGATGCTGCGCCGATGGACACGAACGCTGCTGGCGATGGCTGGCATGCTGGCGCCAGGTGCGTACGCGGCGGATCTGTGTCCGGCCCATACCCACACCCTGGCCTTCTTCAACGGCGTCTGGAATACGCCCGATACCGCAGCCAGCGGCGCGCGGGCCCTGCTCGGGGCGCTGGACGAAGCGCTGCGCGCACACCCCGCACGCGCGACGCTCGCCATCGGCGCCGAGGTGTTCTACAACGCCAGCGGCTTGCAACGCGGGACGCGCGAGGGCATCGAAGACCTGGTCGAAGTCTTCGCGCAGCGGGCCGCGGAACTGGACGATGCCGTGCGCCAGCGCTGGGAGCTGTTCTGGGAAATCGTCGATGGCCGCCTGGAAGGCTGGCATCGGATAGCAGCCGTGCTGCCTCGCGCCCGCGACCTCGCCGTCGCGCTGACCGAGGCACGCAACGCGCGGCTGCTTGCGCATGCCACCTCGTTCGCCGCCGCCCCGCCCACCGGAATCGACTACGCCGCCCATCGGCTGCGCTTGCGCGCGCTGCACGCCCTGGGACGCGGCGTCCTGCTGGTGGGGCATTCGCAGGGCAACTTCTTCCTGAACGGCGCCTATCGCGCACAACCCGATCCGGCGGCGCTCGCGGTGGTCCACATCGCGCCCGCATCGGCCCGCGCCAGCGGTCCCCACCTGCTGTCGGGCAACGACATGGTCATCGCTGCCCTGCGCGGCGTGGTACCGGGCACCCCGCCGCCGCCCAATCTCTGGATCCCGCCGTCGACCCGGGACCCTTCCGGCCATCAGTTGATCGAGACCTACCTGGACGCCGACCGCAACGGCCGGTCCGCCGCCGGCGCGCTGATGGCCGATCGCCTGCTGGCGCTGAAGGCCGCCGAACCCCGGGCAAGCCCGGGATTCTTCACCGCCACGCTGGCCTGGGACGGCGACGGCGACATCGACCTGCACGTGCTGGAACCTGGCGGCGCCCACGTGCACTACGGCGCGCGCGTGGGCGCCAGCGGCTCCCTAGACCTGGACAACACGGCGGGCCATGGGCCGGAACACTATCACGCGACCTGCGATCCGCAGCGCCTGCAAGCCGGCATATTCAGCGTGGGCTTGAACAACTACGCGGCGCCCGCCGGCAGGAAGGCGATGCTGCAGATCGCCACCGCGGCCCACGGCGTGACGCGCACCGTCCAGGTGGATGCGGGCCCGCCGCGCGGCGAAGCGGGGGATGCCTCGCCCATCGTCCTCCTGCGCGTCGCCGTGGCCCGATCCGGCTCGGCCTGGACGGCAACCGTCCACTAGGGCCTGTTCACGCTAAAAGGAGGCTCGCACAGACCGGGAGTGGGCCTTGGGCCGGGCGGATCATTCGGCGCGGATGCCACGCTCCCTGATCAATTGGCCGAAGCGGGCGTAGTCCTTGGCGAAGCCGGCCGCCGCCGACCGCGGGTCGTCGCCTACCGGCACGAAGCCCATGCCCCGAAGCTGTTTCGCCACGTCGGGATCCCGCAGCACGCGGGCGAACTCGGCGTGGATGCGGTCCACGACGTCCTGCGGCGTCCCCCTGGCGGCGAACAGCAACTGGAAACCTTCGACCTCCGTGCCCGGATAGCGGCGGGCCATGGGCTGGGCGGACGGAAACAGGAAGAATGGCTCGGCCGAGGTCACACCCAGCACACGGACGGTGCCCATGTCGACCAGGGGCTGCACATTCGTCGGGGTGTCGATGCCGCAATCGAGTTGCCCCGAGGCCAGGCTGGGGGCGGCCTGCGAGAAGCTCCGGTACGGGGCGTGGACGATCTCGACCGACGCCGCCTGCTTGATCAGCTCCAAGGCCAGGTGCGGCGGCGAACCCACGCCGTAGCTGGAACAGGTCAGCTTGCCGGGATGGGCGGCCGCGTAGGCCACGAAGGCCTCGAACGACTCCACCGGCAGGGAGGTCCTGACGACCAGGGCATAGGGGGTACGCGCGATGCGGGTCACGGGCACGAGGTCGCGCCCCACGTCGAACGGCAGCCTGGACAGCCATGGGGTGATGGCCAGCGCCGAGGTCTGCATCAGCAACGTGTAGCCGTCCGGCGGGGCCGCCACGACGGCCTGGGTGCCGATGTTGCCGGTCGCGCCGGTCCGGTTGTCGACGATAACCGGCTGCCCCACCCGGGCCTGGATGCGCTCGGCCAGCAGGCGCGCCACGCGGTCGATCGAACCGCCCGCCACGAAGGGAACGATGAGCCGTATCGGCCGTTCCGGGTAGCCTGCCGCCGCCGGGGCGAACGGCGCCAGGAGGATGGCCGCCATCAGGCCGTGCCAGAACGCTCGGATCATGTGCCGTCTCCGTTGTTGTCATGTATCGTGGTCGCCCGATCGCTGCACTGTAGAAGGCGGACGCCTCTCCCGCCATAGGCGCGAGGCAATGCGGCCATTGCCGGCAGGTGATGATGCCGCGCGGACACGAGACCGAACGATGACGACCCTGGAACTGATCGCCGGCCGCCACGCCGGCCTTGCCTTTCTCGCCTGGCTGGCCGGCGCGTGCGCGCTCGGCCTGTGGGTAGGGAGGCTGCTGGACGCGAGCCGGACCTCGCCGGTGCGCCGGTCGCGCGTGATGGCGGGGTTGATCGCGGGCGGCGTCGCCGTGTTCGGATTCATCGCCGCCAACGTCGTGACCGAGTCACGGCTGGTGGCCTTCGACAAGGTGCTGGCCGAGACCCTGGCCGAACGCGCCTCGCCCGCCTGGCTGCGGTTCCTGTCCATGCTGACCGTGGCCGGCGACCGGGACTTCCTGCTGGGACTGGGCACCCTCGTGCTGGCCGTGCTGCTGTGGCGCCGCCGCTGGCGCGACGCGGTGCTCTGGCTGGCGGGCACGCTGGGCGCGGCGGGGCTGAACGTGCTGCTCAAGAGCACCTTCCAGCGGGTCCGCCCCGAACACCTGCACGGGTTCACGCAGGAACTGGGCTGGAGCTTCCCCAGCGGGCACGCCACCGGCGCGATGGCGGTGTACGGCATGCTGGCCTATTTGCTGGCTGGCCTGGCGCCGCCGGCGTGGCGCCAGGCCATGGCCATGTTCGCGGCCGGCCTGATCGCCAGCGTCGGCTACAGCCGCGTGATGCTGCAGGTGCACTACCTGAGCGACGTCATCGCCGCCTTCGCCGTCACCGCGGCCTGGCTGATGGCATGCGTGGCCGTGCGCGAGCGGACGGACCGTTCGCGCGTACTCAGGCCATCAGGCCTTCGATCTCGCTGACCTCGCGCACGTCGCCGAAGTTCTGCACGAAGGTCTCCAGCGCCGCCCGGTGTTCCTCGTCGGACAGCGCCGCCAGGCAATCCGCCACCATGATGGGGAAGAAGTCCAGCATCATGGCATCGCGGCCGGTGGACTCGCAGCAGATGTTGGTCTTGGTGCCGGCGATCAGCAGATGGGTGATTCCCGCGCTGCGCAGCACTCGCTCCAGCCCGGACGAACCGTGGGCCAGGGCGCTGTAGCGGTTCTTGGCCAAATGAACGTCGCCGGGCGCGGGCGCCATGCCCTGCCACAGCGCCTCGGAAGCCGGGCGCGGCGCGTTCGCCTCGATGGTGCGGGCGCGCACGTCGGCGGCCACGAAATGGTCGTAGAAGCCGGACCAGTCCGATCCCTGCCCCACCGGCAGGTTCGCGTGGGTGACCCACGCGACCAGTCCGCCCCGGCGCCGCACGATGCGGGCCAGGGCGTTGATGTTGTCGACGATGGACCGGGATTCGGGGACTTCGGCGGGGCTGCCGGGGGCGACGAAGGTCGGCTGCATGTCGATGACGACGAGGGCGGTCCTGGTCGGGTCGAGCCGGTCGTGCAAGTGCACGCGGCCGCGCCGGGCGATGACGCGATCGACGATATGCTGGCGTATCGGTAGCGTGTGCATGCTAGCGACGGCCTCCCAACAGGCTGCCGCCGATCTTGACCAGATCGTCCAGGCCCACCTGCCCGTCGCCGTTCTGGTCGAGCAAGGATCCCAGCAGGCCGCCGCCCAGGCCGCCCTGCTGGCGCGCGGCATCGCGCTCCTGGCCCAGCGTGGTGCCCAGGCTGTCGGCCGACATGCCGCCCGACTGCACGCGCTGCGCCAGGAAGGCCATCACGATGGGAGCGAGCATTTTCAGCAGGTTCGCGGCGTTGCCGCCGCCCAGGCCGGTGGCCTCGCCCAGCCCGGCCTCGGCGCGCTGCCGGTCGGCGCCGAAGATGTGGCCCAGGATGGCGCCTCCGTCCGATTGGGCACCCGCGCTGCCACCCCCCAGGAGCGACCCCAGCATGCCCTCCAGGCCGCCGCCCCCGCCGTGGTCCTGCAGCGCGCCGAACAGCGCCTGCGCGCCCTGCGGCTGGGCCGCGTTGTTGCCCATCGCGCCCAGCAGCAGGGGCAGCGCGGCGCCCACGGCCTGCTGGGTCTGGGCGGTGTCCGTGCCCAGTTGCTGCGCGAGCTGCTGCAAGGGGGCGCCTTGCAGCTGGGACATCAGTTCGTCTGACAGGGAAGAAGAGGCGTTCATGGCGATTCTCGCTGAAGACGCCGGCGCAGTGCCGGCCCAGGGGCCATCGTAGCTCGCCATGCATGAGCGGGCATGGCGTTAACAGACTGATACGTCTGGCGGGGCCGATTGTTTCGGCCGGGCGCCCGCACAAGGGTCAACGCCGCGGCAGCGCCAGGTACGCCTCGCGCACGGCCTCGGTCCCATGGACGCGCTCCAATCGCCGCACGGTGAAGTGGCCGCGCCCCATGTCCTGGAAATGATCGATGAACAACGCGTTGATCGCCCCGCCGCCGATGGCGCCTATCATCGGCACCGCCTGCGCCAGCGCCTTCTCGGACACCGCGATCGAGAAGCGCGAGGCGATCTCGGAGATCAGCCGGACCAGCACCGGCGCGCTGCCCTTGGCCGTGCCATGCTGCGCGAGGTACTGGCTGGCCGAGGCGATGGCCTGCGCCAGCGCGGCGCGGGAGGCGAAGTAGCCGGCGTCGGTCGCGTCGTCGGCCTTCGAGGAACCGCCCAGCGCCAGCACGTGCAGGCACTCCAGCCGCGCTTCGGGCGTCTTCAGGTCCTCGCCCTGGCTGCGGGCGATGTCGGCGATGGAGCGCAGCATGATGGTGGTCGAGATCGGCAGCTCCACGGCCAGCCCCGCCATGCCGAAGGCGCCGCCTGCGGCTCCCGAGGCCCCGGCCGCCAGCTTGTGCCACCAGTCGGCGGCCGCCGCCGGCCGGGTCGGATCCATGGTCTTGACCGCCACGTCCAGGGCCTTGCTGATGGAACGGCGGGCGAGTTCGTCGATCATCGACGACACCCGGTCCGGCAGCGCGGCCAGCGTACGCTCGATGGGCTTGCCGGCGATCCCCGCGATGCGCGCGGCGATGCCCGGGTGCTCCAGCAGGTGCCTGGCCCGCGCCAGTTCCTGCAGATCGGATTCGGAAAGCGGCATGGAAAGTCCTCGAAAGACGTCCGGTTGCATGGGACCGGTACGAGGGCCGGCGGGTTCTGGCCCATGTTAAACAAAAAGGTACGGGCGCGGTCCCTGCGCGCCGGGAGGACTACAATCATTGATCGATCAATGATTCTGGCATCCTCCCATGTCCACGCTTCCCCAGCATTCCGAAGGCCAGGTCCTGCCCTTCAGGCAATCGCTGATGGCCGTCCTCGGCATGTGCTTCGTCATGATGATGGTCGCCATCGACCAGACCGTGGTGGGTACCGCCTTGCCCACCATCGTGGCCGAGCTGCAGGGATTCGACCTGTATGCGTGGGTGGCCACCGCCTACCTGCTGCCGTCCGTCATCACCGTGCCCATCTTCGGCCGGCTGGGCGACTACTACGGCCGCAAGCCGTTCGTGATCGCGGCCATCTTCGTCTTCACGCTGGCCTCGGTGCTGTGCGGGGCCGCCACCAGCATGCTGTGGCTGGTCGTGGCGCGCGGCCTGCAAGGCATAGGCGGCGGCATGCTGGTGGGCTGCGCGTTCGCGTGCATTCCCGACCTGTTCCCCGAGCCCCGCGTGCGCCTGCGCTGGCAGATCATCGTCAGCTCGGCCTTCGGCATCGCCAACGCCATCGGCCCTTCGCTGGGCGGGGTGATGACCGAGCAGTACGGCTGGCGCTCGGTGTTCTACGTCAACCTGCCGGTCGGGCTGCTGGGCATCCTGTTCGTCGCGCGCTTCCTGCCGCGCATCCGCCATCACACGGCCGGCAAGATACAACTGGACTGGCCCGGCGCGCTGCTGATCGCGCTGGCGCTCGGTTGCCTGCAGATGGTCGTGGAACTGCTGCCCAAGGGCGCCGCCTCGACCACGGTACTGCTCCTGGGGGCCGGCAGCCTGGCCGCCTTCGCCGGCCTGTATTTCTGGGAACAGCGCTGCCCGCAGCCGCTGCTGCCCATCGACATGTTCCGCAACCCGGCGCTGGCGGTGCTGTTCGTGCTGGCGACACTGGTCGGCTTCATCATCTTCGCGCTGATGTTCTACGCGCCGCTGCTGCTGCAGGGCGGCTTCGGGCTGTCGCCCCAGGAAGCGGGCCTGCTCATCACCCCCATGGCGGCCTGCATCACCGTGGGCAGCATCCTGAACGGCCGCATCATCAGCCACATCGACAAGCCCAACCGCATGCTGTATGCGGGCTTCGCCACGCTGGCGCTGGCCTGCCTGGGGGTCGTCACCACCCACCACGACACGCCGCACGCGCTCTTCGCGTTCTACATGTTCCTGGCCGGGATAGGCATAGGCTTCACCATGCCCAACCTGACGATCTTCGCCCAGCACACCGCGGACCGGACCCACCTGGGCATCGCCACCGCCACGCTGCAATCGACCCGCATGGTGGGCGGCATGCTGGGCACGGCCATCGTCGGCACCATCGTCTCGCACAGCTACCTGTGGCGCGTCACCGACGTGCTGCAATCGGAGAACGCGCTGCAGTGGCTGCCGCAGCTGCACAATCCCCAGGTCCTGGTGGACCCGCAGGCCCAGCGCACGCTGGCCGAACAATTCGCCCTGCATGGCGGCCACGCCACCGAACTGCTCGAACACGTGCGCCAGGCCCTGGTCTCGGGCATCCACAACGGCCAGATCCTCGCGGTGCTGATCGCCCTGGTCGGACTGTGGCTGGTAAGGCGCGTACCGTCCATCCAGATCGTGCGCCCCGAGCGAGGCAAGCGGCCCGCCCCCGAGGAGGCGCCGTGAATCGCGAGCAACGCGGCCTGCAGGTCATCCAGCGCCTGGGCCAGACCTACCGCGCCATGCAGGCCGGCTTCAGCGGCCGCATCGGCCACGCCCTGCCGCGCTGGCGCATCCTGCTGACGCTGGCCGAGCACGGCACCTGCCCGCAGAAGCTCCTGGCCGAGCGCTGCCGGCTGGACCCCGCATCGCTGACTCGATTGCTCCATGCCCTGGAACAGCTCGGCTGGATCGCCCGTCAGGTGGATGCCCAGGACAACCGCCAGACCAACGTCAGCCTGACGGCGGCCGGACAGGAGGTGGTGGACGAGGCCATGCCCCGGCGAGCCGCTTTTCTGGACGAAGTGCTCCAGGGCCTGTCGGAGAAAGAGCTCGATGCGCTGTTGCGGACGCTGGAAGCGCTGGAGGGCAACTTCAGGCAGGCCGCCACGGGCCCGGCGGGCAACTAGCTTCGCCGATCTATCTGCTTTTTTGCTAAGGCCTATACAAAGAATCCGTTATCCCATGCCGATGCGCCTCCCTACACTGGCCGAATCTTCCTCAAGCAAGGCGCGGCGCAGGCCATGGCAAGAATCGTTCTGGGTATCGGATCCTCACACAGCCCCATGCTCAACAGTCCCGCCGAGGACTACGCCAAGCATGGCGCGATCGACCTGGGCGGCCGCAAGCTGCTGGACCTGGACGGACGCCCGGTCGGCTACGAGACGCTGCTGGCGCGCCGCGGCGACAGCCTGGCCCGGGCGCTCGAGCCGGACGAGCTGACGCGCAAGGCCGCCGCCTGCGACGCCCACATCCGCCACCTGGCCGGCACGATCGACGCCGCTGCGCTGGACGCGCTGATCGTGATCGGCGACGATCAGAACGAACAATACGGCGAAGAGAACCTGCCCGCCATCCTGGTCTACTGGGGGCAGACGATCGCCAACCGGCCGCTGTCCATGCCGGCGGATGCGCCGCCATTCTGGCGCCGCGCGCGGTCCCAATACCACGAAGACGAAACGCCGCGCGAGTATCCCGTCGCACACGAATTGGGCCGGCATCTCATCGGCTCGCTGATGGACGAGAACTTCGACGTCAGCACGTCTCGCCACCTGGCCAAGGCCCATGGCGAGGGACACGCCTTCGGTTTCGTGCACCGGCGCCTGATGCCGGCGCGGCCTATCCCCATGCTGCCGGTTTCGCTGAACACTTATTACCCGCCCAACCAGCCCCGGCCGCGCCGGTGCTATGAACTGGGCCGTGCCATCGCGCGCGCGGTCGAAAGCTGGGACACGCCGGCCCGCGTCGGCATCGTCGCCTCGGGAGGATTGAGCCATTTCACGGTGGACGAGGATCTGGACCGCCTGGTGTTGCGCGCTTGTGCCGAGAAAGACGCGGCCGCGCTGACCAGCATCGATCCGGCTCGCCTGAACTCGGGCTCGTCCGAAATCCGTAACTGGATCACCACGGCGGGCGCGGCCGAACACCTGCGCTTCGCCTGGCAGGCCTACGAACCCTGTTATCGGACCCCCGCGGGAACGGGATGCGGCATGGCCTTCGCGGTCTGGAAACAGGATTGACACCACGGGCCACCCCACCCGACAGGAGCCAGCATGCGGATCGAGCAGAACACGACGGCGGCCGAAGCCCTGCTGATGGCCTTGAAGGCCAGCGGCATCGATTACCTGTTCGCCAATGCCGGCAACGACTTCGCCCTCATCATCGAGGCTCTGGCCAACCCCCGGCTGGGAGACGCCATGCCCGAGCCCATCACCTGCATGCACGAGACCGTGACCATGGGAATGGCGCACGGCCATTACCTGGCCAGCGGCCGCATGCAGGCCGTGATGGTCCACGTGAACGTGGGCATGGCCAATGCGCTGTGCGGCCTGCTGAACGCCCACAGCGACAACGTGCCGGTGTTCCTGCTGGCCGGGCGCACGCCGCTGACCGAGCATGGACGCGACGGCGCGCGGCTGACCCCCGTGCAGTACGGGCAGGAGCTGTATGACCAGCACGCCATGGTGCGCGAACTGGTCAAGTGGGAATACGAGCTGCGTTATCCCGAACAGGCATGCAGATTGGTGTCACGGGCGGCCGCGCTGGCAATGGCGGAACCGCGCGGACCGGTTTTCCTGGGCTTCCCGCGCGAACCGCTGCTCGCCCCCCTGCCGCCGGGCGTGCGCTTCGAACCGTTCCCGGTAGCCCGTCCCTCGGCCCCTTACCCGGATCCGGCCGCCATCGACGAACTCGCGCAATGGCTGGCGCGGGCCCGCCATCCGCTGATCGTGGCCGAACGCGGCGATCCGGCCGGCAAGGTGGGAACATCACTGGCCCGGCTGGCTCAGGCCCACGCCATTCCCGTTATCGAGATCATGCCGGTACGCAACGTCATGCCCTCGTCCCATCCCATGATGCTGGGCCATTCGGCTGGCGACCAGTTCGAGGCGGCCGACGTCATCCTGGTCGTCGACGCGTCCACGCCCTGGGTGGAGCGGCTGCATCGTCCGGGCCCCGGCAAGCGGATCGCGCACCTGGGCCCCGATCCGCTGGTGGGACGGCAGCCCGTGCGCAGTTTCCAGACCGATCTCGCGATCTGCTGCGATACCGCCGCCGGGCTGGATGCCCTGTTGGCGGCCCTGCCGCCACCGACGGGCGATGTCGAGCGGCGCCGCGCGCACTACGCGCAACTGTCCGAACAGCGCCGGCGGCACGCGCGCGAGGAGGCCTTGCGCGGCGGCGGCAAGCCCGTCTCGGGCGCCTACATTTCCGCCTGCGTGTCCGACGTGCTTGGCGACGACGGCCTCTGCTTCAGCGAACTCGGCACCGTGCCGGACTACATGGACCTCAAGGGCCCCAACCGCTATTTCTTCACGCCTTATTCCGGCGCGCTGGGCTGGGGCGTGCCTGCCGCCCTGGGCGCGCAGCTCGCCGACCGCGACCGGCTCGTGGTGGCGTGCGTGGGCGACGGCTCCTACGTGTTCGCCAACCCCGTCGCCTGCCACCAGATCGCCGAGGCGCAGGCGCTGCCCATCCTGACCATCGTCAAGAACAACGGCATGTGGAACGCCGTGCGCCGATCCACGCTGGGCGTACATGGGGACGGTCATGCGGCGCGGGCAGCGGTCATGCCGCTCACGTCGCTCGAACCGTCGCCGTCCTATTCGATGGTGGCGGCCGCCAGCCGCGCCCACGTGGAAGTAGTGGAGGACGGCGCCCGGCTTGCCGGCGCGCTCGAACGCGCGATCGACGTCATCCGCAACGAACGCCGGCAGGCGCTGGTGGAGGTCCGTACGTCCCTTTCGGCGACCCATTGAAGGCCGCCTTCATACAAGACGAGGAGGAGAGCACCATGTTCACGAGATCCCTGATCGCCATGCTGATCGCCGGATGCGCGGCTCCTGCGCTGGCGCAGGCACCGGCCTACCCGAACCAGCCGATACGCCTCATCGTCCCGCATCCGCCCGGCGGCTTCACCGACATCCTGGCGCGCCTGGCCAGCCAGAAGCTGGGCGAAAACGAAGGCTGGCAGGTCATCGTCGAGAACAAGGGCGGCGGCGGCAGCACCATAGCCGAGAACTTCGTCGCGCGCGCTGCGCCCGACGGCTACACCCTCTTCGTCACCGGCCGCGACGTCACCCTGCGCAGCGCGCTCTACGACAAGCTGCCCTATGACCCCGACCGCGATTTCGCACCCGTCAGCCAATTGGTGTGGTCGCCCATGGTGCTGGTGGCCCACCCGTCCCTGCCGGTCGGCAACTTCCGCGAACTGCTCGACGCCGCCCGCAAGACGCCGGGCAAGATCGCCTATGCATCGCCGGGCAACGGCAGCGGCGGCAGATCGGTGTCCAGTATGCTCAACTGGCCGGCGGCCACCATGTCCTTCACGGCGCAGCGCGACAGGCAGGCCAGCCACAGCCCTTCGGCGGCCGTGTACTTGATCGCTTCCGTGCTGCCCAGCTCGATGTCCATGTTGAGCTGGTGCAGATAGGGCAGCAGCGCCTGCTCCACCGCCAACCTGCTGCCCGAACCGCGCTCGCGCAACAACCAGCGCGATTCGCGCAACTGCTCGCGGGTGATGCGGCGCGTGTGCCACTCGGACGCCAGCGGATGCCGTGCAGAACATACGATCACCATTTCGTCCAGCAGCCAGGGGATCGGCTGGATGTCGGCATCCTGGCACGGCCCTTCGATCAGACCCATGTCGACGTCGAAGGCCGCCACGGCCGCCGACACCTGCGCGGTGTTGGCGATAGTGACCTCGATGGGCGTATGCGGCGCGCGCAGCCGGTAGCGCGCCAGCAACCCCGGCAGAACGTAGTTGCCGATGGTGGTGCTGCATCCGAGCTTGAGGGTGGCCGCCGCGTGCCCGCGCTTGTCGAAGAAACCGCGTTCGATCTGCTGGGCGTTGTCCAGCAGCGCCGTGGCCTCGGCCAGCAGGGCGCGACCGTTGTCGTTCAGGATCAGGCGCTTGCCCACCCGGTCGAACAGACGCGTATGCAGCAGGCCTTCGAGCTCGCTCAGCGCCGCGCTGACGGCCGACTGGGACAGGGCGATTTCCGAGGCCGCGCCCATGGTGCTGCCAGTCTTGGCAACGGCAACGAAGATTCTCAACTGCCTGAGGCTCATGGGCATGGGCTGTGCCTGCGATGGGGTTCCTTGGGCGGATCCTGGTGCCGCCGTGCCGGGCATAGGCGACCACTATAATGGCAACCGCCCCCAGCCGCGAACGTGACGATCCCTCCGGCCGACGCGGATGCCGCATCGACGACGGGGCATGACTCGACAGGCGCACAAGCCATGGCATCGCACGCATCGACGGCCGAAGGCGCCGGCACCGGCCGGCCCGCCAGGATCCTGGTCCCGCAAACCGCGGGCACCACCAACGACCTGCTGGCCCGCGCCATCGCGCCCGGGCTGGCATTGCTAGCCAGCCGCCCCTTCCTGGTGGAGAACCGCGAAGGCGCCTCGGGCATGCTCGGCATGGACGCGGCGGCCAAGTCCGCCCCCGACGGCCTCACGCTGCTGAACAACGTCTCGAACACCCTGGCGCTGCCCTACTTCTACAAGAACCTGCCGTTCGACGTGCTGGCCGACCTGGAACCGGTCGGCATCGAAGGCTATGGCAACCACGCGCTGGTGGTGCACCGGAGCGTACCGGTCGAAAACGTGCGCGACTTCCTGGCCTACGCCGCCGAGCACCCCGGCATGGAATACGCGGCGCCGGGCCTGGCCACCCATCATCATCTGTGCATGGCCATGATCCAGGCCATGGCGGGCATCCGGCTGAGCCCCGTGTTCTACAAGGGTTCGGCCGGGGCGATGGCGGACCTGCTGCGCGGCGAAATCCGTACCATGATCGTGCCCATACAGATCGCCGCCGACCACGCGCGTAGCGGCGACCTGCGCATCCTGGGCGCCACCAGCAGGACGCCCTTTCCGCTGTACCCGGACATTTCCTCGCTGCACGACCAGGGGCTGGCGGGGTTCGACGTCGAACCCTGGTTTGCCTTGTGGGCGCCGCGCGGCACGCCGCCCGATGCGCTGGCGCGCTACAACGCCCTGCTGAACGAGGCCATCGGCCAGGCCGAGGTGGGTGGCGCCCTGGCTCGCCACGGCGTCGTGCCCACGCCGGGCACCGTCGACGACCTGCGCCGCAAGGCCGCCGCCGAACACCGGATGTGGGGCGAGGTGCTTCGAAAAATGCAGATACGGCCGGAATAGGCCCTAGCCGCGGTCGATGCGCTCGCCGTACAGTTCCAGCCTGACATCCCGCAGGCGGTAGCCGAGCGTCTCGGCCGCCGCCTCGTACATGCGCACCAGATCGGCCTCGGGCAGCTCGACGATCTCGCCCGTATGGACATCGATCAAGTGCGCGTGCAGGGCGCGCTGCGCCAGTTCCCAGACGGCCCGCCCCTGGGTGAACACGTGGCGGCGGACCATGCCGCGATCGTGGAATTCCTTCAGGATGCGATAGACGGAAGACAGGCTCAGGGCCGGATCCGTCTTGCGGGCGCGCATCAGCAGGTCTTCCGCCGTGGGGTGGTCGGAGGCCTCGTCCAGCGCGGCAAGCACCGCCTGCCGGCCCTTGGTGGCCCGCATCCCGGCCAGCGCAGGCGGCCGTGACGCGACCGGGCTTCGTGGCGCCAGGGTGGGCTTCATCCTAACCCCCGCTGATGTCCCGGGCGGCCTTCTCCAGGACGTCCAGCACGCGCCGCGTCTCGGCCTCGTCCCAGCCGCGCGAATGGAAGGCCAGCGCCGCGCGCAGCGTGTGCATGGCCTGGTGCACCGAGCCCGGCATGGCGCGGCCGGACATCGACTGGGCGGTGATGTTCATGCGGTTCAGCACCGCGTCGACCATGGGCCGGTTTTCCTGCAGGAAGGCGCGGCCTTCTCCGGTGATCTCGAACGACCGCTTGGCGCCTTCCATGCCGGCGGCGCGGATGTGTCCCTGCTCTTCCAGCAGCGTCAGGGTCGGGTAGACCGAGCCGGGGCTGGGCGCGTAGACGCCGCCGAAGCGCTGTTCGAGTTCCTTGATCAATTCATAGCCCGAGCTGGGACGTTCGGCGATCAGCGCCAGCAGCACCAGCCTCAGGTCGCCCGGCCCGAAGACGCGTCCGGCCCGGCCGAAACCGCGGCCGCCATCGCCGAAACCACCGCGGCCGCGGCCATCCATGTCGAACGGGTCGCGGCCGCGATGGCCGCCCCGGCCCGCCATCCACGCGGGCCAGGCGGCCCACATTCTATGAGGGTGAAACATGAGAATACTCCTTCGATACAGTTAAACGATATATCGTTTTTGTGTATCGTATAGGCGTTCTTTTCGATATGCAAGCCCCCATGAGGCCGTCTAGCCACGCTTGCGCCCGCCCCCGCCTTCATCACCGTGTTCCAGCGCGAGCCGGACGAATTCGCGCGCCGCCGCCGTCTGGTAGGCGCCGCGCCTTTGCATCAGCACCGCGGTTCTTTCCAGCAGCGACGGCGTGAGCGCTATGGAGGCGAGGCCGTCCCGGCCGCTGGCGATGGTGGCCGGCAGCAAGGTCGACAGCGAAGTGCGCCGCACGATCTCGATGACCGCGCCCAGCGAGTTGGCCTCCATCAGGACACGGGGACGCAGGCCGTGCCGGCGGCAATAGCGGTCGATCTGCTCGCGCGTCGCGAACTCGGCGGTCAACAGCACCAGGGATTCGGCGTCCAGCGCCTTCAGCGCCATCCGCCGCCTTCCGGCCAGGGGATGCCGGCTGCCGACCACCAGCGCCAGCGTCTCCACCAGCAGCCGCTGCGATGCGATCTCGGGCGAGCGCACTTCCTCGAATCCTATGCCCACGTCGTACTCGTCGTCCGCCAACAACGCCTCGATGCGCTCCTGCGGCATCTCGCGCAGGATCAGCGAGACGTTGGGGTGGCGGGCGTGGAAGCGCTCGACCAGCGGCCCGACCAGATACGAGGCGAAGGTGGGCGTGACCGCCAGGCGCAGCGATCCCCGGCTCAGGTCGCCCACGTCGTGGATCGCGCGCCGGCCTTCTTCCAGGTCCTGCAGGGCCTTGCGGGCATGCTTGAAATAGACGTGGCCCGCATCCGTGAGGCGCGTCGCGCGCCCCGTGCGGTCGAACAGTTGCGCCTCCAGCATCTCTTCCAGCTGCCGTATCTGCTGCGACAGCGCCGGCTGCGAGACATGCAGCGCCGCGGCGGCACGCGTGAAGCTGCGGTGCTCGGCCACGGCCAGGAAGTAATGGATGGGTCGGAGCAGCATGGACAAACCTTATAAGAGAAAATTATCGAAAAGATAATAAATCCGTCTTTTACCTTATTGATGGCGTCACGTAAGATCGATGTCCTGCCACCGGTCCGTCCTCATAGGGAGACAACAACATGAACATGCCCGAGCATTTCCTGCGCATGGCGGTCGATCTCGCCCGCAAGAACGCGGAATGCGGCGGCCGTCCCTTCGGCGCGGTCATCGTCAGGAACGGTTCGGTCATCGGCACCGGCGTCAACCAGATACTGTCGTGCGCCGACCCCACCGCCCATGCCGAGCTGTCGGCCATCCGCGCGGCCTGCCGCGCGCTGGGCTCGCCGCGGCTGGACGGGTGCGTGGTGTATGCCAGCGCGCAGCCTTGCCCGATGTGTCTGGCGGCGATCCACATGACCGGCATGCGCGAGGTCTTCTACGCCTACTCGAACGACGACGCCGAACCCTATGGACTGTCGTCCGCGCCCGTGTACCGCGAGTTGGCCCTGCCCCTGTCCGAGCAGTCCATCCACATCGTCCACTATCCGATCTCGCCCGCGCCGCAGTTGTATGAATCGTGGCGCGCCGCGATCAGCGAGCGCGCCTGACGGATATCGCGCCGGGCCGTCAGGCCTGGTCCGGGAACACGCCGCGATCGGACGGGAGCGGCGCGCCGGGAGGAAGCGCCGCGTTGCGCAGCCACCGGGCGAAGCGGCGTATCAGTTCCTGCTTGGGATTGTCCCCGCGCCAGACGATGTAGCAATTGACGCTGGCCGGAAAACACGCAGCCAGCGGACGCACCAGCCGTCCCGCCGCCGCCCGACGGCGACACGCTGATGCAGGCCTGGCGCACGCCACGATGGAGCCCATGAATGCCACGGCCGACGTGCGCGGCGGCAAGGCCGAGCTCTGGGGCCTCACCCAGGTCTGCGGCGAGATCGCCGAGCGCCTGGCGCCGGCGCTGGCCAACGCGCTGTTCGCCGCGACGGGGGAACGCCTCCGCTCGTTGCCGCTGTCGCGGCACGGGTACGAGCTGGCGTAGGGGACCAGGCTTCCCTTTCCGGGGAAGCCCACCTCCTAGCTGGGCCAGATCGCCATCGCCGCGCTGGCCACCCGCTCCAGTTCCGCACGCTTGGCGCCGTCCCTGGCCTGCAGCGACATCCCCTGCACGACCGTCGTGAAATACCGGGCAAGGGTATCCAGGTCGGCCGCCGGCGACAGTTCCCCGTCGGCCACCCCCTGCTCCAGGCGCTCGCGCACACGCTGGATCGAGGCCAGCCTGTGGGTTCGCAGGAAGGCCGCCATGCCTTGGTTGGCGGGCGTGCAATTGGTCGCCCCCAGCACCACGAAACACCCCTTGGGCCTGCCCGGCAGCGTCAACGCCTTCGCCGCGGCCATCAACATGCCTTCGACCGCCTCGCGCGCGGTCCTGCCCTCGCGCAGCGCCACGTCGGTCATCCCGCCGTCGGTGTGGCGGTAGCGTTCCACGGCCTCGCGGAACAGCGCTTCCTTGCCGCCGAAGGCCCCGTACAGGCTGGGCGCGTTGATGCCCATCGCCGTCGTCAGATCCGACAGCGACGTGCCCTCATAGCCACGCTCCCAAAAAACCTCCATGGCCCGCTGCAAGGCTGCGTCGCGGTCGAAACCGCGCGGGCGTCCCCGTTCAGCCATATTTCACCTTTTTTGTAACGATCAATATAAAAATTCTTGACGCTCCGCGAAGAGGTCGTGGATCATTTTATAACGATCATTACGAAAATGGAGCACAGCATGTCCCGATTGTCAGGAAAAGTGGCCTTGGTAACCGGCGCGAGCCGTGGCATAGGCGCGGCCATCGCGCTGCGCCTGGCGCGCGAGGGCGCGGACGTGGCGATCACCTACGCCAGTTCGCCGGACAAGGCCGAGACGGTGGCCGGCGCGCTGCGCGAGACCGGCCGCCGCGCCGTGGCCCTGCGCAGCGACAGCGCCGAACCCCATGCCCCCGCGCAGGCGGTGGCGCGCGTGGTGGAGGAATTCGGCCGGCTCGACATCCTGGTCAGCAACGCCGGCATCGGCTACTGGAAGGCGCTGGAGGATTTCACCATCGAGGAATTCGACCGCGTGATGGCGGTGAACGTGCGCGCGGCCTTCACCGGCGCCCAGGCCGCGGCGGCGCGCATGGGGCAAGGCGGCCGCATCATCACGATCGGCAGTTGCAATGCCGATCGCGTGCCGGCCCCGGGCTCGACGCTTTACGCCATGAGCAAGTCCGCGCTGATCGGCCTGACCAAGGGCATGGCGCGCGACCTGGGTCCGCGCGGCATCACGGTGAACCTGGTGCAGCCCGGCCCGATCGACACCGACATGAATCCGGCCGACGGCGAACGCGCGGACAGCCTGCGCGCGCTGATGGCGCTGGGGCACTACGGCGAGGGCGAGGACGTGGCCGGACTGGTGGCCTACCTGGCGAGCGCGGAAAGCCGATTCGTCACCGGCACCGCGCTCACGATCGACGGCGGCTACAACATCTGAGGCAAGGGCATGGACGCGAACATGAAGGCCGCGCATACCGACAAGACCATCGTGCTGGCCGCGGTGTGCCTGGCCGGACTCATGATGCCCCTGAGCTTCACGGGCCCCGCGGTGGCGACGCCCGCCATCGCGCGCGACCTGGGCGGCAGCCCGGTCGCGCTGGCGTGGGTGGTGAACGCCTTCGTGCTCGCGTTCGGCAGCTTCGTGCTGGCGGCCGGCACGCTGGCGCAAGAGTTCGAGGGCCCCGCCCGCACGCGGGCCTTCAGCCTGCTCGGCACCACGTTCGGCGTCGGCCTGGCCTTCGGCCCCATCTGGTCGGGCCTGCTCATCGAACACTTCGGCTGGCGGTCCATCTTCCTGACGGGAGCCGTCATCGGCGCGCTGGTGCTGCTGTTCGGCGTGCCGCGCATGCGCGAGACGCGCGATCCCGACGCGCGAGGCATGGACGGCTGGGGCACCCTGACCTTCACCGTCGCCTTGTCCCTGCTGATCTTCGGTATCGTCACCGGTCCGCAGTACGGCTGGACCGGCACGGCCACGCTCGCGCTGCTGGGCGCGGCGCTCGCCATGCTGGCGGCCTTCGTCGCCATCGAACTGAAGCGGGCCCGCCCGATGCTCGACCTCTCGCTGTTCCGCTATCCGCGCTTCGTGGGCGTGCAACTGCTGCCCCTGGCGACCGCCGTGTGCTATGTCGTCCTGCTGATACTGCTCCCGATAGGCTTCATCGGCGTGGAGGGCTACTCCGAACTGAAGGCCGGCATGATGATGATTCCGCTCTCGCTGCCCATGGCCATCGTCCCCTTCCTGGCCGGGCTGCTGGCGCGCAGGTATCCCGCCGGCGCCCTCTCGGCCGGAGGCCTGGTGATAGCCGCGGCGGGCCTGGCCTGGCTGGCCACGATGCCGGTGGGGCAGCAATCGATGGCCATCATCTGGCCGATGCTGCTGATAGGTATCGGCACGGGCTTGCCATGGGGCTTGATGGATGACCTTTCGGTCAGCGTCGTGCCCAAGGAACGCGCCGGCATGGCGACCGGCATCTTCTCGACCATGCGGCTGGCCGGCGAAGCGGTGGCGCTGGCGGGGTAATGCCCCCTGTAAAGCCTGGGAGTCAGAAGTAGAATTTTCTCGAACAGGGAGTTCTACAGATGAAGCGATCGAAGTTCACGGATAGCCAGAT
>NZ_BAAAEN010000025.1:0-86703 GCF_039523035.1 Pigmentiphaga daeguensis | reverse complement strand
TCTTGGTCATCTCTCTGGTTCCTTTACCGGCATTATCGCCGGATCAGGCCCAGAGCTCTCCACTTATCGGACTGTCTGAATTTCCGCCGCCACCTCTTTCTCCAGCCCGGGCCAGGGTTCCACCCCGCACCTGAACATGGTCATCCTGATGCAGCAGGCCGGCATCGACATGCTGCACGTGCCCTACACCGGCATCCCGCCCGCGGTGATGGACGTGGCGGCCGGGCGCATCTCCAGCGTGTTCGCGTCCTACTCCGACCTGCTGCCGCACGTGCAGGCGGGCACCCTGCGCATTCTTGCCAGCACCGGTTCGACGCGCTCGCCCATCAGTCCCGACATTCCGACCATGAAGGAGTCGGGCTACGGCGGGTTCGAAGTGGTCGGCTTCGGCGGCCTGCTGGTGCCGGCCGGCACGCCCGCCGCGCTGACGGCGAAGATGGCCGCCTCGGTGCAGAAGGTGCTGGCGCGTCCCGAGATCCGCAGCCGCCTGCTGGAACTGGGCTTCGAGCCGGTGGACAGCAACCAGCAGGCCTTCGGGGCACTGGTGCGCGAGCAGAATGCATTCTGGGCGAAGGTGATCCAGGACGCCCACGTCAAGGTCGAATAGGAGTTCCTTCATGCAACCCGCACTTTCCCGCTCGTACCACCTGCGCTTCGTCGGCGACTGGGGCCAGGCGAACTTCCACCGCATCTGCTCCTGGCTGTGCGAGGAGTTCTGCAAGCGCGCCGGCCCGCGCAGCCGCGTGGCCATATGGAGCATACGCGCCGGCGGTATCGAGGCCATCGACCTGGTGCAGGAAGGCGAGGTGGACCTGTGCCTGGTGACGCCGGCGATGCTGATGCCGGCCGCGCTGACGGGCCAGTCCATCTTCCAGGGACGCGCCGCGCCCAACCTGCGCTCGCTGGCGGTGCTGCCGCAGAACGACCGCATGGTGCTGGCGCTGCGCCCGGACCTGGGCATCCGTTCTTTCGAGGAACTGCGCAGCCGCCGGCCGGCCCTGCGCATCGCCACGTCGCGCAACGACGGGACCAACTTCATCGGCTATATAAGCCGCCTGTTCATGGCGGCCCACGGCATCGACGAGGCCACGCTGGCGGCCTGGGGCGGATCCTACGTCGAGGACACCAATCCTCGCGACAGCCTGGCGCGCATGGAGGCGGGAGAGGTGGACGGCGTGCTGCAGGAAGCGATCATGACGCCGTGGTGGGCGCGGATCGTCGAGTCCGGACTGGCGGTGCCGCTGTCCGCGGAACCTTCCGCCCTGGCCCGGCTGCGCGCCGATCACGGCTTCCCGGCCAACGCGCTGCCCGCAGGCTACTGGAAGAATCTCGAGACGCCGGTGGAGGCCCTGGACTTCTCGGACTTCCTGGTGCTGGTGCGCGACGACATGGACGAGGAGGTGGCGCATCTGCTGACCTGGTGCCTGGTGGAGACGCGCGAGGCCATCGAGCGCCAGTACCGCCACCTGCCGCCGCAGCGCAGTCCGCTGTCCTATCCCATCGATCCCGCCAGGATGGCCCGGCCGTCCATCGCGCTGCATGCGGGCGCGCAACGCTATTACCGCGAGGCGGGGCTGCTGGCCTGAGCCGCTCGTTCCCGCCCGCCCCGAAGGAGACCGCCGTGCCCGAAGTCCTTGAATACCTGGAGGCATTTCCTTTCGACGCGCCGCCCCGCGTGCTGCGCCGTCGCGAGGAACTGCTGCTGGCCGAACCCCTGCCGGGCGGCGGCCGCCCTCCCCGCGCGTACCCGCCCGTCGAGGCGGTGCATTTTCCCCCCGGGTACGTGGACCAGCCCTTCGTGCCCCCGCGCGGGGTCTACGAAAGCGCGGCCATGCGGATAGAGTGGCAGACGATGAATGCCCGCCAGCCTTTCTACCACCGCAACTGCGGCGTGGACGAGATCTCGTTCCAGGTGTGCGGCGACCGCACCATCATGACGGAACTGGGCAGCGTGGACGTGGCGCCGGGCGAGTTCGCCCGGCTGCCCGACGGCGTGGCCCACGACAACTACGGCCGCCGCGACATCCACCTGCTGTTCTACGTGCCAGGTCCGGTCGAGCGCCTGGGCGCGGTGGACCGTCGCTCCGAGGCCAGGATCCCGCCGTTTCCGGGTTGGTCGCCCGCGCCCCTGAACGAGCTCGTCACCGAAGGCGTGGCCGGCCCGGGCCAGGACGTGGCGCTGTCTCCCATCGACGAACGGCTGCTGCTGTCCCATGCCGATGAAACACAGGAGCGGCTGGAGGTCCTGCGCATCGGATCGGGCAGCGAATGGCTGTATCGCGGCCCCACGGCCATGATCGGAACCACGGCCGCCGCCTCGACCGGACACGTCTATCGCCGGCTGCGCAACGCCGAGGAGATCCAGTATCAGGTCTCGGGTACGCGTACGCTGGTGACCCAGCGGGGCGTGCTGCGCCTGGCGCCCGGGGACTTCGTCCGCATTCCCCGCGCCGTGGCCTTCGCCAGCATCCACGCGGAGCCCAGCACGCATCTGTCGCTGGTCTCGACCCAACCCATCCCGCAGGTGGCGCAAGGCGCCCGCCAGGCCGAGCGAATGACGCCGTCGGAAATCGACGCGCTGCGCCCTGGAAAACCGACTTGACACACAAGGACAGCAATATGAGCGACATGCTTGCCGCGCGCGCCCACCAGGGCGCGACCGAATTGCGGCTGGAGCGGGTGCCGGTGCCCGAGCCCGGCGCACGGGACGTGCTGATCAAGGTCGCGTCCGCCGGCATCGCGCCCGGCATGATGAAGCTGCTCGAGCGCGGCCGCTTCAAGCACCTGCCGTCCACGCCCGGCCACGAGATCGCCGGCGTGGTCGTCGCGGCGGGACGCGAGGCCGACGCCTCGCTGGTCGGCCGGCGGGTGCGGGTGCATCCCATGCTGTCCTGCGGCGACTGCGTCTATTGCCGCACCGACCGCCAGCAACTGTGCGCGGAGACCGCCATGATCGGGCACGCCGCGTTCGGCACCGGCAAGCTGGAGCTCTACGCGCGCTATCACGACGGCGGCCTGGCCGAGTATGCGCGCGCCCCGGACTGGCTGGTCGACCCCCTGCCCGACAACGTCGGCTTCGACGTCGGCGCCAAGGTGCACGACCTGGCCAATGCCGTGCGCGCGCTCAAGTGCGCGGCCATTCCCGAGCCGGGGCGCCTGGTCATCACCGCGGCCACCGGCACCATGGGAACGGCCAGCATCCTGCTGGCGCGGTTCTACGGCGCGCGCAGCCTGGTGCTGGTGGCGCGGTCGCGCGAACGCCTGGAGGCGCTGCGGCCGCTGGCGGGCGACCTGCCCGTGGAGCTGGTCGCGCTGGACGAACTGGCGCCCGACTGGGCCGAGAGCCAGGGCCTGACCCGCCGGCTGCGGGAGGTGCTGCCGGGAGGCGCGGATGCCGTGCTGGACTATTTCCCGGGCGGCCCGGGCACGATGCAGGCACTGCGCGCGCTGGCGCTGGGCGGCACGCTGGTGCACATGGGCGGCAACGCCGTGCCGCTGTCGCTGACGGTGGCCGAAGCCATGCAGATGTGCTGGACGATCGTCGGCACCCGGGCCTGCACGCGATCGGATACCGACGCCGTGCTGGAACTGCTGGCATCGGGCCGGCTGAACGCCGATGCGCTGATCACCCATCATTTCCCGCTGGCCGAGGTGAACCGGGCCCTGCGGGTCATGCTCGATCGCAGCGAACCGATCTGGATGGCCGTGGTGCACCCGGGGCAGGGCTGAACAGGCCCCTAGGCGAATGCCTCGCTGAAGAAGTCGATGAAGGTCCGCACCTTGGGCGCCATGAATTTGCGGCTGGTATAGGCGGCGTACAGGGTCACCGAAGGGGGCCGGTACTGCGGCAGCAGGCGCACCAGCGCGCCGCTGTCCAGGTCGTCGGCGATCAGCCATTCCGGCAGGTAGCCGGGTCCGATGCCCGCCAACAGGCTGTGTCGCGCCAGGGACGAGTCGTCCGTCTTCAGCGCCGTGGGCACGCGCAGCGTCGAGGGTCCCCCGGGTCCCAGCAGGGGGATTTCCTCGGATCGCTTGATGTAGGCGGGCAGGACGGCCGGACGGTCGGCCAGCCGGGCGGGCGACTCGAAGGGGCCGTGCCGTTCCACGTAGTCGCGCGAGGCCGCCAGCACGAAGCGGACCTCGCACAGCGGCCGCACGATCAGCGATGGCGCGTTCTGCGTGGTGGTGGCGCGCAGGGCCAGGTCGAAGCCTTCCTCGGCCAGGTCCACCTTGTAGTTGCTCAGGCGCAGGTCGATGACCACGCGCGGGTAGCGTTCGCGGTAGCACGCCAGCATGCCGGCGAAGCGGCCGTTGGCGCACCAGACCGGCGCGGTGATCTTCAACTGGCCGCGCGGCTCGGCATGGCTGTCCTGCAGGGTGGCCTCGGCGTTGTCCAGCAGGTCCAGCGCTTCGCAGCACTGCTCGAAGTAGACCTGCCCCGCCTCGGTCGGGCTGACGTGCCGGCTGGTGCGGTTGAGCAGGCGGGCGCCCAGGCTGCGTTCCAGGTGGGCCAGGTGCTTGCTGGCCATGGCCGGCGAAATCCCCAGTTGTCCGGCCGCCCGCGCGAAGCTGCCCGCCTCGACCACGAGGCGGAACACCTTCATGCTGACCAGCGTGTCCAAGCGTTCAGGCCTTGCCGCGCGACGCGTCGATGCTGAAGGCGCCCGCGCCGGCCACGGCGAAGAACAGGAACACGAAGCAGTACAGCACCGCCGGCTCGCCGCCGTTCTGCAGCGGGCTCAGGAAGGCCTTGGGCGCATGCGCCATGAAGTAGGCCACGGCCATGAAGCCGCACAGGATGAACGCCACCGGCCGGGTGAACAGGCCCAGGATCATCAGCAGGCCGCCGCCAATCTCCAGCACGCCGGCCAGGCCCATCAGCGAGAACAGCTGGATGCCTTGCATGCCCAGCGACGGGATGTCGAAGAACTTGGCCGTGCCGTGCTGCAGGAACACGTAGGCGATGACGATGCGCATGACGGCTTGCGCGCGGGGGGCCCAGACGGTGAGGGTGTCGTTGGTGGAGGTCTGCATTGGCTATTTTCCTTCAAGAGTGACACGCGGGTGAAAAAGACTGTGTCCAGGACCACGGCGCCCGAAGGGCGTAGGGGGTGGGTTTCCCTACCCGAACCGGGTAGCCGAGACGATGACGTTCATGACTTCATCCTGGAAAATGCGGCTGCCGGGGTCGTCGCGGGCCGCGCCCGCCGCCACCATCAACGGTAGCAGGTGATCGGGCCGGGGCTGCGAGACGCGCGCGTCGGGCGCCGAGGTCCAGTTCGCCAAGGCCTGTTCGCGCGCCTCGCGCGGCAGCGCCACGGTCTCGGCCAGCCAGTCGTCGAAGCGCTGCGAGGCCGGCTTGAACGCCGGCGCGAAGCCCCGCATGTTGTGGAAGCTCATGCCGCTGCCCACGATCAGCACGCCTTCGTCGCGCAGCGGCGCCAGCGCGCGGCCCGCCGCCAGGTGGGCCTCGGGGTCCAGGCCGGTCTTCATGGACAACTGGACGACAGGAGTGTCGGCGTCGGGAAAGATCAGCTTGAACGGCACGAACACGCCATGGTCCAGCCCCCGCTCGGTGTTCGAGCCCGAAGCGATACCCGCCTGCCCCAGCAGCTCGCGCACGCGGCCGGCCAGCACGGGCGAACCCGGCGCCGGGTATTGCAGCCGGTAGGTGTGCTCGGGAAAGCCGTAGTAATCGAACAGCAGGGGCGGGTTGGGGCTGGCGTTGACGGTGAAGTCGTCCTCTTCCCAGTGGCCCGAGATCACCAGCACCGCGTCGGGACGGGCGCCCGCCGACGCGGCGAGTCCCTTCAGGAAGGCGGCCATGCGGTCCCACATGTGGGGATCGCCGGGCCATTCCATGAAGAAGCAGGGACCGCCTCCATGGGGGATGAAGAACGTGGGCAGACGGTGGGCGCTCGAGGCGGACATGGCAGCTCCTGTGGCGTGGCCTTTGTCGGCAATATAGGCGCGTACTGTCAGGCAATCAATCGTGCAAAACGGAAGAGTTCGTTTCCTGTCCGTTGATGATCCACGGTGCGGGATGAGGCGATTCCAGGCGCCAGGATTTACTCCTGTTCCGCCTGGTGGCGCAGTCCGGCGGCTTCCTCGCGGACCGCCCGCAGGAAAAATTCCAGCGCGGGCGACGGCGCCACGTCCGAGCGTAGCACGACCCCCACCGAAGGCAAGGCCCACGACGGCCGGAAGTTCAAGATGGTCAATATCCCCAGCCGCGCATAGTGCCGCGCGACGCCGCGGGGCATGGCGGCCAGCACGTCGGTGTTGCGCAGCAGGACCTCGTTGGCCAGCAGCGAGACGGATTCGGCCAGCGGCACGCCCAGCGTCAGGCCCTGTTCGGCGAAATAGGCATCGATGCGCTGGCGCAGCGGCGCGTCGGGCGGGGGCAGGATCCACGCCTGCCGCGCCAGCGTGGCGGGCGTCACGCGGTTCGAGCGCGCCAGCGGATGCCCGACCCGCGCGACGACGTAGATGGGTTCGTCGTACAGCACTTCGGTGCGGAACATGGCCTGCGAGGCGCCCTGCATCAGGCGCCCGATGATGCAGTCCAGCTCGCCCCGCGCCAACGCCGCCAGCAGCAGGTCGTTGGTGCCTTCCTGGATCATCACGGTGATGCCCGCATGGGCCGCGTGCATGCGCGCCAGCGCGCGCGGCACCAGCACCGGCAGCACCACCTGCAGCACGCCGGCGCGCACCCGGCCGGTGGCGCCGCGGGTCAGCGCCTCGATCTCGTTTCGCGCGCCGTCCAGGTCCGCCAGCAGCACGCCGGCCTTCTGCACCAGCGTCTCGCCATACGGCGTGGGCGAGATGCCGCGGCGCGAGCGCACGAACAGCGGCACGCCGAAGGCTTCTTCCAGTTCCACCAGCAGCTTGCTGGCCGCGGGCTGGGTCATGCCCAGGCGCGCGGCGGCCTTGTGCACGCTGCCGGTGGCGTGCAGCGCCTCGAGCAGGTCCAGGTGGCGCAGCCGCAGCCTGGAACGTATCTGACGGACGGTAGGGATACGGTAGGCGGTGTCCAAAGAGTGATTCCTATTGGTTTTCACTTGATTCTAAGAATTTATGCATTGGTAGTCACTGCGTGCCTACACTGGGCCCGTTTTCCCCCTACCCGCGAGACCCCGATGAAGATCACGATGCTGGGCACCGGCGCCGCCTTGCCCGACCCCGACCGAGGCCAGTCGGCCATCCTCCTGACGCTGGACGACCACCGGCACTACCTGTTCGACTGCGGCGAAGGCGCCACGCGGCAGATGGTGCGCGCCAACGTGGACCCGGCCACGGTGGGATTCGTCTTCCTGACCCACCTGCACCACGACCACATCTGCGACTATCCCTACTTCGTCATCTCCAGCTGGATGCTGAACAAGACCGGCGCGCCGCTGGTGCTGGGCCCCAAGGGCACCCGGCATTTCGTCGACCACCTGTTCGAGCACGGCGCGTTCCAGGCCGATTTCCGCGCCCGCAGCGCCTACCCCGTGCGCCAGCAGAACATCGAGGCGGCGCGGCCCGAGGTGCGCGAGGTCCAGCCCGGCGTGGTGTTCGAGGACGACAAGGTGAAGATCTCGGTGGACTGGGTCGAGCACATCCCGCGCGACATCTGCGAATGTTTCGGGGTGCGCGTCGAGGCCGAGGGCAAGGTCATTGCCTTCAGCGGCGACACGGCGCCTTGCGAGGCCATGGTGCGGCTGGCCCAGGACGCCGACCTGCTGATCCACGAGTGCACCTTCCCCGAGTCCTTCATCGCCCACCGCGCCAAGACCGGCGTGGGGACCTATGCCCACACGAGTCCCACGGACCTGGGCAAGATCGCCCGCCGGGCCAACGTGAAGAGCCTGGTGGCCACGCATTTTGGCCATTTCGATTCCACCAGCCCGGTGCTCCGGCGCGCCGCCGCCAAGCACCTGCCGGTGGAGCTGATGGGGCCGCACCTGATGGACGAGATCGTGGCCGACATACGCAAGAACTACGACGGTCCGCTGCGCCTGGCGCACGACCTGATGCGCATCGACCTGTAGCGCCACGCCGCCGCGCCGGCGGCAGATCCGGCGCATCGCTTGAAGGAGGGCATGCCGTGACCGATACCGTTAGCCGCCGCGCCGCGCTGTTCGCCGCCGGCCTCCTCTGTTGCCTTGCCGCCGGCGCACGAGCCGGCTATCCCGACCGGCCCATACGCGTCGTGCTGCCCTACGCGCCGGGAGCGGCGGGCGACATCGCCATCCGCCAGGTGCAGCCGCTGCTGGAGAAGCGGCTGGGCCAGCCCCTGGTCATCGACTACCGCACCGGCGCGGGCGGCAACATCGGCGTGCAGGACGTGGTGCGCGCCAAGCCCGACGGCTACACGCTGGTGCTGGGCGCGACCAACAACTTCGTCATCAACCAGTACCTGTATCGCAAGCTGGGTTTCGATCCGCTGGAGGACCTGGCGATGGTGGGCAAGCTGGCCGACGTGCCGGCCTTCATCTACATCAGCGCCGCGGTGCCGGCGCAGGACTACGCCGCCTTCGCGCAGTACGCCAGGCAGCATGCGGGCAAGCTGAACTACGGTTCCCCGGGGGCCGGGACCACGCCCCACCTGTCGGCCTACATGCTGAGCGAGGCGATGCACGCCAGCATGACCCACATTCCGTACCGCGGGTCGTCGCTGGGCGTGCAGGCCCTGCTGGCCAACGAGATCCAGCTCTACATAGGCGGCTACAGCATCGCCGCCTCGTACATGCCGCAGGGCCGCGTGCGCGCGCTGGCCGTCGCCTCACCCACCCGCTATCCGGGCCTGAAGGAGGTGCCCACCGCGGCCGAGGCCGGCATGCCCGATGTCGTGCTCAGCAACTGGTGGGGACTGGCGGCGCCCAAGGGCACCGATCCGGCCGTCATCGCCGTCCTGTCGCAGGCGCTGAACGAGGTGCTGGCCATGCCCCAGGTGCGCGAGTCCTATGCCCAGGGCGGTTTCGTGCCGGGCAAGGGCTCGCCCGCCGAGTTCGAGGCCGCGCTGCGCAGCGAAGCGCGTCGCTGGCAGGACATCGTGCGCAAGTCCGGCGTGATGCTGGACAACTGACGATGGCGCACGGCACGCCCCTGCTGTTGCTGCACGGCTTCGGCGCTTCGTCGGCCATCTGGCGGCCGACCGTGGCGGCGCTGGCGGACCGCCGCTGCGTGGCCTTCGACTGGCCGGGGTTCGGTGCGCGCGGCGGCGAGCCGCCCTGCCTCGATCTCGCGGGCTTCGCCGCCGAGGCCTTGCGGCAGGCCGATGCGCACGGGCTCGCGCGTTTCGACGCGCTGGGCCATTCGATGGCCGGCTTCGTCGTGCAGGAACTGCTGCGCACGCATCCGCAGCGCGTGCGCCGCGCGGTCCTGTACGGCGCGGGGCTGCGCATCGATCCGCGCCGGCGCTTCGAGCCGGCCGAGCGCACCATCGCCCGGCTGCACGAGGACGGCGTGGCGTCCTGCGTGCGCCGCGTGACGGCGACGTGGTGCGCGCGCGGGGAGGACGACCCGCGTCATGCGGCTTGCG
The DNA here is from genome assembly GCF_039523035.1 of Pigmentiphaga daeguensis. Taxonomy (NCBI): domain Bacteria; kingdom Pseudomonadati; phylum Pseudomonadota; class Betaproteobacteria; order Burkholderiales; family Alcaligenaceae; genus Pigmentiphaga; species Pigmentiphaga daeguensis. Next base: position 77,177 of record NZ_BAAAEN010000025.1, on the reverse strand, counting down.
CCGAAGACGGGGCGCGCACCTGGAGCGCGAGGACTGGTTCAACGCCGTCGTCGCGGATTTCCTGGATCAATCCTGACCGAATGGCCGTCTATTGGTCGAAGAAGGCGCTCGGCGCCACGCCGAACTGCCGCTTGAACATGGTCGAGAACGCGCTGGGGCTGGCATAGCCCAGCTCCAGCGACACATCCAGGATCTTCGCCCCTTCGGCCAGGCGCTCCAGCGCCTCCAGCAGCCGGGCCTGCTGGCGCCACTGGCCGAAGGTCATGCCGGTCTCGCGCACGAAAAGACGGTGCACGGTCTTGGCGTCCACGCCCAGCCGGGCCGCCCAGCCCTGGGCGGTGGTCTTGTCGTCGGGGGCGGCGACGATGGCTTCGCACACCGCCTGCAGGCGCGGGTCTGCGGGCCGGGGCAGGCGCAGCGGCAGCGTGGGCAGTTGCCGCAGTTCATCCAGCAGCAGCCGCATTACCCGGCCGTCGCGGGTATCTTCGTCGTAGGGGCCCTGGATGTCGATAGCCGCCAGGATCAGTTCGCGCAGCAGCGGCGAGATCGCCATGACTGAGCAGTGGGGCGGCAATTGCCGGGCGGCTTCCGCGTGGATGTAGGCGGTGCGCATCCGCACCGCGCCCACCATGCGCAACTCGTGGCGCACGGCGGGCGGCATCCATAGGGCCCGGGTGGGCGGCACCACCCACCGGCCCATCTCGGTATGCGCGACCACCACGCCGTACAGGGCGTAGACCAGTTGACCCGAAGGGTGCTGGTGCGGCCCGGTGCGGTAGTCCGGCGGGAAGTCCTTGGCCATGGCCGTGACCGGCCGCTCGCGGCGGTCGTAGTCGTGGTAGTCGGGAAAAAGGGAGCTTTTGTCCATTTCTAGAAGGCGTGTGCCTTATTTTCGCAAGACAGGCGCAATCTGGACAGGTACGCTTACGAAAATACGTAAAAACCCTGAGCCCATCGGGCATCTCCAGAGACTCCATGCAAAGCGTCAACCCTGCCCAAGTTCCGCCCGCCCAGGCTGAACGCACCGGTTTCAAGATACTGGGCGCGATCAGCTTCTCGCACTTCCTGAACGACATGCTGCAGTCGCTGATTCTGGCGGTGTATCCGCTGTTGAAAAGCGAGTTTTCGCTGTCGTTCACCCAGATCGGCCTGATCACGCTGCTCTACCAGTTGACCGCCTCGCTGCTGCAGCCGCTGGTCGGCCTGTACACCGACCGCAATCCCAAGCCCTATTCGCTGCCCATGGGCATGGCGTGCAGCATGGCCGGCATCGTGCTGCTGGCCTTCGCGCCCAACTACGCCATGCTGCTGGTGGCCGCGGCGCTGCTGGGCACCGGATCGTCCATCTTCCATCCCGAATCCTCGCGCGTCGCGCGCCTGGTGTCGGGCGGCCGCCACGGCCTGGCGCAGTCCATTTTCCAGGTGGGCGGCAACGCCGGCAGCGCCATGGGACCGCTGCTGGCCGCCTGGTTCATCATTCCGCGCGGCCAGGACAGCCTGGCGTGGTTCGCGCTGGCCGCGCTGCTGGCCATGGTCGTGCTTTATCAGGTGGGTGCCTGGTACAAGCGGCAGCACCTGTCCGGCCCGCGCAAGGCCCGGCCGGCGGCGCCCGCGCCCACGCTCAGCCGCGGGACCGTCACGGGCTCGATGGCCATCCTGCTCACGCTGCTGTTCTCCAAGTATTTCTACATGGCCAGCTTCACGAGCTACTACACCTTCTACCTGATGCACCGCTTCGACGTGTCGGTGCAGGCCGCGCAGATGCACCTGTTCGCCTTCCTGATCGCGGTGGCCCTGGGCACGATACTGGGCGGCCCCATCGGCGACCGCATCGGCCGCAAGAAGGTGATCTGGGGCTCCATCCTGGGCGTGGCGCCGTTTGCGCTCGTGCTGCCCTATGTGGGACTGGCATGGACCGGCGTCCTGAGCTTCGTCATCGGCCTGATCCTGGCGTCGGCCTTCTCCGCGATCCTGGTGTTCGCCCAGGAGCTGATGCCGGGCAAGGTAGGCACCGTCTCGGGCCTGTTCTTCGGCTTCGCCTTCGGCATGGGCGGCCTGGGTGCCGCGGTGCTGGGCAAGGTGGCCGACGTGACCAGCATCGAATACGTCTACCACCTGTGCTCGTTCCTGCCGCTGCTGGGTCTCTTGACCGCCTTCCTGCCGGATCTCGGCCGGCCGCGTGCCAAGCCGGTCCTGGCCAAGGCCTGACGGGGGCGTTCCGGGGGCCGCGGGCTCCCGGTGCACGACATGCCATCCCATAGTGCTACCCTGGTGGCGACACGCACGACACTCCTGCCAGGGTTACATGAAAAGTCTTCTGCTTGCCTTCGCCTGCGCGACCGCGCTGAATGGTTGCGGCGTGGTGGCCGCGCCTTGCCGCATCGCCTCCGCCGGTCTCAAGATCGTCCCCGTGGTGGGTGATATCGCCGCCGCGCCCACCGACGCCTGCGCCGCGGTGATCGACTGATGGACGCGCGCAAGGCACTCGTCCTGTTCTCCGGTGGCCAGGACTCCACCACCTGCCTGGCCTGGGCGCTCGACCGCTACGCCAGGGTCGAGACCGTGGGCTTCGACTACGGCCAGCGCCATCGCGTGGAACTCGATGCCCGCCGCAACGTGCTGCGCGAGATCCACGCCCGCTTCCCGTCCTGGTCGCCCCGGCTGGGCGAGGACCACGCCATCGACCTGTCGGTGCTGGGCGCCCTGAGCGACACCGCGCTCACGCGCGATACCGAGATCAGGCTGACCGATGCCGGACTGCCCAATACCTTCGTGCCAGGACGCAACCTGGTCTTCCTGACCATGGCCGCGGCGCTGGCCTATCGCCGCGGGCTGGAGGTCGTGGTCGGCGGCATGTGCGAAACCGATTTCTCCGGCTATCCCGATTGCCGCGACGATACCGTCAAGGCCTTGCAGGTCGCGGTGTCGCTGGGCATGGGGCAGCGTTTCACCTTCGAGACGCCGCTGATGTGGCTGGACAAGGCCCGGACCTGGCAATTGGCCCAGGACCTGGGCGGCGACGCGCTGGTCGGGGTCGTGGCCGAGCACAGCCATACCTGCTACCTGGGCGATCGCAGCAAGAGATTCGACTGGGGCTACGGATGCGGGACTTGCCCTGCCTGTGAACTGCGGGCGGCGGGGTATGGACGCTGGCGGCAGGAGTCGAGCGGCGTGTAGCGTCGCCTAGTCGCCGAACACTTCGGCCAGCGTCGCGGCATCCAGTACGCTGACGGACCAGGTTTCCAAGTCGGCGTCCGACGCGTCGCGCAGGCGCTGGATCGTGGCATCGGGCAGGGGGCCGAAGCGGCGGGCCAGGAGGCGTTCGAGCAGGGCGGATTCGCCTTGCCGGCGACCTTGGGCAAGGCCTTGGGCCAGGCCTTGTTCGAGACCTTGTTCGAGACCTTGTTCAAGTCCTCGCGCTCGGCCTTGCTCGAGGCCCCGTTCCAACCCAGTCCGAGTCGCGTAGGCCAGCGCCGCCGCATCGTCGGCGATTGCCTTCTCGCGGGCATACGCGCGCCAGCGCGCATCTTCGTCCATGGTCAGGACCTTCAGCCTGCCGACCGCTTCACGCACCGGTTCGTGGGTGATGTCCTTCATGCTGGCTTCCTCCCATCCGTGCTGGAAGCACGCGACCCAGGCCGACAGCGCCGCCGGCAGGCACCCCAGGCGCTCCGCCTTGGTTAGCTCGATTATATGCAGTTGGAGTTCCTTGCCCAGTCGTATCGCGGGCTGGCGCCGGTCGCGCAATTCGAAACGCCAGTCCGCCTGCCCCGGATCGTCGAACAGATCGTGCGCCAGGAAATGGATGGCAATCGCCGGCTTCAGCAGTTCATAGTCCTGGCCTCGCTGGATCTGCTCGGACAGCGTGCGGGCCAGGTAGTAGGCGCTGCGGGCCGGCCAGCGCTCGTAGCGCCGTACCTGCATCTCGATGTTGTAGAGCTGGCCGCTCGCGTCGCGCGCGTGCAGATCCAGCACGATGGTCTTGCCGTCCAGATCACTGGCATCGAGCTGGGGGTTGAGGATGCGTTCGACGACGATCGGAGTCTCGTCGTGGCGCACGGCGTTGATCAGGTCGGCCAGCAGATGTGGCGCGCGCGTGAACAAGAGCTTGAAGACCAAGTCATTGCGCAGGTCGAGCAGAGGGGGCGGCGCCCGTCGGGAGGGATCTGCCGGAAGCGGCTGCCCCGGCTCCGACAGCGTGAAGGTTTCCGTGAAGGCGGGCCTGGGGGCGGAGGACGGGACGAAGCCGATGGTGGGCTGCATGAGAGTTCCTTGGAAGACCCCTCTACCCTAGCCCCCGTCCCGTGCTCCCGGACGATCAGTGGCCACCGATCGTCCATGAGGAATTGCGCGTATTCGCGAGTATTACTTCGGCAGGACCACGTTGCGCGGCTTGCCCGCGACGAACGCTTCCAGGTTGTCCACCAGTTGGTCGGCCAGCGTCTGCATGGCTTCCTGGCTGGCCCAGGCCACGTGCGGGGTCAGGATGAAATTGGGTTGCCTGACGTGCAGCAGCGGATTGGCGTCGGCGGGCGGTTCGCCGTCGGCCACGTCGAAGCCGGCGCCGGCGATGGTGCCGGCGCGCAGGGCCTCGGCCAGCGCCGCTTCGTCCACCAGCCCGCCGCGGGCGGTGTTGATGAGCAGCGCGGTGGGTTTCATGGATGCCAGTTCGGCGCGGCCGATCATGTTGCGCGTGGCGGCGCTGAGCGGCAGGTGCAGCGTGACGACGTCCGAGGTGCGCAGCAGCTCCGGCAGGGGCAGGTTCACGATGCCCGGCTCGTCCACCGGCGAGCGGCTGGCGACGCAGATCTCCATGCCGAAGGCGCGGCCCAGCGCGGCCACCGACCGGCCCAGCGCGCCGTAGCCGACGATGCCCAGCCGGCTGCCGGACAGGTCGCGTATGGGGTAGTCGAGGAAGCAGAACTGCTGCGACCGCTGCCACTTGCCGGCTTCGACGTCGGCGGCATAGGCGCGCAGGTTGCGGCGCAACGCCAGGATGAGCGCGAAGGTATGCTCGGGCAGCGAGGCGGTGGCGTAGTTGCGGATGTTCGACACGACGATGCCGCGTTCCTGGCAGGCGGCCAGGTCGATGATGTCCGTGCCCGTCGCCGCCACGGCGATCATCTTCAGCGCGGGCAACTGGTCCAGCTCGGCGCGGCGCAGCGGCACCTTGTTGGTGACGGCGATGGACGCATCCTTCAATCGCGCCACGACCTCATCGCGGGAAGTGATCTCGTGATCGACCCAGGCGTGGGAGAAGGCGGGCGGCCGGATGGTGGCCTGCAGGCTGGCCCGGTCCAGGAAGACGATCTTGTGCGTGAACGACGACATGAGAAGCCCTCTATGGATGGATCCCCCCTACGCGCTTCGCGCGTCCCCCAAGGGGCGGCACTGGCGGACCGGCGGAGCCGGATCCGCTGTGCCCCGGATGGGTATCCAGCAGGTGATGATCCGCTCGCCGCCAGAGCGGAAGGCAAATTGCCGTTCCGCTCCTGCGCCAGCGTGTGGGAAGACTACTTCAGCAGCGACTGGCGGTAGGCGTCGATGTCGCCGATGGGACGGCGCGCGACGCCCGAATCCATCGCGGCCAGTGCGACGGCGGACGCGACTTCGCTGATCAGGCGGGGATCGAACGGCGTGGGAATGAAGTAGTCGGGGCCGAATTCCAGCTTGTGGTTGGGATAGGCCTTGGCGACTTCGGGCGGGATGGGCTGCTGCGCGAGATTGGCGATGGCGTTCACGCAGGCGAGCTTCATCTCGTCGGTGATGCGCATGGCGTCCACGTCCAGCGCACCGCGGAACAGGAAGGGGAAGCAGAGGACGTTGTTGACCTGGTTCGGGTAGTCCGAACGACCCGTCGCGATCAGGCAGTCCGAGCGGACGGCGCGGGCCACTTCCGGACGGATCTCGGGTTCGGGATTGGCCAGCGCCAGGATCAGGGGGCGCAGCGCCATGGTCGAGACCATCTCCGGGGTCAGCAGTCCGGCGGCGGAGCATCCCAGGAAGACGTCGGCGTCCTTGACCGCATCGGCCAGCGTGCGCGCGGTGCTGGTGGTGGCATAGCGCGACTTGTTGAACTCCATGGACGCGTCGCGGCCTTCGTAGACCACGCCCTTGGAATCCACCAGCAGGATGTTTTCCTTCTTCAGCCCCTGGCGCACCAGCAGGTCCAGGCAGGCGATGGCCGCGGCGCCGGCGCCCGAGCAGACCAGCTTGACCTGGTCCAGCGACTTCTCGGCCAGCTTCAGGCCATTGACGATGCCGGCGGAGGCGACGATGGCCGTGCCGTGCTGGTCGTCGTGGAAGACCGGGATCGACATGCGCTCGGTCAGCCGGCGCTCGATGTAGAAGCACTCGGGCGCCTTGATGTCCTCGAGATTGATGCCGCCGAACGTGGGCTCCATCATCGCGATGGCGTCGACCAGCTTGTCGGGATCCGTCTCGGCCAGCTCGATGTCGAAGACGTTGATGCCTGCGAACTTCTGGAACAGGCAGGCCTTGCCTTCCATGACCGGCTTGGCGGCGTACGGCCCGATGTTGCCCAGGCCGAGCACGGCGGTGCCGTTCGAGATGACCGCCACCAGGTTCGAGCGCGACGTGTAGTAGCGCGTGGCCTGCTGGTCGTTGGCGATGGCTTCGCACGCGGCGGCGACACCCGGCGAATAGGCCAGCGACAGGTCGTGCTGGTTGTCGAGCGGCTTGGTGGGGACGACGGAGATCTTTCCGGCGATGGGGAACTGATGATAGGCGAGCGCCTTATCGGTAAGCGAAGAATCCATTGTTTTATATATAGAACAGTAGCGGCACGTGAACGAACATTGTATGCCCGGTTGAGCACGGCACGGCGCTCGGCGTGGCCCGGAGGGCCGCGCGGGGCGGCGCATTCGCGACCGCGCGGGCAAGGCGCGGCAAGGGTCGATGCGCATCGCAACGATCATGCGACGCAGCATCGCACCGTAGGGCCGTGGTATGGAGAAGAGGGTTTGCGCGCGCCATGGCGCGCGCCGTTCGCGCACGCGCCGGAGGATGCTGCGTTACAACAACAAGCGGGCCGATACGCCGATACCGGGCCGCGTCTGGCGGCCCGGACGATAGTTGCGGGGAGGCAACTAGGATCGGGCCAGGCGCCTTACAGTGCGCGGAGCATGCGCGTCAGCCTCACCTTGTAGGCGGCGCGGATGTGTTCCCGCGTGATGCGCTCGGCAAGATCGGGATCGCGCTGTTCCAGCGCCGCCACCATTTCCTGGTGCTCGCGTGAACTGACGTCGGCACGCTCGGGTATGGCCAGCGTGGTGGGGCCCAGCAGCGCCATCGACTCCTGCAGCGAATTGAGCGTCTTCAGCAGATAGCGGTTGTGGGCGCAGCGGTACAGCGTCTCATGGAAGAAGCGATTGTTGATCGCGAGCTGTTCGTGCTGGCCGACCAGTTGTGCGTCGCGGTCGGCGATCTCCCTCAGGGCCGAGATCTCCACGTCGGAAGCATGGCGCGCGGCCAGCCGCGCGGCCGTGCCTTCCAGCACCTCGCGCATGACATACAGTTCGTTGACCATGCTCTGGTCGAGCTCGGTCACGATGAGCCCGCGTCCGGACTCGTTTGCCACCAGCCCCTCGCTTTCCAGGCGGCTCAGGGCCTCGCGTACGGGCGTGCGGCTCAGGCCCAGCAATTCGGCCAGCTCGATCTCGCGCAGGCGCGTGCCGGGAGCGAGTTCGCCGGTGCGGATGGCGGTGCGCACATACTGGTAGGCCTGCTCGCCGCGCGAGCACGAGGTCTGTCCCAGGTTCTTCGCGCTGGGCACGGCGGGCGCCGCTTTCTTTCTGGGCATGGACGGCGGAATGGCGGGTGGCAAAGCAAGGATCATAACCAAGTCCGTGCCTTGCTCCCGCGTGCCGCCCTGGTTCAAGGCGAGGCTGTCGCCGCCTTGGAAGGCTTGAGCAGCTTGCTCCAGCGCGTGATTTCCTCGCGCACGAAACGGCCGAATTCCTCCGGGGACGACACGCGTACCTCGCCGTCGATGACGTCGAATCGCTTGGCGACCTCCGGGTCCGCGAGACTGGTGCGCAGCGCGCCGTTGATCTTGTCGATGATGGGCTTAGGCGTGCCGGCCGGCGCGAACATGCCCCACCACACCACGGCCTCGAAATCCTTGACGCCCTGTTCGGCGATGGTCTTGACGTCGGGCGCCGACTGCAGGCGCCGCAGTCCGCTGGTGGCCAGCAGCTTGGCCCGCTTGCTGTCCAGGTGGGGCTTGATCTGCGACAGGCCGGTGAACGCCAGATCCACGTGGCCGCTGGCGACGTCGAGCATGGCCGGACCGGCGCCGCGATACGGCACGTCCAGGATGTTGGCGTGGGTGGCGGCCTTGAAGAGTTCGGTGGCCATGTGCGAGGCGGATCCCTCGCCCGAGGTGGCGATGGTCAGCTTGCCCGGTTGCCTGGCAGCCAGTTCCAGCAACTGTGGAATGTCGTTGGCGGGCAGGTTGGCGCGCGCGGCCAGTCCCATCGCGTAGGTGATGACCAGGCCGATGGGCGCGAAATCGTCGGGCGTCCGGTAGGGCAGCTTGGGCAGCAGCGTGGGGTTGGTGGCGAAGCTGGGGCTGACGATCAGCAGCGTATAGCCGTCGGGTTCGGCCTTGGCCACCGCCTCGGTGCCCGTCACGGTATTGCCGCCGCCGCGGTTGTCGATGATGACGGGCTGCTTGAGGGTGGCCGACAGCTTCTCGGCGAAGGCACGGGCGATGAAATCGCCGCCGCCGCCCGCGGCGAACGGCACCACGATGCGGACGGGTTTTTCGGGATAGTGGTCGGCCGGCGCGGCGTGGCCGGGCAGGGCGAAAGCGGCCAGACAGACCGCTGCGCCAAATGCGTGCTTCATGTCTCCTCCTGAGGGGGGCCGGGGTTCGTGCCCGTGGCGCCGCCGCAGGCGGGGTCGGGCACTATCGGTATTCGTTTGAATACAATTGTGCACGCACGTATCCAGGAAGTAAACTGGCAAGGTCGAATCCTGTTCCGAGCCGCTCGACCATGCAAAGTCCGCTCGAAGTCCTGAACCGCTATCGCCCCCACGACGGAACCCTGCACGACGCCTTCCTGAGCCGGTGCGCCGAGCAAGCGTCCCGGCCTTTCCTGATCCAGGACGGCGAATGCTGGACCTGGGCCGAGTTCGGCCGGCGCTACGAACGCCTGGCGCGGGCGCTGGCCGCGCGGGGAATCGGGCCCGGCGCCCGCGTGGCGGTGGCCGGGCGCAACGACAAGGCGCACGTGCTGGCGCTGTTCGCGCTGGCCCGGCTGGGCGCCACCATGGTGCCGGTCAATCCCGATTTCGGTCCGCGCGAGATGGACTATGCGCTGCGGCACGCGGAGGTGCAGGGCATCCTGGCCGAAACGCGCCTGCTCGACCTGGTGCGGCCGATCGCCGCCGGGTTCCAGGTCCCCCCCTGGCTGATGACCATGGACGGCCCGCAGGACGATGCCGGGTCGCTGGCCGCCGCGCTGGCACAGCCGGTGGGGCAGGCGCCGCTACCCGTCCCGGCGGCCACCGATACCTGCGTCATCATCTACACGTCCGGCACCACGGGATTTCCCAAGGGCGTCATGCACAGCCAGTACAACCTCGTGACCGCTGGCGAGGCCAACGTCGCGCGCGTGCACCTGCAGCCCGACGACAGGCTGATGATCATCCTGCCGTTCTTCCACATGAATGCGTTGTTCTACTCGGTGGGCGGCGCGCTGGCTTGCGGCGCGGCGATGATCCTGGTGCCGCGCTTTTCCGCCTCGACGTTCTGGCAGGTGGCGGCCGACAACGGCGCCACGGTGGTCAACATCATCGAGGCCATCGGCACCATCCTCGCCTCCCGCGACCGGCGTGAATACCGGCCCGATCACCGCCTGCGCGCGGTATACGGCGTGCGCAGGAAGTCGGCACCCGCATTCCGCGACGAATTCGGAGTGCCGCACCTGTTCTCGGGCTTCGGCATGACCGAGATTCCCGGCGTTACCTGCAATCCCTACGACGGGCCCGACAAGCCGGGCAGCATGGGCGTGGTGGCCGCGCATCCGGATCCGGCCCGGCCCTGGGCGCGATGCCGCGTGGTCGACGATGCCGGCCGGGACGTGGGCGTGGACGAGGTCGGCGAGCTCTGGGTGGCCACGCCCATCGTCATGCAGGGGTACTTCCGCGATCCCGAACAGACCCGCCAGGCCTTCGAAGGCGAGTGGCTCAAGACCGGCGACCTGGTGCGGCGCGATGCCGACGGCTTCTTCTTCCACGTCTCGCGCAAGAAGGACATCATCCGCCGCCGCGGCGAAAACATCGCCGCCGCCGAACTCGAAATGGTCATCAACGAGCACCCCGCCGTGTTCGAGGCGGCGGCCCTGGCCGTGCCGTCCGAACTGGGCGAGGACGAGATCCTGGTGGTGGTGGCGCCGCGCCCGGGCGCCACGCTGGCCGAAGCCGAGGTGGCCGAGTGGTGCCGCGGCCGGTTGGCCGCCATCAAGGTGCCGCGCTACGTGGCGCTGCTGCCCGAGCTGCCGCACACGCCCACGCACAAGATCGCCAAGAACCTGCTGCGCGACGATCCCGCCGTCAGGGAACGGATCGTGGACCTGCAGGCCTGAACCCATCCCCCGCCGTCGCGGGCACAATGCGAATCTGACATCGAAGGAGACACGACCCATGGCCAAGCGCAAGCAACTCAGGACCGACATCTGCTGGAGCACCGAAGACAAGATCACCATCAAGGGGCTGGACCTGTGCCAGGACATCATGGGCAAGGTGTCGCTGGGCGACATGGCCTTCCTGGAAATGATGGACCGCCTGCCCAATGAGCGCGAGTCACGCGTGTTCAACGCGCTGGCGGTGATCCTGGTCGAGCACGGGATGACGCCCAGCGCCATCGTGACCCGCATGACGCTGGCGGGTGCGCCCGAAGCCATGCAGGCCGCGGTGGCGGCCGGACTCAGCGGCCTGGGCAGCGTGTTCGTGGGCAGCATGGAGAATGCCGCCCGCATGCTGCAGGAGGCGTTGCCGGATCCGGCCCGGCCCGGAGACATCGCCGCCCTGGCGGCCCGCATCGTCGACGAACACGCGGCGCGCGCCCGCACGGTGCCGGGCATCGGCCACCACATCCACAAGCCGGTCGACCCGCGTGCCCCGCGCCTGTTCGAGATCGCCCGTGACAACGGCTTCGACGGGCCCTACGTGGCGCTGATGCAGGCGGTGGCCGAGACGGCGCAGTCGCGCCTGGGCAAGAGCCTGCCGGTCAACGCCACCGGCGCCATCGCCGCGGTGGCCAGCGAACTGGGCATTCCCTGGCGCGTGGTCCGGGGCATAGGCGTCATGTCGCGGGCCATCGGGCTGGTGGCGCACGTGCTGGAAGAATTGCGCGAGCCGATGGCGCGCGAGATCAAGGCCATGGTCGAGGAGGAAGCCACCGCGCACCTGCGCTGATGTCCATCCGCCGCTTTCGGGTCCGCCTCGCGGGGCGGACTTTTTTTCGTCCGTAACCCGGCTGTCATCTGGGTCTTTTAACCTCGCGCTCGGTCAAGCTGACAAGCAGCTTAATACCGTCTTTCCACACCACGAGGTTTGAATGTCCTACCTGACAGATAAATTGCGCGCTCCGTCTCGCGAGGCGCAGGGAGAAGTCACCGTCCCCGGCCAGATGTTCGACGAGATCGTCGCCGCCAACCCCGCTCGCCGCACGCTGCTCAGGAACAGCTTCGGCCTGTCTATCCTGTCGGTCTTCGGTGCCACGACGCTGGCCGCCTGTGGCAGCGACGGCGATTCCGCGCCCGCGCCGGGCGGCGGCGGAGGTGGCGGTGGTGGTGGCACCGATCCGGTCGGCCCCGACTACTCGGTGAAGTTCGAACGGCTGGCCGACAAGATCACGGCCGACACCGTGACCGTGCCCAAGGACTACCAGGTGCAGATCCTGTACTCGGCCGGCGACAAGTGCGAGACGGGTTCCGCCGGGTACGCCGGTACGCCCCAGTCGTGGCCGGACACCGAGACGCAGGCCGGCGGCCAGCACGACGGCATGCACTTCTATCCGCTGGACGGCGTCGACCCCAACAAGGGCGGCCTGCTGGCCATCAACCATGAAAGCACCGACAACGCCACGCTGAACCTGGCCGTGGAAGGCACCAAGACGCGTCTGTCGAACGTCGGCGTCTCGGTCGTCGAGGTCGCGCGCGGCGATGACGGCACGTGGGCGGTCAAGGCCAACTCCCGCTACAACAAGCGCTATACCGGCAACACCGTCTACAACGTCGGCGGCCCGGCCGCCTCGGCCGTCAGCAGCACCCGCAAGGTGGTGGGCACGCTGAACAACTGCGCCAGCGGCCCGACGCCCTGGGGCACGTACCTGACCTGCGAAGAGACGACGGACAACTACCTGGATCCCACGCAGGACGAGAAGGGCTACGGCTGGGTGGTCGAGATCGATCCCTACACGCCGACCTCGACCGCGGTCAAGCGCACCGCCATGGGCCGCTTCGACCACGAGAACACCGCGTACATGACGGACGAGGCCAACCGCGTCGCGTTCTACATGGGCGACGACGGCACGCCGGGCTGCATCTACAAGTTCATTCCCAGCAAGGCCTACGACCCCAAGAACCGCGCAGCCAACCTGAACCTGCTGGACGAAGGTACGCTGTACGCCGCCCGCTTCAACGACGACGGCACCGGCAACTGGGTCGAGCTGACGCACGGCAAGAACAACCTCACCCTGAACGCCATCGACCCGGGCAACTACACGCAGACCGCGCCGGACCAGCCGCCCACGCCCGTCATCGTCAATTTCGCCAGCCAGGCCGACGTGCTGATCAATACCAAGGTCGCCGCGCGCGTGGCCGGCGCCACGCTGATGGACCGTCCCGAGTGGATCACGGTGGGCGTGGACAAGACCGTCTATTGCACGCTGACCAACAACGGCAGCCGCAAGCGCACCAGCGCCGCCAATCCGCGCATCAGCAACTCGCACGGCCACATCGTGCGCTGGAAGGAACGCGGCGATTCGCCGCTGGCCACGACGTTCGAATGGGAACTGCTGCTGCTGGCCGGCCAGGACCCGGCGGACGGCGCCGCGGCCAACGTGACCGGCAACATCAAGGGCGACGAGTTTTCCAGCCCCGACGGCATCCGCGTCGATCCGCAGGGCCGCCTGTGGGTGCAGACCGATTCGGGCACGGGCTCGAACATCACCGACATCTTCGGCAACAACTCGATGTACTACATCGATCAGGAAACGGGCGAGTCCAAGCGCTTCCTGGTAGGCCCCAAGGGCTGCGAGATCACGGGCATCGCCTATACGCCCGACCTTGCGACCTTCTTCATCAACATCCAGCACCCGAACGGCGTGTGGAACACCAAGCGCGCCGGCGGCGGCGACGCGCGGTCCGCCACGATCGTGGTCAGCCGGAAGGACGGCAAGCCCGTGGGCGCCTGAACGACCAAGGAGGGGGCGTTGCCGCGGTACGGGCGCACCCCCATTTACAGCCCGGATGGCCTGGCCATCCGGGTTTTTTTTGGCATTTTCCTGCGTCCCGCGCCGATACGTGGTCCAGGCGGGGGGCGTGGGGAATTTCGCCCCCCCCCCGGAGCCCCGGACGGGAGCAGGCGCTAGCCCTGCTTGTGCTTCTCGATCACCTTGCCGGCCAGGTGGAAGCCGGTGTTGGCCGCGGGTACGCCGGCATAGATGGCGGCCTGCACCAGGGTTTCCTCGATGACGGCGGGCTCGATGCCGGCGCGCAGTGCGGCGGCCACGTGCATCTCGAACTCTTCCCAGCGGCCCAGCGCCAGCATCATGGACAGCACGGCGATGCGCCGGGTGGTGTCCTCGAAGCGGCTGGAAGTCCAGACCTCGCCCCAGGCGTAGCGCGTGATGAAGGCCTGGAAGCGGCGGTTGAAGGGCGTGATCGAGGCGTTGCGGGCATCGACGTAGGCCGGGCTGAGCACCTGGCGACGGCGCGCCATGCCGTAATCGTAGCGGTCCTGCTCGGTCTCGACCGGCGGATCGGTCAGGAACTCGATCAGCGTGTCGCAGAACTGCAGCGGCACCTCGCTGGCCGCGATATGGGCGGCGGGCAGCATGCGGGTCGTGGCGCCCGGGATCCGGCCAGCGATGAATTCGCCCGCGGCCGGCGGCGTCGAGACGTCGCGCTCGCCGGTGACGACCAGCGTGGGGACGGTGATGCGGTGCAGATCGTCGGCCACCTGCATGTCGCGGATGGCCGCGCAGCAGCCGGTGTAGCCGGTCGCGGACGTCTGCAGGAAGGTAGTGCGCACGCGCTGGTAGGGGATGCCGTTGCGTTCGACGTATTCCGGCGTGAAGAAGCGGCCCATGGCCATGTCGACGATGCTTTGCATGCCGTTGGCGCGCACGGTGTCGATGCGGGTCTGCCAGGCCTTGGGGTCCATCTGGCACGAGGTGTTGCACAACACCAGGCGGCGCAGGCGCCCCGGCTTGTTGATGCCGTACCACATGCCCACCATGCCGCCCAGCGAGACGCCGGCGTAGTCGAAGCTTTCGGCGCCGGCAGCCGTGGCGACGGCGTCCAGGTCGTTGCCCAGCTGCTCCAACGTGTAGTCGCCGGCCGGCGCGTCCGAGGCGCCATGGCCGCGCGCATCGAAGCGGATCACGCGGAAATGGCGCATCAGGCGCGGCAGCACGTCGTCCCAGACCGCGAAGTCGGTGCCGATGGAATTGCCCAGCACCAGCGGCGGCAGGTTTTCGTCGCCGTCGCTGCGCCAGTAGATGCGGGCGTCGCCGCTGACAACGTGGGGCATGTTCTAGTCCTCCTGGATAAGGGTCTTCTGTTCCTGCCATTGGTACAGCACGGCGCTGCACATGGGCTGGCACGCGGCGATCTGCGGCTGCGGGCCGGCCAGGGTATCGATGTCCTGCGCGCCGAGCACGGCGGTGACTTCGGGAATCTGCTTGAGCAGTTCGGCCACCGGCGTGCGCTGCGAAATGGCCTGTTCGCACACCTGGCCGACGATGCGCTGCGCCTGCGCCGGGCCCAGCAGGGCCGACAACCGCAGCGAAATGCCTTCCGAATAGACGACGCCGTACAGGCGGTCGATGTTGGCCTGCATGGCCTGCGCATCGACGCGCACGCCCTCGGCGATGTCGACCGCCGCGGCGATGCTGCTGGCGGCAAGGCTGAACAGGTCGGCCAGCACCGGCAGCGAATTGGGCCAGGTGCCCAGGCCGCGTTCGTGCTCGGAAGCGAGCTCTCCGGCCAGGATGGACGCGAGCGCCGGGGCGCGATACGCGGCATCCATCAGGTACATGCTGGAGACCGGATTGCGCTTGTGCGGCATGGCCGACGAGCCGCCGCGTCCTTCGCCGGTGGGTTCGAAGGCCTCGGCCACTTCGGCCTGCATGAGCAGGGAGATGTCGCGGCCGATCTTGCCCAGTGCGCCGCACAGGATGGCCAGCTCGCTGCCCAGCCGCGCCAGCCGGTCGCGTCCGCCCTGCCACGAGATGGCGGGCACGCGCAGGCCCAGCCGGTCGGCCAGCGCCCGCGCGACGCGCTGGCCTTCGCCGTAGTGGGTGGCCAGCGTGCCGTTGGCGCCGCCGAACTGCAGCGTGCAGGCTTCGTCGCCCGCGCGTTTCAGGGCCACGCTGCTGCGGCCCGCGGCGTCGAGCCAGCCGGCGACCTTCCAGCCGAAGGTGACGGGCGCGGCGGGCTGGATCAGCGTGCGGCCCAGCAGCGGCGTGCGCCGATGGGCCTCGACCTGCCCGGCCAGCGCATCGCCCAGCCGGACCAGCTCGGTCCGCAGCAGGTCCAGCGACTGCCGGACCAGCGTGACCATCGCGGTGTCGGCCAGGTCCTGGCTGGTCGAGCCGTAGTGCACGTACGCGGCGGCGCCTTCGTTGCGCCCGGCCACCGCGGCCTTGAGCATCTTGACCAGCGGGATGGCCAGGGTGCCGGCCACGCGGGCATCGGCCGCCAGCTTGCCGGCGTCGATCGAAAAGGACGAGCAGGTATCGATGATGGCTGCGGCTGCGTCGGCCGGGATGACGCCGCAGTCGCGCTGCGCGGCGGCCAGTTCGGACTCGAAGCGGATCATGGCGGCGATCACCGCCTGGTCGGTCCAGATGGCCCGGATGGCCGGGGTCGAGAAGAAGGCGTTGAGAGCGTCCATGGGGAAGGCCGTATCGGAGGGGCCGCGGCGGCGGCCGGACTGGGCATGACGATAGCATGGCGGGCCACGGGTTTTCCCCCGGCCATGCGCTCCCTTGACGAATGCACACGTGTGCATTTATGCTGGCGGCCGGTATGAAAAAGAAGCGGCCGGCGTCGCCGGGCGACAAGGGCCATCCACAGGAAACAGGCACCATGATCATCAAGGAGCTGCGGGAACTCACGGTCCCGCTGCGCGGCAACATCTCCAACGCCCTGGTCAATTTCTCGGAGCACACCGTCTCGCTGGTGGCGGTCGTCACCGACGTGGTGCGCAACGGCAAGCCGGTCACCGGCATCGCCTTCGACTCCATCGGCCGCTACGCCCAGGGCGGACTGCTGCGCGAGCGCTTCTTCCCGCGCCTGCTGGCCGCCCGCCCGGAATCCCTGCTGGACGCATCGGGCCGCCGCTTCGATCCCGCCAAGGTGCACGCCTGCGCGATGCGCAACGAAAAACCCGGCGGCCACGGCGACCGGGCCGCCGCGGTGGGCGCGCTGGAGCTGGCGTTCTGGGACCTGAACGCCAAGCTGGACGACGAACCGGCGTTCCAGACCATAAGCCGCGCCCGTGGGGGCTCGCGCCTGCGCGACGATGTGGACGTCTATGCCGCGGGGGGCTACTACTATCCCGGCGATCCGTGCGCCATCCTGCGCGACGAATTGCTGCGCTACCGTGACATGGGCTTCTCGGCCTTCAAGATGAAGATAGGCGGCGCCGACCTGGCCACCGACATCGCGCGGGTCGAGGCGGCGCTGGAGGTGGCCGGCGACGGGTCCAGGCTGGCGGTCGATGCCAACGGCCGCTTCTCGGTGGACGAGGCGGCGGCCTATGGGAAGGCCATGGCGCAGTACGGGCTGCGCTGGTTCGAGGAAGCCTGCGATCCGCTGGATTTCGATGCCAACCGTCGTTTCATCGAAGGCTATCCGGGTGCGGTGGCCACGGGCGAGAACCTGTTCTCGGCCGCCGACGTGCGCAACCTGCTGCGCTTCGGCGGCATGCGGGCGGACCGTGACATCTTCCAGATGGACGCGGGGCTGAGCTACGGCCTGACGGAATATGGCCGCATCCTGGCCGAGATGGACGCGCATGGCTACCGGCGGGCGCAGCTCTATCCCCATGGCGGCCACCTGATCAACCTGCATATCGCCGTGGGACTGCAACTGGGCGGCTGCGAGGCCTATCCCGGCGTGTTCCAGCCCTTCGGCGGCTACTGCGACGATTGCGTGGCGGGCGACGGCCGCATCGCGCCGTCGAGCGCGCCCGGCTTCGGGCTGGAGCGCAAGCCGGAGCTGCGCGAGGCGATCGGACAACTGCTGGCGTGAAGGAGACGCGCATGAAGATCCTGGTGATGGGCTGCGGGGCCATGGGCTCCATCTATGCCGGCCTGCTGGCGGCGGGCGGCAACGAAGTGGTGGCGGTGGACACCTGGCGCGAGCACGTTGCAGCCATGCGCGACCGTGGCTTGCGGGTGGAAGGCGCGAGCGGCGACCGGGTGGTGAAGGTACGCGCGCTGGAACAGGTGCCGGACGAAGCCATGGACCTGGTCGTGGTGGCGGTCAAGGCCGCGCACGTGGCCGAGGCGGCGGGCCGGCTGGTTCCGGCCGTGGGGCCGGACACCCGCGTACTGACCATCCAGAACGGCATGGGCAGCGCGGACATGGTGGCGCGGGCGGTGGGCGCGGAGCGGGTGGCGGTCGGTATCGCCGGCGGCTTCGGCGCGCAGATGCGCGGTCCCGGCCACACTTTCCACAACGGGATGGAGATCATCCGCATGGGCGCCTACTCGACGCTGGCGCGCGAGCAGGTGGACGCCATCGCGGCCCTGTGGCGGGCGGCCGGCTTCAAGGCCGAGGCCGTGGACAACATCGCCGCCATGCAGTGGGAGAAGCTGATCTGCAACGTGGCCTATAGCGCGCCGTGCGCGCTGACCGGCATGACGGTGGGCGAGGTCATGGACGATGCCGACATGGGGCCGGTCAGCCGGGCCGCGGCGGTTGAGGCCTGGGAAGTCGCGCGGGCGCGCGGCGTTGCGTTGGCGGTGCAGGATCCGGTGGCCCATGTGCGCGCGTTCGGTGCCAAGATCCCCAATGCCAAGCCGTCGCTGCTGCAGGATCTCGAGAATGGCAGGCTCAGCGAGATCGATGTCATCAACGGCGCCGTGCCCCGGGAAGCGGCGCTGGCGGGCATGCAGGCCCCGGTCAACGCGACGTTGACGGCGCTGGTCCGCCAGCGCGAGCGCCGGGCGGCGCGCTGATGGCATCCGGGAGCCGCCCATGGGCATGACCGCCACCGAGAAGATCTTCGCCCGCCACGCCGGGCGCGACCGGGTGCGCCCCGGCGAGATCGTGACGGCCCGGATCGACCGCGCGCTGTTGAACGACGTCAGCGGGCCGATCGCCTTCGAGCGGCTGGCGCAGATGGGCGTGGCGCGGCTGCGCGAACCGGACCTGGCGGTGCTGGTGGGCGATCATTTCGCGCCGCCCAAGGACGTGGCCTCGGCGCGCGCGCTGCGGTCGCTCCAGCGTTTCGCCGACGAGCACGGCGTGCGGCACCACTACGACATCGGCACGGGCGGGATCGAGCACACCCTGCTTCCCGAGCTGGGGCTGGTGCGGCCCGGCGACCTGATCGTCGGCGGCGATTCCCATACCTGCACCTATGGCGCCTTCGGGGCGATCGGCATAGGCATGGGTTCCACCGACATCGCGGCGGCGCTGGCGATGGGCGAGCTGTGGTTCACCGTTCCGGCCACGCTGCGCATCGAGTTCCGCGGCGAGCGGCAGCCCTATGTGACCGGCAAGGACCTGATCCTGCACCTGCTCCAGCGCCTGGGCGTGGACGGGGCGGCTTACCAAAGCATGGAGTTCGGCGGCCCCGGCATGGGCGGAGTGACCATGGACGAGCGCATGGCCTTGTGCAACATGGCGGTGGAAGCCGGCGCCAAGACCTGCATCGTGCCGCCCGACGACACGACGCGGGCATGGGCACGGCGCGCAACCGGCGGCGCAGGCATGATCGAGCACGGGGACGCGGACGCCGACTATGCCGGCCGCCTGCAGGTGGCGCTGGAGACGCTGCCGGTCCTGTGCGCCAAGCCCTACTCGCCAGGCAACGTGGCACCCGTGGCCGAGGTGCGCGGCGTGCGGGTGGACCAGGCCTACATCGGCAACTGCGCCAACGGTACCCTGACCGACCTGCGCCAGGCCGCGGCCATCCTGCGCGGACGCAAGGTGGCGCGCGGCGTGCGCTGCGTGGTCGTGCCGGCCACGCGGGACATCTATCGGCAGGCATTGGCCGAGGGGCTGATCGATATCTTCGCCGAGGCCGGCGCGCTGGTGTCGCCCTCGACCTGCGGCGCCTGCGCCGGGCTGAGCACGGGCGTGCTGGCCGAAGGCCAGGTCTGTGTGGCGACCACCAACCGCAACTACCGCGGCCGCATGGGGGATCCGGGTTCCCAGGTCTACCTGGCCAACGCCCACGTCGCGGCGGCCAGCGCCGTGGCGGGCGAACTCATCCATCCGGAGGCGTTGTGACGCAAGCCAGCGCAACGGTGCGCCGTTTCGGCGACGATATCGACACCGACGTGATCATTCCCGCCATCTACCTGACCTCGCATCGTCCGGAAGTGCTGGCCCGCCATTGCATGGAACCGCTGGACCCCGGATTCGCCGCACGGGTCCGGCCCGGCGACGTGCTGGTCGCGGGCCGCAACTTCGGCTGTGGTTCCTCGCGCGAGCATGCGGTGCTGGCGCTGCAGGCGGCAGGCATCTCGTGCATCGTGGCCGAGAGCTTCGCCCGCATCTTTTTTCGCAACGCGCTCAACAACGGGCTGCCGCTGGTGGCCTGCCCGGACGCGGTCCGCGACGCCCGCGAAGGCGACGCGATCCGGGTGGACCTGGACGGCGGACAGGTCTGGCTGGGGGCGCGCGCCTACCCGTTTCCCGTCCATCCGCCCTTCCTGGCCGACATGATCCGGCAGGGCGGGCTGGTGGAATACGTCAGGCGGCGACTGGCCGAGACCGGTCCGGACTGACTCACCATCAAGGCGCACAGACGCCAGAGGAGACATGCATATGGACCCCGATACCCAACGATGCGGCCGCGGGCGGCGCCTCGCGCTTGCCGCCAGCCTGCTTTCCGCCCTGCTGCTGGCAAATCCCGGACCGGCGTCCGCCCAGCCCGCCGCCCGCTATCCCGACAAGCCCATCCGCCTGATCGTGCCGTTCGCGGTGGGCGGCACCAGCGACGTGTTCGCGCGGCTGGTGGGCCAGAAACTCTCCACCGCCTTCGGCCAGCAGGTCGTGGTCGAGAACCGGCCCGGCGCCAACGGCAACATCGGCACGGACATCGTCGCCAAGGCCGAGCCGGACGGCTACACGCTGCTGTTCGCCGCCGACGGCACCATGGTGATCAATCCCAGCCTGTACGAGAAGCTGCCGTTCAACGTCGAGCGCGACCTCGCGCCAGTGTCGCGGGTGGTGCTGGTGCCGCTGATCATCGTCGCCAATCCGCAGCTGAAGGCCTCCACGCTGTCCGAGCTCGTGGCCCTGGGCAGGCGCGCCGACGCCGACCTGGATTTCTCGTCCGCGGGATTGGGCAGCACCGGCCACCTGGCGGGCGAACTGCTGAAGTCGCGCACGGGCATACGCATGTCGCACGTGGCCTACAAGGGCGGCGGGCAGGCGGTCACGGACGTGGTGGGCGGACAGGTGCCGCTGCTGGTGACGGCGCTGGCCACCGCGGACCCCTTCATCAAGAGCGGCAAGCTCAAGGCCATCGCGATGACCTCGGGCAAGCGCGCGGCCGGGGCGCCCGACATTCCCACCGTGGCCGAGGGCGGCGTGCCCGGCTTCGATGTCTCGTCGTGGTACGGCATCCTGGCGCCGGCCCGCACGCCCGCGCCCGTCATCGATAAGCTGCATGCCGAACTGGCGCGCATCCTGCAGGCCGACGACGTGCGGCGCCGTTTCCAGGAACTGGGCGGCGAACCCATCGGCGACACGCCGCAGGCCTTCGCCGGCGTGATCAAGGAGGATCTCGCCAAGTGGGCGCGCATCGTCAAGGACGCCGGCATCAGCGTGCAATAGCCGCGCGCCTGGGGTGGCCGCCTGCCCGCGCGCGGACAGGCGGACGGGTACACTCTGGGCACCGGATGCCCACAGGAAGCCCATGGCCAGTTCCAAGCCCGCCCACGGTCCCGTCACCATCAAGGACATCGCCGCCGCGCTGGGCATTTCGCACACCACCGTCTCGCGCGCGCTGAACGATCATCCCAAGCTCAGCGACGACACCAAGGCGCGGGTGCGGCAGGTGGCGCGGGAACTGGGCTACGTGCTGAACGCCTCGGGGCGCATCCTGCGCGGCGGCGCCAGTCCGCTGGTGGGGCTGGTCATCCCCGACATCCAGAACGATTTCTACAGCGCGATCGCCAAGCGCCTGGCGGAGCGCTGCCGGGACGCGGGCTTCCAGATGGTGCTGGCGATCACCGAGGACGATCCCGACGCCGAGTGCGGCGAAGTCCAGGCGCTGATCCAGGCCCGCGCCGCCGGGATCGTCATCACGCCTTCGCCGGCGCCCCTGCCCCGCACGGTCGAACTGCTGGCCGGCACGCCCGCGGTGCAACTGATACGCAGCGTCGCGGCGCTGGCCACCGACGTGGTGGCGATGGACGATGCCGCGGCGGCGCATGACGCGGCGGCCCACCTGCTGGCGCTGGGCCACCGGCGCATCGGCTACGTGGGCGGATACGCGCGCATCAAGCCGGGGCGCGACCGCCTGCGCGGCTTCGTGAAGGCGCATGCCGAGGCGGGGCTGGAAGCGGACCCGGAACTCATCGTGCAGGTGCCACCGCGCCAGGAGTACGGCGCCGATGCCATGCGCCGGCTGCTGGCCGCGCGGCAGCGGCCCACGGCGGTGGTCATCGGCAGTTCCGAGCTGACCATCGTCGCGCTGGCGGTCATACGCGAGCATGGCCTGTCCATCCCGTCGGACATCTCGGTGGTGGGCTACGGCGATCCCAAGTGGTACGAACTGACGACGCCGCAGCTGGCGGCGGTGCGCCTGCCCATCGAGGCTCTCGCGGCATCCACGGCCGAACTGGTTTTTGCGCGCATCGCCGCCCAGGCGCGGCCCGGCGAACCCGCGTCCGCGCCGCGCAAGCTGCGCATCCGGCCCGAACTGATCGCGCGAGGTTCCGCGGGTCCGCGCAGATGAAGGCGCTTAGCGCCGGCGCGCCGCCTTCGGCCGGACGTTGCCGTGCAGGGCGGCATAGGCCATCAGTTCCTGCTCCATCGCCTGCGCCAGCGGCGGCAGGGATTGCGACTTCACCTTCACGATGCCGATCCGCCGATGGCGGCCGGGGCGGACCAGCGGCACGAAGCACAGGTCCTTCGCGAAGGCCGGCACCGCCAGCCGGGGCAGGATGGTGACGCCCACCTGGCTGGACAGCATGGCCGACAGCGTCATCATGTTGGAGACGTGGAACCAGCAGCTGTCCAGCCACTTCGCCTCGGGGGTGCCGTTCAGCTCGCGGTGGGCGGTGGTGCCGATCAAGGGCAGGTCGGCCAGCACGGACCAGTCCAGCCGGCTGCGCCGGGCCAGCGGATGGCTGGCGTGGCAGACCAGGCCGAACGCGTCCGTCATGAGCGGGATGAAGTCCAGGCCGGGCGTGATCGAGATCTCGCTGGACAGGCCGAAGTCGACTTCGCCCGACAGCACCATGCGGTGGATGTTCTCGGAGTTGTCGTCGATCAGCCGGACCGCCGCGCCGGGATGCCGGCCGATGAAATCCTTGATCAGCGCCGGCACCCAGTTGGTGGCGAAGCTGCCTATGGAGGCCAGCGTGAGCGTGCCCGCGTGCTGGCGCGATTGCGACAGCAGTGTCTCGACGATGCGGTCGTGGTGCTTGACCAGTTCCCTGGCCAGGGGCTCGCACACCTTGCCGAAGGGGGTGGGTATGGTGCGGCGGTCGGCCTCGAACAGCGGCGCGCCCAGTTTTTCCTCCAGCAGCTGGATGATCTTGGAGACGGCGGGTTGGCTGCGCAGGACCTTGTCGGCGGCGACACGATAACTCTTCGCATCCAGCACGTGCAGGAAAACGCGCAACTGGGCGATGGGGATCTCTGCCAGCATGTCGATTCCATATGGTTATTGTTCGATCAATATTATTCAATTTTTGGATGACGCGGACGAGCCTATGATCGCCGGATGAATCATGCAGATCGACCCGACGAACCGCTCATTGCGCCGCACGTCGTCCAGCACCCCGGCCCGCTCGTCCTTGCCCTGGCCGGGGGCGGATGCAGTCCAAGGATCTACGGCCAGGTCGCGGCCCCCGGCTGCGCGCTGCATGAAGTGGATTGGATGCGGGGGGCGGGACCGTTCACGCCGCCGGCGGCCGCGCGGCGGCTGGCCGATGCGCTGACGCCGCGTACCGCGCCGACGGTCTTGCTGGGACACTCGCTGGGCGGGGTGATCGCGCTGCTGACGGCCCTGGCCCGTCCGTCCGCCGTACAGGCGCTGGTCATCTCCAACACGGGTCCGCACACGCGGGACCACGGCGACAACTCGCTGCCCGAACGGATACGCCACCAATGGACCCCGCAGACGCGGCGCGCCTTCCTGCAAGCTTGCTTCGCGCACGAGCCGCCGCCCGCCCTGATGCGGGAGCTCGAACGCTACCTGGGCGAGCTGCCGGCCGAAGCGCTGCTCGAAGCCGTCGAGGGGCTGCGCCGGATAGACCTGAGCCATGGTCTGGGCGAGCTCCGCTGCCCGGTGCTGATCGCGCACGGGGAACTGGACCGGCGTCGCCGCGTGGCCGATGCGCAGCGGCTGGCAGCGCTGATTCCGGGCGCCGAACTGGTCCTGCTGCCGGGCGGCCATACCCCCATGGTGGACTGCGCCGGCGCCTACAACGAGGCGCTGGACACGTTTCTGGCGCGGCACCTTCGCGCAACCCAACCCTGACGGGAAACAACAAAGAACGAGGAGACAAACATGAACTTCGGAAGCATCCGGCGCCTGGCGCCGGCGGGTCTGCTGGCGTGCGCGGTAGCCTGGACCGGCATCGTGCATGCCCAGGCATCCGACTGGCCGAGCCGGCCGGTCACCATCATCGTGCCGTCGGCGGCGGGCGGCGCGGCCGATTTTTCCGCGCGCGTGTTCGCGGGCTATATCGCCAAGGTCTATCCCAAGGCCACCGTCGTGGTCGACGACCGCCCGGGCGCCGGTGGCGTGATCGGCACCATGGCTGCCAAGGAGGCCAAGCCCGACGGCTACACCTTCCTGTTGTCCACCAATTCGACCCACGCCGCCAACCTGAGCCTGTACAAGGACCTGCGCTACGACCCGGTCAAGGATTTCGTACCGGTGGGCCGGTTCGGCACCTACGGCTCGGTGCTGATGGTGCCCAAGGAAAGCCCGTTCCGGACGGTGCAGGATCTCATTGCTCATGCGAAGTCGCACCCTGGACGCATGAGCTTCGGCTATTACAGCTCGTCATCGCAGGTGCCGGCGGAAATGCTGAAGGCCGCCGCGGGCGTGGTCTATGAAGGCGCCGCCTACAAGAACGTGACGCAGATCGTCACCGACCTGATCGGCAAGCAGTTCGATTTCGCGTTCCTGGATGCGCTATCGGCCGCCTCCGCCCTGCAGAACGACCGGCTCAAGCCGATAGGGGTCACGACCCCGCGCCGGCTGCCGCAACTGCCCGACGTGCCCGCCATTGCCGAGGCCATTCCCGGCTACGAAATGCAGGGCTGGCTGGGGCTGACCGCCCCGGCCGGGACGCCGCCCGCCATCGTGGAAACCGTGAGCGCGCTGATGGGCAAGGCCATGGCGGACCCCGAGGTCAAGCAGTCGCTGGAGGCCAAGGGCATGCAGGCGGGCTTCCTGCCCGCCCGCGACATGGGCGCCTTCATCGCGGCGGACATCGTGCGCTGGCGCGACTGGGTGCGCATGGCCAACATCCCGCCCAACTGAGACGGGACCCGCGCCGGCGCGGAAGCCGCGTCAGAACTTGTGCCGTATGCCGGCGATGACGGACATCTGCGTCTTCGAGTCCGACGGCAGGTTGCTGAAGATCTGCGCGTAGCGGGCGTCGCCGGCGGCCTTCTGGTAGATGCCCACCAGGAAGACGTCGGTGCGCTTGGACAGGAAGTAGTCCACGCCCAGATTCAGCTGGTGCCACTTGGGCTTGTTGCCGTTGCTGCTGTACTTGCCGTCGGTGAAGATATAGCCGGCGCCCACCAGGGTGCTGGGATTGATGAAGTAGGTGATCGTGCCCTCGTAGTTCGACAGCTTCAGGTCGCTGTTGTCGAAGTAGTCGAACTTGCTGTGGGTGTACAGGGCCGAGACCTTCAGCGCGGGAGTGATGGAGTAGGATCCGCCCGCGCCGTACATGGACTGGCGGTTCACGCCCGCGCCGCCAGGGCTGGTGACGAAGGGCGAGGTGATGCCCCAGTCGCCGTAAATCGCGCCGTTGGGGTTGGTGGCGCTGTTGGGCCGGCGCATGTCGTGGTAGGCCACGCCCACCGACCAGGGCCCCTGGATATAGCCCAGGCCGGCGCTGATGCTGCGGTTGTCGGTGGAGTCACCGGGTTTCTCGGCGGCGCCGTAGACGCCGATGAACTGGAATCCTCCAAACTTGTTCATGTACTGCACCGAGTTGCTGATGCGGGCCACCGGGAACAGGTTGTCGTTGTCGCCGATGTGGGTGCCGATCGACGCGAACTGGATGGCCGATTCGTAGCCCACCAGGGTCTGCGACATGGCGTCCATCTGCCGGCCGATGGTGACCTGGCCCCAGCGGTCGTTGGCCAGGCCGACGATGGCGGTGCGGCCGAACAGGCGGCCCTGGGTCCAGGTGCCGGTGTCGGGCGAGAATCCGCTTTCCAGGTTGAACAGCGCGCGCGTGCCGCCGCCCAGGTCCTCGGTGCCGCGCAGCCCCCAGCGCGAGACCTGCATGACGTTGGCCTTGAGCTCGGTCAGGCTCTTGCCGCCGATGTTATTGGTGTAGGACAGGCCCTCGGAAATGATGCCGTACAGCGTGACGCTGGTCTGGGCCTGGGCGGTGCCGGCCAGGGCCGCTGCCAGCAGTCCGCAGCCTGCCGCGGCGGAGGCCGCGATGCGTGTCTTCATGGTGTCTCCCCTCTTGTTGGTGATGGCCTGGCGATGGGCAAAGCAGGGTCCTCCAGGCGCGCGGGGGCGTCCGGATGCGAAACCCGTCGTCAGGTGTGGTGGCGCGCCGGACGGTCAGGACAGGCCCGTGCCCCGGGCCTGCGACCGGCGGAGGGCGCGCCGGTCAGTCAAGCAGTCCGCGCTGCCTAAGCCAGTCCATGCATAGGTCCCCCGCCTGTTGCAGATGTTCGGGTTGGCCGACGAAATAGTGGTTGGCACCCCGGATCACGGCCATGCTCTTGTCGGCGCTTGCCGCCGCGTCGAAGATGCGGCGGGTGTGAGGCTGCGGCACGGCGTCGTCGGCCGAATGCTCGATCGCCAGCAGCGGCACGTGGATGCCGGCGGCGCATTTCTCGCCGTGCGCGTTGGTGTCGTCCGGCGACCATTGCGACAGCCACGAGCGCAGCGTGGAAAATCGCGCCAGCCCGATGGGGCCGTTGTTGGCGGTCTCGGGCACGCCCATGAAGCAGGTGCCGATGGGGCGGTCGTTGGGGTCGATGGCGCCATCCAGGAATCGGGGTTCGGCCATCGTCCTGTGGGTGACGAAACCGCGCTCCATTTCCTTGCCGCCGCGCTTCTTCAAGGTCTCCAGCGTTTCCTTCACCCATGCCGTGCGGCGGCGGATGCGGGCCAGCTGCGCGGCGCGGAAGCGCGCGAGGAATTCGGCCGAATAGGGCGGCTTGCGATCGGGGTGGTAGAGGTCGAGCTCCGGGTCCCGGCGATCGGGATCGTTCTCGTCGACGACGCTGGGGTCGATCCAGTCGGCGAAGGTGACGGCGCGCGAGACGTGCGCCGCCTGGAAGATCATCGCGTCGGCCGGTATCAATCCGGCGGTGGTGATGGCGCAGGGATCGCCCGCCGGCGTGTGGGTGATGGTGGGCCGTTCGGCCTGCGACTGGTAGAACAGCGAAAGCGAGCCGCCGCCCGACCAGCCCATCAGCACGATCTTCTCGTAGCCCCATGTTTCGCGGGCATGGCGGATGTAGGCGCCCAGGTCCACCGCCACGTTCTCCATGATGAGGGCGCTGTCGTTGCGCGCATACCGGCTGCCGGCGCACAGCACGTGCAGGCCGCGGGCGGCCAGGGCGCGCGGCATGGGCAGCAGCTGCAGCGTGGTGGCCGGATGCATGAAGACCAGCAGGGTCCGCGATTTCACGCCCTTGGGGACGTAGCGGACGCCTTCGAGGTGGATGGTGCCGAGCGAGCCTGCGAAACCGTATACCGACTTGAAGGCGGCCTGTTCGGGGAATTCGACGTGCACCCATTCGGCCTGGGTGTCGTGGAGGGGGCTGTCCTTGCTCATGCTGTGCGAGATCTCCCTGTGGTCAGCCCGCGGCGGCCAGGCGAGCGGCCTTCTCGCGGGTCCAGGCATCGCACTGGGCGCGCGCCGTGGCCCGGTAGCCGGCCATTTCCTCGTCGCTGGCCACGGTGGTGGTCAGCTCCAGCCGCACGCCGTTGGGATCGAAGAAGTAGATGGATTGCACGAAGCCCTCGTGATCGACGGGACCCAGGACTTCCACGCCGGCGGCCAGCAGGCGGGCACGCGCTTCTTCCACCGCCTGTACCGAGTCCACGCGCAGCGCCAGGTGGTTGGCCCAGCGCGGCGTATTGGGCGAGGGGTCGGCCGCCTGGTTGTCACCCAGGTCGAAGAAGGCGACGTTGCTGCCGTCGGTCATCTCGAAGAACAGATGGACGTAGGGGCAGTGTTCGCCGGTGCTGGGGATGGTCTCGGCTCGGACCAGGTGCGTCAGCGGCAGGCCCAGGATGTCCTCGTAGAAACGGCGGGTTTCCTCGGCGTCGCGGCATCGGTAGGCGAAGTGGTGCAGGCCGCGGATGGGTACGAAAGATGTCATGGTGTTGCTCCGGATGAAACGTGGGGTCGCGTCGGGCTCATGCCGCCTGCCGCGCCAGATCGAAATAGAGTTGGGCGAGGTCGTCGCGGCGGGCCAGCTCGGCGCTGTCGGCGGCGAGCGCGATGCCGCCCTTCATCAGGACATAGGCGCGGCGCGTGAAGGGCAGCGCGATGTCCAGCTTCTGCTCGACCAGCAGCATGGTCAGGCCATCGGCCCGCAGCCGGTCCAGCACCGCCAGGATCTCGTCCACCACGCGCGGCGCCAGGCCCAGGAAGGGTTCGTCCAGCAGCAGCACGCGCGGCGCGGACATCAGCGCCCGGCCGATCGCCACCATCTGCTGCTCGCCGCCCGACAGGGTGCCGGCAAGCTGCCGGCGCCGCTCGGCCAGCCGGGGAAACAGCCGGTAGACGAAATCGAAGCGTTCCTCGGCACGCGAACGGTCGCGCCGGACCAGCGTGACCGAGCCCAGGCGCAGGTTGTCTTCCACCGACAGCGGCGCGAACACATGCCGGCCCTCGGGAACCTGGACCAGCCCGCATTCGACGATGCGGTGGCTGGGCAGTCCGCCTATGTCGGCGCCGGCCAGCTTCACCGTGCCCGAGCGCTGCACGAGGATGCCCGACAGCGCCGCCAGGAGCGTGGTCTTGCCCGCGCCGTTGGGCCCCAGCAGCGCGACGGTCTCGCCTCGTTCGACCCGCAGGTCGACATTGCGCACCACGGGTGCGTGGCCATAGCCGCCGCTGACATTGCGTAGTTCAAGCATGGGCCAGGTTCTCCACGTTGCCGAGGTAGGCCTCGATCACCGCCGGGTCGGCGCGCACCGCGTCGGGCGTGCCGTCGGCGATCTTGCGGCCGAAGTTCAGGACCGCCACCCGGTCGGCCAGGGCCATCAGGAAGCGCATGTCGTGCTCGATCAGCAGGACCGCGATGCCCTGGCGGGCGATGCCCAGGATGATCTCCTCCAGTCGCGCGCATTCACCCGGTGCCAATCCGGCGGCCGGTTCGTCGAACAGCATCAGGCGCGGGCCGGCCGCCAGTCCGCGGGCGATTTCCAGCAGGCGCCCCTGGCCGAACGACAGCGTGGAGACCTCGGCCTGCGCGAACTCGCCCAGGCCGACGAAGTCCACCAGTTCGTCCGCCCGCCGCCGTGCCTCGCGCTCGGCACGATAGGAGTCGGGGGTTCCGGCCAGCACGCGCCACAGCGACGCCGGCATGCGCGTGTGCATGCCGACCATGACGTTCTCGCGCACCGACAGGCTGTCGAAGGACTTGTTGTGCTGGAAGGTGCGCACGATGCCGCGTGGCGCGAAGCCGTGCGTGGGCACGCCCGCCAGGGACCGGCCGTCGAAGGCCAGCGTCCCGCTGGTGGGCGCGAAAGCGCCGGCGATCATGTTGAAGGTGGTGGTCTTGCCGGCGCCGTTGGGGCCGATCACGCCCACCACTTCACCCGCGCGCACGTCCAGGTCCAGGTCCGAAACGGCGTGCAGGCCGCCGAAACGCTTGCACAGGCCGCGTGCCTGCAACAGGGGGGAATTCATGCCAGGCCCTCCCGTTTCACCGCCGTGGGCTCGACCGCCGGCACGCGAGGCAGGGCCGAGGGAGACGGGTGGCGACGGGCTTGCAGCCGGTCCCACAGCCCGATCAGGCCACGCGGCTGGAACAGCACCGCCAGTACCATGAACACGCCGAACACCAGGGCATGGTGGTGCCCGATGATGGGCGAGAGCACCAGCGGCATCAGGTAGAGCAGCACCGCGCCCAGGATGGCGCCCGCCATGCGGCCGCTGCCGCCGACGATCACCATGAACAGCAGCAGGAAGGCGTTCTCCAGACCGAAGATGTGCGGGTTCACGGTGTTGTCGACGAAGGCGTAGACCATGCCGGCCACGCCCGCCAGCGCGCTGGTGACGGCATAGGCGATGACCTTGGTGCGCCGCACGTCCACGCCCATGGCCGCGGCGGCTTCGGGGTTGTCGCGCACCGCGCGGCAGGCGCGGCCGAACCATGAACGGTCCAGCCGGCCGATGATGGCCATGGTCGCCAGCATCAGCACCACGATCACCACCGTGTACCAGGGGCCCGTGACATGCACGCCGAAGATGTCCGGCAGCCGGTAGCTGGCGAGCCCGCCGGTGCCGCCGGTGATCGCGCCGCCCTCGTTCAGCACGACGATGAAGAGCTGGGCGAAGGCCAGCGTGGCCAGGGCCAGGTAGAAGCCTTCGAGGCGGGTGGCGGGTATGGCCACCACCAGCGCCAGCGCCACGCAGACCGCCACCGTGGCCAGCACCGCCAGCGGCAGGGGCAGGCCCGCCTGCGTGACGAGGATGACGATGGTGTAGGCGCCGATGCCATAGAAGCTGAAGTGGGAGAAGGCGATCTGGCCCGAGATGCCGAACAGGAAGTTGTAGCTGATGGCCAGCGCGATCCACAGCAGCATCTTGCGGTAGATGTCGGTCTGGTAGGCCCCCAGCGCGAAGGCGATGGCCGACAGCACCACGGCCGCCACGGCGTAGGAAAGAAAGGACTTCATGCGCGGGCCTCCCGGGGACGCAGCAGGCCCGCCGGGCGCACCAGCAGGAAGGCGATCAGCAGCACCAGCGGCACGCCCATGGCAAGGCCCGGCGGCACCGGCGCGTAGCGCACCGTGAACTGCTCGGCGAAGGCCAGGATCAGGCCGCCCAGCAGGGCGCCCTCGACCCGTGTCGCCCCGCCTATGACCAGCGCGGTGAAGCCCTGTATGGCCAGCGGCATGCCCATCAGGTAGTGGGCCGAGACGTTGGGCGCCACCAGCACGCCGGCCAGTCCGGCCACCACCGCCCCGGCCGAGAAGGACAGGGCCGTCACGCGAGACAGGTTGATGCCCATCAGCGCGGCGGCGCGGCGGTCCAGCGCGACCGCCTCGAACGACCGGCCGGTCAGGGTGCGTTCGAAGAAGTACCAGGCGCCCGCGAACACCGCCAGGGCCACCGCGATGATGAAGAAGCTCTGGTACGAGCCGGCAAGCAACCCGAGTTCCAGCCGGCCGAAGCCGAAGGCCGGCGGCACGGGTTGCGGATCGGGGCCGAAGCCCAGCGATACCAGTTCGCGGAACACCACCAGCATGCCCAGCAGCGCGAGCACGGGCGCCAGCGGCGGCGCGCCCCTGACCACCAGCGGCCGCACGGCCAGCCGTTCGGTCAGCCAGCCCACGGCCACCATCAGCGCGGCCACCAGCGCAATCGACACGGCATAGGGCAGCTCCACGCGGGACAGCGCCACATAGGCGCCGAAGGCCGCCACCATGGCCCATTCACCCACGCCGAAGTTGATGATGCCGGTCGGGCGCGTGATCAGCAGGTAGGCCAGCGCCACCAGTCCGTAGATACAGCCGCTGGCGGTGGCGCTGACGAGAAGTTCGAGTAGATCGGTCATGAGGCCCCTGCACCCGCGTCACTGCGCGCCCGAGAAGACGACCTTGCCCTGCTTGTCGCCCTCGTACACCCGCACCACCATGCCGTTGCGGTCGAAGCCCGTGCGCTTGCCCCCGGAGAACCCATAGGAAGACCCCACCGCGCCCAGCACGCCCACGTAGCCCTGCGTGGCCTGCATGGCCGCGCGCACCTTTTCCTTGTCGGTGCCGCCGGCGCGCTTGATGGCGTCGGCCACCAGCATCAGCCCGTCGTAGCCGTAGCCATTCAGGTTGTAGGGTTCGACGCCGTTCTCTTTCTTGTAGGCCTCGATGAAGCGGCGCGCTTCCGGCTTGGCCGGGTCGAAGGCGTCGACGAACACCACGCCGTCCAGCAGTCCCTTGGCCACCACCGCGGTCTGCGGTACCGACAGGTTGAAATTGCCCAGCACCGGCATCTTCAGGCCGAGCTGACGGTATGAACGCAGGATGAGCACGTTCTCGGGCGTAGTGACGCCGGTCAGGAAGATGGCGTCCGGCTTGGCCGCGCGCACCTTCTGCATCTGCGGGTCGGCGGTGGTCGAGCCGCGCGGGACCACTTCCTCGGCCACGATCTGCGCGCCGGATTTCTCCAGTCCGGCCTTGAACGAGCGGTTGGTCAGCTGGCCCAGGTCGGAGTTTTCCCCCACCAGCGCCACGCGCTTGAAGTTGCGGTTGGCGGCGTAGGCCAGCAGGGTGGCGATCTGGGTCGAGCCCAGGGGGCCGGTCTGCCAGAAATAGGGATTGTCGATCTGCGTGGTCAGGGTGTCGCCGCTGTTGGACGGCGTGAGCTGCGGCGTCTTGGTTTCCAGCGTGACGGTCTGCACCTGCTGGGTCGACGGTGTCAGCGACAGCGACAGGATGAAGGTGGCGCCGGCCTCCACCAGCTTGCGCGCGGCCGTGGCCGAGATGTCGGGTCGGGCCTGGTCGTCCTCGATCAGCAGCTCGACCTGGCGGCCCAGTATGCCGCCCTTGGCGTTGAGCTCCTTGGCGGCGAAGACGGCGCCGGCCGTTACCGGTTCGGCATAGGGCTTGGCGGGACCGACCTTGTCGGTGATGATGCCTATCTTGATGGGCTGGGCCATGGCGGGGGCCATGGCCAGGGCGGCGGCGGCCAGGGCCGCGCGCAGGGCGAATCCGGCCATGCGGCCGGACCGGGGGGATGCGATTTTCATGGTGTCTCCTCCTGTTGTTCTAGGCGCGCGCCTGGTCCAGCGCGCGCAGGCGCCGGACCCAATGGGCGAAGGCCGTCATCTGGTCGCCCAGCACCTTGCGCGTGGCTTCGTCGGCCAGCCGGCCCTTGGCGTCGAACTTGGTGTGGCAGGAACCGATGAATACCTCGGGCCGCAGCAGCACCTGCGCCTCCAGGCAGCCGAGGATCTTGCGCAGGTCGTACTGGTTGCGCGCCCCTCCCACCGGCCCCTGGGTGGCGGACAGCAGGGCCACCGGCTTGTGGCGGAAGGGCTGGGGATCCAGCCGCGAGAGCCAGTCGATGGCGTTCTTGAGCGCGCCGCTGACCGAGAAGTTGTATTCGGGACTGGCGATGAGCAGTCCGTCCGCGGCGCGCAGGCGATCGGCCAGCTGCCGCACCGGCCCGGGAATGCCTTCGGCCTCCATGTCGCCGTTGTAGATGGGAATGCCGTCGAGTTCGGCCAGTTCCAGCGACAACTCGACCGGCATCAGGTCGTGCGCGGCGAGCAGCGCCATGCGGTTGTAGGAACGGCGCCGCAGGCTGCCGCATATCCCCAGGATCTGGAGGCGGCCGGCCTGATGCGCGCCAGGCGTCGTATGAGCGTCCAAGCGTCTGTCTCCCGTGGCGCCTTCGTGGGCGCCTGTTTTTCGTGATGGCGAAGCCAGTCTATGACCGAGCGATATCAATTCCTAGCAAAATGGTTTATCTTCAATATCAACGGCGTTGATATCACTCCGGCATGGACCTGCTGCGCTTCGACCTGAATCTGCTGCTGTGCTTCGACGCCATCTACCGGCACCAGCGCCTGTCGGCCGCGGCCGACGAACTCAATCTCACCCAGCCGGCGGTCAGCGCCGCGCTCAAGCGCCTGCGCGCCCATTTCGACAATCCGCTGTTCGTGCGCACCTCGCGCGGCATGCGGCCCACACCGTTCTCGGACGGCATCGCGCCCAAGATCGCGCAGGTGCTGGAAGTGCTCAAGGGGGTGGACCTTTCGTCGGAATTCACGCCCGCCAGCACCACCATCAATTTCCGCGTCTACATCAACGACGTCGGCATGATCGTCGCGATGCCCCAGGTGCTCGCGCATCTGCGCAAGCACGCGCCCCACGCGCGCCTGACCATCGTGGACCTGCGTCCTGACGAGGTGGTCGACGCCCTGGACAGCGGCAACATCGACCTGGCCATCGGCTACTTCCTGGGCATGCCCAACTGGGCGCGCCAGCAGAACCTGCGCACCACGCGCTACGTCTGCATGGTCGCCGGCCATCATCCCGAGATCCGGGACTCGCTGTCGCTGGAGCAATTCCTGCGTTGCCGCCATGCCATGTACGTGAACAGCGGCTCGCAGTACTACGCCATGGAACAGGCCCTGGCCGAGCGGGGCCTGACGCGCGACGTCATCCTGCACGTGCCGCGCTTCTCGGCCCTGCCCTTCCTGGTGGCGCAGGCCGACCTGATCGCGACCGTGCCCGAGGACCTGGGCACGCTGTTCTCGCGGCTGCTGGACGTGAGGATCTTCACGCCGCCGCTGGAACTGGCCAATTTCCAGATACACCAGTACTGGCACGAGCGCCTGCATGCCGAACCGGCGTACCGCTGGCTGCGGCAGATCGTCTACGACAAGACCTCCGGGCTGACCGTGGCGCGCCGCGCCGATTGAGTGCCGGGGCGACTCAATCGATGCGTGTTTTCGAATTGGACGGTGCCGCCGGCCAGGGCTAGAGTGCGGCGTCGCTCCGGGAACGGCTGTTTCCCGGTCTCATCATTCCGTCCAGGACAGCACGCCATGCGCAAGATCCTTTCTTCTTCCCCCTTCCGCCACGCCGCGTGGGCCATGGCCGCGGCCGCCGCGGCCGGTCCGGCCAGCGCGCAGACCTATCCCGACAAGCCGGTCCGCATGGTCGTCGCATTCGCCCCGGCGGGCGGGACGGACATCGTCGCCCGGCTGGTGGCTCCCCGCATGGCCGAATTGCTGGGCCAATCGGTCGTGGTCGAGAACCGGGCCGGCGCAGGCGGCGTGATCGGCACCGAGAACGTGGCGAAGGCCGCGCCCGATGGCTACACCACCCTGATGGCGACGATGGGCAACCTGGCGGTCAATCCGTACCTGTATTCGATGCGCGTCGACGTCCAGCGCGACCTGAAGCCGGTCGGCGTGAGCGGACCGCACGCCTTGCGGGCTGGTGCGGTCCGGGCGAGCGGGGTATCGTAGGGCGTTGTTCGATCCAAAGCCACCATGAGCGCCCTGCCCAAGCCCCCGCCCGCCGGCTTCGACCGGCCCGCCGCCGCGCTGCCCGTCGTCATTCATGCCGCCGACGGCTATCCGTTGGGCGGCTTTGTCTGGCGCGGGGTCGACGTGGGCGCGGTGACGAGGCCGGTGGTGATCATCAACGCGGCCACCTCGGTCAAGTGCCGCTATTACTTCCGCTTCGCCCAGTACCTGCATGACAACGGCATGGACGTCGTCGCCTACGACTACCGCGGCATAGGCGAGTCGCGTCCGGACCGCCTGCGCGGTTTCCAGGCAAGCTGGACCGACTGGGGCGCGAAGGACTGCGAGGCCGTGCTGGGCTATGCCGCGGCCATGTGGCCGGGCCGCGATATCCATCTCGTGGGGCACAGCTTCGGCGGCTGGGCCCCCGCGCTGGCCGCGTCCTGTTCGCGGATCGGCAGGATGGTTACCGTGGGCGCCCAGTTCGCGTACTGGCGGGACTATGATGCCTCGGTACGCTGGCGCATGGTGGCCAAGTGGCATCTGGCCATGCCGCTGCTGGCCCGGGCATGTGGCTATTTCCCCGGCCGCAGGCTGGGCTGGCTGGAAGATACGCCCACAGGTGTCGCGCTGGACTGGAGCACGCCTACGCCACGCTACGAAGACCGGCCCAGCGCCCGCCGGGCCTTCGGCGGCGCCGCGCTGCCTGCCGCCTCCGCGCGGGCCGGCATCCTGGCGATCAGCCTGACCGACGATCCCTTCGGCACGGTGGCGGCCATCGAGCGCACCCTGGATTACTTCACGCGCAGCGAACGCACGCACCTGCGCATCGCGCCCGAGGACGTGGGCAGCAAGGCGATCGGGCATTTCGCGTTCTTCCACAGCGACTACCAGGACCTGTTGTGGCCGCTGGCCCTGGAGTGGCTGCGCGCCGGCGGCGATCACGCAGCACGGCCTGTGCCCGTCGGTGTCTACAGGCCGCCGGCCACCTTGAGGATCTCGCCGGAGACGTAGCCGGCCTTTTCAGACAGCAGCCAGACGACCGCCTCGGCGATTTCCTCCGGCCGCGCCACCCTTCCCATGGGCACCCGGGCGGCGATGCGCGAAGGCCGGTCCGGTTCGCCCGCGGCCGCATGGATGTCCGTCAGCGTGGTACCCGGGGACACGGCGTTGACCCGTATGCCCAGGCCTGCCGTCTCGCGCGCGAGCCCGGCCGTGAAGCCCTCCACCGCCGCCTTCGACGCGGCATAGTGCACGTATTCGTGAGGCGCGCCCAGCGTGGCCGCGACGGAGGAAATGTTGACGATGCTTCCGCCCATGCTCCTGCCCGCCCAGTACCGCACGGCCTGTCGGCTGAACAGCATGGTGCCAAGGACGTTGACGTCGAGTACGCGCCGCAACACCGACGTCTCGACGGCGGAAAACGCTCCGATGGGGCCGGTCGTGCCGGCGTTGTTCACGAGAGCGGTCACCGGATGGGGCAGCGCGGCCGCCGCGTCGAAGGCCAGTCCGGGCGCCGCCTCGTCCGCGACATCGGCCTGGACGCAGCACGCCTGCCGCCCCATGGCCCGGATGTCCTGGACCAGAGCGCGGGCCGCGTCGGCCTGTTCGCGGTAGGTCAAGCAGACGTCGTAGCCCGAGGCCGCGGCGAGCCGCACGACGGCCGCGCCGATGCCTCGGCTGCCGCCGGTGATGATGAGGGTGCCGGGATGAGTCATGATGGGGAATCCTGGTGGCGGTGACGAAGGAAGAGGGCTGCCGCGAGCTGCGCCGTGGCCATGGCCAGCGCCGCGGCCAGCAGCCCGGCGTGGCCGACATGCCCGATGACGAGGGCGAAGCATACCGGCGCGGCGGCGCTCAGCATGAACGCGGGGCGCAGCACGCCCCCCACGATACGTCCATAATTGCGCGCGTCGAACAGGGCGAGCGGAATGGCGCCGCGCATGATGGTGGCCATGCCGTTGCCGGCGCCATACAGCAGCGTGAAGGCCAGTGCGCCCGGCAGCGTCGCGCCCGCCGCCAGGGCGGCGGCGAAGCACAGGCACAACAACAGGCATGGCAGCAGGTTGACCGTCAGCGTCCGGGCGCGGCGTCCCATCGCGGCGATGCCCACCCGGCCCGCGACCTGGCCGATGCCGAACAGCGCGGACAGCGAGACCGCCATGCCGGGCGTCCAGCCCAGCCCGCGCAGGATGCCGGGCAGGTGCGCCGACATGCCGGTCTGGATGAACAGGGCCAGGGTGGCGATGCAGCCGTACAACAGCACGTCCGCGCGGACCGCCGGCCGATCCGGTGCGTCCCGGCCCGGTGCGGTGCCGGCGGTATCCGGCCCGTGGCCGCGCGGCAGGGCCAGGTACAACAGCGACGAGGCCAGCAGCAGCAAGGCGTAGACGGCCAGCGCGCTGCGCCAGCCCCATTCCTGTCCCAGCCACTGGCCCAATGGCCAGAAGATGGTGGAAGACAGTCCGCCGAACAGCGTGACCTGGGACATGGTCTGGCGCGACGCCGGGCCGCCCAGGTGGGCGAGCGCGGCAAAGGCCGCGTCGTACAGGGCGAGCCGCATGCCGAGCCCCAGCAGCACCCAGCCCATGTAGTAGACGGCGCCATGGTGGGCGGCGGCCAGCGTGACGCAGCCGGCGGCGCCCAGCGCGCAGCCGGCCATCATCGGGGCGCGGCCGCCATGTCTGTCGATCCTGCGGCCTACCCAGACCGAGGACAGGCCCATGACGGCCAGCGCGCACGAGAAGCCGCCGTGGACGAAACCGGCGCTCCAGCCCAGTTCCGCCTGTATCGCCGGCCCGAACACGGACACCAGGTAATGCATGGTTCCCCAGGAAACGATCTGTGCGCATCCCAGGCACACGACCAGGGTGGCCGTGATGCCGCCGGTGGCGGACGGGCGAAGGGGCCTGGCGGCGGGATCGGACATCGTGGCGGAGGAAATGAGGCAGGTCGTTGCCGAACTCTAGCGTCAGGCGTTACATAAATGAATCGACATCCCTTTATGCAATGCATAAACGACTTCTATGAAATCGCTGAATCCCGCCTATCTGCTGACTTTCAGCAGCGCGATGGAACTGGGCAGCTTCACCGCCGCCGCCGAACGGGCGGGCATGACCCAACCCGCCGTCAGCCACCAGATCCGCGAACTGGAACGACGCCTGCAATTGCGACTGGTCGAGCGGGTGGGACGCCGGGTGGCGCCGACGCAGGCCGGCGCACTGCTGCTGGAGCATGCGGCGCGCATCAAGCTGGCGCTGGACGATGCCGAGGCGGCCATGCAGCGCCATGCCAGCACGCCGGGCGGGCTGGTGCGCGTGGGTACCGGCGCCACGGCGTGCATCCATCTGCTTCCGCCAGTGCTGCGCCAGCTCAAGCGCAGGATGCCGGCCATCGATATCGTGGTCAGTACCGGGAACACGCCCGAGATCCTGAGGCGGGTGGAGGACAATGCGTTGGATGCCGCGCTGGTGACCTTGCCCGCCACCGGACGCAGCCTGGACATCACGCCCGTCGTCCAGGACGCCTTCGTTGCCATCGCCCCGAAGGGCGAGGCGCCGGTACGGCGAATCTCGCCCCAGGCGCTGGCGCGTCGGCCGCTGGTGCTGTTCGAGACGGGCGCCAACACCCGGCGGCTGATCGATGAGTGGTTCGCGCGCGCGGGCTGCCGCGTGAAGCCGGTCATGGAACTGGGCAGCGTCGAGGCGATCAAGGAAATGGTCGCCGCCGGCCTGGGATGGTCCATCCTGCCCGGGCTTGCGGTGGCGCCGCCCGGCCGACGCGGCGGACTGGACGTGATCCGCCTCGCGCCCGGCCTGGAACGCACGCTGGCCTGGGTGATGCGGCGCGACAAGCCGCTCAACCGCGCCCTGGGCTTGGTCAGCGAAGCGGTCCTGGGATTGCGCGGCCGCAAGGAGGCCCGATGGCTACAATGACAGGCATCGCCGGTTCCCGGATCCGGAACACCCCAGCCGCATGTCCGACCACAAGCGAATCAACCTCCAGCTGCTGACCTATCTCGACGCCCTGATGCGCGAGCGGCACGTGACGCGCGCGGCCGAGCGGGTGGGCATCGGCCAGTCGGCCATGTCGAGCGCGCTGGCCCGGCTGCGCGAGATCTTCCACGACCCGCTGCTGGTCAAGACCTCGTCGGGCATGGAGCCCACCGCGCGAGGCATGGAGCTCGCGCGCAAGGTGCACGAGGCGCTGGAGCTGATCGATGCGGCCACGCGCGGCACCGACGAGTTCGTGCCCGCGGTGGCCGAGGGGCATTTCCGCATCCTGGCGTCCGAGGGCGTGGCGCGCCAGTTCCTGCCGGGCCTGATGACCCGCGCCCGGCGCGAGGCGCCGCGGCTGCGCTTCACCTCGCGGCCGGTGGACATCCGCCGTACCCACGAGTACCTGCGCGACGCCGAAGGCGATCTCGTCATCGGCTATGTCCGCCAGGTGCCGCAGGACCTGCACCAGACCGTACTGTATCCGCAGAGCATCGTCTGCATCGCCGCGGCCGGCCACGCCGGCATCCGGGGCTCGCTCACGCTCGAGCAGTTCCTGGCCTATCCGCACGTGGTGTGGGGGACGGGGCCGGTGCCCTATCCGACCATCGAGGTCATGGTGGACGACATCCTGGAGCGGCGCGGCCTGGCCCGCGACGTGGGACTGCGGGTGCCCAACGTGCTGCTGTCGGCCGATGTCGTGGCGGTGACCGACATGCTGGCCATCGTGCCCCAGCGCATCGCCTGCGACGCGGCGCGCACCCTGCCGCTGCAGATACTGCCCCTGCCCTTCGACACCGATCGCGCCGACCTGAGCATGCTGTGGCACGAGCGCGTGCACCGCGAGCCCGCGCATATCTGGCTGCGAGGCGTGATGCGCGACGTGGCCGCGCAGCTGCGGCAGGACGCGGCGATCGACGGTCCTCAATAGCGGTATCGGCGGCGCGCGATTGTGCCGCGCGGGGCCGGCTTGCTGTAATCGCCGGCATGCAAGATCACCTGATTTCTCCTGTGGACCGTCCGTGGCGGGAAGAGCGGCTGCGGCTTGCCGTCCAGGGCCGCGCCGTGCCGGGCATCGCCTGGCTGCCCGAGACCTCCTGTGCCGGGCTGGTCCTGGCCTGTCATGGCGGCAGTGGCCATAAGGAATCGGCGGCCGTGCTCGCCATTCGCGACCGCCTGTTGCCCGAGGGCTATGCGGTCGCCGCCATCGACGGCCCGGCGCATGGCGAGCGCCGCGCCGACGGCTCGCGCGATCCGGGCAAAGCGAAGGCCGATTTCCGCACCGCGTGGCGCGAGGGTTTCGCGCGCGACGGCATGACGGCCGACTGGCGCGCCTTCCTGGATGCCCTGCTGGCGTGGCCGACGCTGGCGGGCCGGCCTGTGGGCTACATCGGCGTTTCCATGGGCACGGCCTACGGATTGCCCTACCTGGCCGCGGACGGACGGGTGCGCGCCGCCGTGCTGGGGTTGTGGGGCGCTTCGTATCCCGCCAGCGAGCACCTGGCACCCGCCGCGCGGCGACTGCGCATCCCGGTCTGGTTCACCCAGCAGTGGGACGACGAGGTCTTCGACCGCGCGGGCGTGGCCGAATTGTTCGACGCGCTGGGCAGCCAGGACAAGCGGCTGGTGGCCTACCCGGGCCCCCACCTGGAACTTTCCGGAGAGAGGCTGGACGATGCCGCCGCCTTTCTCGTCTCGCGGCTGCGCGCCGCCTGTTAGCCGGCCGTGGCCGGCCCTATTCCCTTTCGATGGAGCCTGGATGAAAACCCTGGATGTCTCGTACGAAGCCATGGGCGCCCGCACGGCGCGGTTCGACGACTATGCCGGCGCGGAGCGCGAAGGCGCGCGTGCCGACGCCGTGCGGGCGCTGTGGGGCGGGCAACTGGTGGCCTTGATGGGGGCCCGCAACACGCACGGCCGCTTCGCCGAGCCCCGCGTGCCCAGCCCCGCCCGAGCCTGCACAGGCTATGCGGCGTGGGAGGCGGGCCGCGGCTCGCTGCCCTATCGCAACCCCGACGCCATGGAGAACATCCTGTGCCTGGCGGGCACGCTGCGCGTGCGCTTCGGACCCGACCTGACGCACGAGATCCGCCTGGGACGCTTCGACATGCTGTCGATACCCGCCGACGTGCTGCACGAGGTTTCCTGCCATGGCGCGGACGGCGCCAAAGCGCTGCTGCTGCTCAACGGCGAACCCGATTGCGCCTATCCCGCGGTATTCCCCGGGCCGTTGCCCACGGCGGTCGATGCGCGGGAACTGGCCGCGCTGAATGCGCGCGTCGAGCCGGGGCGGGGACGAGAGGTCGATCCGGACATGATGGCGCAGCGCGTGACGCGCTTCGCCACGCTGGTGCCGTACAAGCGCGCCCTGAACGCGCGCAGCGCCATCCCGGCCGAGGCCACCGAATGGCTGACCGCCAGTTCGGTGTTCCCGCTGCTGGTGCCGGAGGGACACGTCGGCCGCTCGCAGGATGCGCCGCTCAAGGGCGGCCCGGGCCTGTACGTGGCGATCGCCGAATGCGTGCCCGACGACGGCCCGCTGCCGCACGCGCATTTCGACACGCAGGAATCGTTCTTCGTGCTGGACGGCGAATGGGACATCACCTGGGGCTTCGAGGACGAGTATCGCCTGCCGGTGCGCGCTTTCGACCTGGTCGGCGTGCCCACCGGCGCGATGCGGTCCTTTCGCAACACGGGCAGGGAGACCGCGCGGCTGTTCGTCATCATCCAGGGGCAGGAGCGGATGAGCGATACCGTCGTCTATTCCCCCGAGGTGGGGAAAGAGGTGAGCCGGCGCTTCGGCCCCGAGGTGGTCGAGGCCTTCCGCAAGGTCAACATCACGTTCGACGCCGAACGCGCCTGAACCATGATCCGCCAGCCTCCGCAGAGAGGCCGCGCGGCAAAGGAGGAGTGGAGATGAAGCAAGGACTTGTCGTGCCGGGACGCAGGCGGCACCTGGCCACGTTGTTCGCGGCGGGCCTGGCGCTGGCCGCCGGGCGGGCGGATGCCCAGCCGTATCCGGCCAAGCCCATCAAGCTGATCGTGCCCTATGCACCGGGCGGCGTGACCGACGTTTCCGCGCGGCTGGTCGCGCAGAAGCTGGGCGAGCTGCTCGGCCAGACGGTGTACGTGGAGAACAAGGGCGGCGGCGGCACGCGCATCGGGGCGTCGGAAGCGGCGCGCGCCGCGCCCGACGGCTATACCCTGCTGTACGCCAATTCCATCACGCATGGCACCCTGCCGGCCACGGCCGTCTCGCTGCCGTTCGATCCGGTCAAGGACTTCACGCCCATCGCCAAGCTGTTCTGGTATGCCAGCACCATCGTCTGCCACCCTTCGGTGCCGGCCAATACCGTGGCCGAGCTCGTGGCCTACGCCAAGGGCCATCCGGGCAAGCTGAGCTATGCCAGCGCCGGTCCGGGCACGGGCAATCATTTCTCCAGCGAGCTGTTCAACGTGATGGCCGGCGTGAAGATCGTGCACGTGCCCTATCGCGGCAGCGGCCCGGCGCTGCAGGACGTGATCGCCGGGCAGGTCAGCTGTACCCACGACGGCGCGGCCAAGCCCTACGTCGATGCGGGCAAGGTCAAGGCCATCGCCACCACCGGGATCGCGCGCGATCTGCGCCTGCCCGGCGTCCCCACGGTGGACGAGGCGGGCCTGAAGGGTTACGACATGACCTGGTGGCAAGGTTTGATGGCGCCGGCCGGCACGCCGCCCGCCGTGGTGGAGCGGCTGGCGCGCGCCACGCAGGCCCTGGCCAGGGACGAGGCCTTCCGCGCCAAGGCCTACGACATCGGGCTGAACGTGCAGTACGAACCGGCCGATGTCCTGGCCAGGCAGGTCGTGCAGGACATCGCGAAGTTCCGCCGGATCGCGGCCGAGGCCAATATCGTGCTGGATTGAAGGACGGCTATGGCGCGGGCCGCAGCGCCACGGCCTCGACCTCCACCAGCACGCCATAGTGCAGCGCCGGCACGGGCACGACCGCCCGCGCCGGCCGCGCATCGCCCAGCATCCGGCGATAGGCCTGGTCGAAGGCCGGCCAATGTTCCACCCCGGCCAGGTAGACGGTGACCTTCATCACGTCGCGCCAGCCGCAGCCCGCCGCGGCCAGCGCGGCTTCGACGTTGCACAGGGCCAGGGCGGCCTGCTCGTCCAGCGGCAGGTCGGCGCGCGGTTCGCCCGAGGCGTCCAGCGGCAGTTGTCCCGATACGAAGGCCAGGCCACCGCCCGTGGCCACGTGCGAGTAATGGCCGCGCGGCGCGGCAAGACCCGCCACGGCCGGTGACGCGACCTCGCCCATCACCATCCTCCGAAGCGCGGCCAGCGGGCCTCGACGCGGGTGTCTCCCGCCACCACGGCATAGGCGCCGTGCTGGGCGGCGGTGGCGCAGGCGTGGTTGGGCAGGATGCGCAGCAGGGTGCCCACCGGCAGCATGGGCGTGGCGGCGGGGTCGGCGCGGTGGCGGACGATGCCGTGTTCCTGGTTCGCATCGATCATGATCAGGTCCTGCAGCGGCTTGCCATCCAGGTCGCACACCAGGCCATAGCCCTGGTCCACCGGTTGCCGGGCCGTGCCGCGGTCGCGCGACATGGCCATCCAGCCCGCGTCGGTGATCAGCCAGCCCTTTTCCTCTTGATGGCCGATCACGGTGCACAGCACGGACAGGGCGATGTCGTCGGTCCGGCAGACGCCCAGGCCGTTCATGACCAGGTCGAAGAACACGAACACGCCGGCCCGCACTTCGGTGATGCCGTCCAGCGAGCGCGCGAAATGCGCGGTGGGGGTGCTGCCCACGCTGACCACCGGCGCCGCGTGGCCGGCCTCGCGCAGGCGCTGCGCGGCCCGGACCGCCCCCGCGCGCTCCTGCTCGGCCATGGCGACGATGGCCTCGGTGGAGCGGCAGTTGTAGGAATCGCCGGCATGGGCCAGCACGCCCGCGACCCAGGCGCCCTCGCCTTCGCGCGCGGACAGGCGGGCGGCGATCTCCAGCAGCGCCGGGTCCTCGGGTTTGACGCCGGACCGGTGTCCGTCGGTATCGATCTCGACCAGCACGGGTAGTTCCAGCCCGTGGTCGCGCGCGTAGGCGCTGGTGGCCACCGCCGCCTCGGCGTTGTCCAGGATGAGCGTCAGCCTGGCTCCCCGCCGCGCCAGGCGCTCCACGTGGGGCAGCTTGGAAGGGGCTATGCCGACGGCATAGAGGATGTCGGTCCAGCCGTGGTCCAGGAAGTATTCGGCTTCCTTCAGCGTGGAGACGGTGATGGGTGTGCCGGGCGGACCCAGGCGCCGAGCGACGTCGGCGGACTTGTTGGTCTTGACGTGCGGCCGCAGCGCGACGCCGAAGGGAGCCAGCCGCTCGCGCAGCCGCGCGATGTTGCGGTCCATCCTGTTCCGGTCCAGCACCAGGACCGGGGTTTCGAGTTCGTTCAGTTGCATGATGTGCCTGGGTTCAATCGATGTAGACGTTCTTGGCCTCGAGTATGGGGCGCAGGCGGGCGATCTCGCTGTCCACCAGCCGGGCGAGGTGGCCGGGCGTATTGTCGGCGCGGGCGGGGAATTCCACGCCCACGTCGCGCATCTGCCTGACCAGCGCGGGGTCGGCCAGGGCGTCGTTGATGGCGGCGTTGAGCTTGTCCACGATGGCGGGTGGCGTGCCGCGGGGCGCGAACAGCGCGTTCCACGAGCGGAAGTCGATGGTGGTCCTGCCGCTGCTTTGCGCCGTGGCGACCTTGGGCAGGCCGGGGAAGGGTTCGCGCGTCAGCACGGCCACGGCGCGCACGCGTCCGCTGGCCGCTTGAGCCAGCGAGGTGGTGGTCTGGTCGCACATGAAGTCGGTCTCGCCACCCATCAGTCCGGTCATGGCG
Source organism: Pigmentiphaga daeguensis (assembly GCF_039523035.1). Classification (NCBI taxonomy): domain Bacteria; kingdom Pseudomonadati; phylum Pseudomonadota; class Betaproteobacteria; order Burkholderiales; family Alcaligenaceae; genus Pigmentiphaga; species Pigmentiphaga daeguensis. Next base: position 32,264 of record NZ_BAAAEN010000025.1, on the reverse strand, counting down.
GGCGCCACGCCCTTGTAGGGCACGTGCATGACTTCGGCCTTCATGTCGCTCAGCAGCAGCAGGCAGGCCAGGTGCGCGATCGAGCCTACGCCCGCGCTGCCGTACGACATCGTGGTCTTGTGGGCCTGGAGGTAGTCGGCGAACTGCGGGAAGTCGTTGACCGGCAGGCTCTGCTTGACCAGCAGCAACAGCGGGGCCGACCCGACCTGGCCCAGGGGTTCGAAATCCTTGCGTGCGTCGTACAGCGGCTTGCGATACATGATCATGTTGGCCGCATGCGTGCCTATGGTGCCGAAGCCTATGGTATAGCCGTCGGCGGCGGCGCGCGCCAGCTTCTGCATGCCGATCGAGCCGCCTGCGCCGCCGACGTTCTCGACCACGACCGGGACGCCCAGCCGAGGCCCCAGCCTGGCCGCCACGGCCCGCCCCAGCGCGTCGCTGGGACCGCCCGCGGGGAAGGGCATGATCAGGGTGATGGGCTTCTCGGGCCAGGCCTGGGCGCGGGCGGAAGAGGTGGCGGCGAGCGCGAACAGCGCCCCCGCGGCGATGGCGGCGATTCTCATGGGGACTCCTGGAAGGGGAAAGGTCCGGCGGCGTTGGGGTTGTCAGCCGCGCCGGGGGCTGTTGGCGAGTTCCAGCACCGGCAGGATGCCGTGCGCTTCCTGGCGCGCGGCCGGCGCGCCGTCGGGCAGCGCCAGGCCTACGCGGTTGTGCCAGAAGGTGTCCATGCCGACAGCCGAGGTGCCGAAGAGGTCGTAGCCCGACCCGGCCACGAATAGCGTGTTGCCGGGCCGGGCGCCCAGTTCCTGCAACGCCATGCGGTAGGGGCGGGGATCGGGCTTGTAGTAGCCGGCCCGTTCCGAGGTCACGACCACGTCCATGGGAACGTTCAGGAGGCCGGCGGCCAGGTGGCCCAGCCTCTCCGAACAATTGGTCACCACGCCCAGGCGGTGCGTGCCGCGCAGGCTTTCCAGCACCGTCGCCACGCCGTCCCAGGGGGCGAGTTCGGACCAGCGTTCCTCCAGTGCGTCGGCGACGGCCAGCGGCAGGCCGGTCTCGGCCGCGGCTTCCCGCACCAGGGTTTCGTAGGGACGGTAGGCGCCGCAGGCATAGGTTCGCTTCAGGTAGGCGGCGCGCCAGGCGCGGCCCGCTTCCTCGCCGCCGGCGGCGCTGTTCCACAGCGTCCAGGAGTCCAGCAGCGCGGTCAGCAGGTCGAACAGGACGAAGTCGTATTGGCGGGTCATGGCAGTCGGGCAAGGTCGGTGAGTGATGGCCAGTGTAGGAGCCCCAAGGTCATCTGTGGTTAATGGAATAGAATTTCTTCATTCACCAAAAGGTTAATGATGAAGCTGGACATCGACGACCTGCGCTTCGTCCTGGCGCTGGACCGGGTAGGCAGCCTGGCCGCCCTGGCGCGCGAGGAGAACGTCACTCCGCCCGCGGTCACCAAGCGCCTCGGCCAGCTCGAGGCGCGGCTGGGCGTGCGGCTGGCAATGCGCACCACGCGCCGCCTGCAGCTGACGCACGAGGGACACCTGCTGGCCCAGCATGCCACCGGAGTCATCGAACGCATGCAGGCCATCGAGGAAGCCTTGCAGCAGCGCAGCCAGGTGGTGGCGGGCAAGCTGAAGGTGCATGGGCCGTTCGGTTTCGGCCGCCGGCATCTCGCGCCGCTGCTGGATGCGTTTCGAGCCAGCCATCCGCAGGTCGAGGTCCAGCTCTTTCTGTCCGACAACCTCATGCTGCCCAGCCAGCCCGTGCACGGACGCGATGCCTTCGATGTGCTGGTCAGCATCGGCGAGATGCCCGATTCGCGCTGGGTGGCGCACCGCCTCGCGCCCAACCGGCGCATCCTGTGCGCCGCGCCGGCCTATCTGCGCGGCGCGCCCCCCATCGACAGTCCTGCCGACCTGGCGCGCCACGCCTGCCTGGTGCTGCGCGAGAACGACGAGGACGTGACGTTGTGGCGCTTCACCCAGCGCGAAGGCAGGGGCGAACCCCGCCTGCACACGGTGCGCGTGCATCCGGCCATGGAAAGCAACGACGGCGAAGTCATCCGCCAGTGGTGCCTGGCCGGGCGGGGCATCATGGTGCGCTCGGAATGGGACGTCGCCTCCGCGGTGGCCGACGGATCGCTGGTGGCGTTGCTGCCGCGTCATCGGCTGCCCGACGCCGACGTGACGGCGCTGGTGCCGCAGTCGCGCATCGCCTCGGCACGGGCCCGCTTGTTCGTCGACATGCTGAAGAAGGCCTTCCGGCCCCGGCCGCCATGGCGCGCGGCATGACGGCGCGAACGCCCGGACCCGTCCTCTACAATGCCTGCGCATTGCCACCCGGAGGCCCGCCCTGAAATCCCCCAAGCATTTCGACCTGCGCCGCCATCTCCCCCATCTGCTGCGCCGCGCCCATTTCGAGGCCGAGGCGCTGTTCGCCAGCATGTCCGACGAGGGCGCGACGTCACGCCAGATGGCGCTGCTGGTGGCCGTCCACCAGATGCCCGGCGCCTCGCAAAGCCAGGTCGCGCAGGCCATCGGGCTGGACTTGAACACGTGCAGCGATCTCGTGGCGCGCACCGCCGCCAAAGGCTACCTGGTCCGCCGCCGCTCGGAAACCGACCGGCGAACCTTCTGCCTGGACCTGACGGAAACCGGCCGCGAGGTCATGGCGGCTTCGGTCGCTGTCGCGCCCCGGTACCAGGCCCGGCTGGCCCAGCGGCTGGACAAGGACGAACGCGAACAGCTTACCGCCCTGCTGCGCAAGATGCTGGGTTTCGACGACTAGCAGCCGCCGACGTTTCCGGGATTTTCCTGATCGCAAGAAACTACGTATTCGTATTAAATGCGGCATCGCATGTCTTCGACGAAGGGCTCGCATCCATGGCGGAACTCATTGCATTCGCTCCCGGCAACTACCGCTACCTGCCAGGGGGATTCCAGTACAGCGCCGCCGTCATCGCCGACGCGGGCCATGTCATCGAGCGCGCGCGCTTTGCCCGGCCGGTGCCGCTGGCCGAGGGCTTCGCCCGCATCCGCGACCACCTGGCCGCCGTGGGCCGGCCGCTGACCGCCCTGTGCGCCTGCGAGCTGCGCTCGCCCGCGCCCATGAGCGAGCCCGAGTTCATCGCTTTCAACCGCCGCTACGTGCAGCCGCTGGCCGAATGGGGGCTTTTCAAGGACGAGGCCAATCCCGTCGCGCGCTGCAACCTGATCCCGGAGGCCGACGCGCCCGCCGAACCGGGTTTCTACGCGTTCAGCTATACCGTGCCCGCGCAAACGGAGGGTCCGCCCGACTTCGTGACCTCGGGCGCGGCCGAATGCCCGGACCGGCCCAACTACCGCGCAAGCATCGTGCGGCTGGGGGAAACCTCGCCCGACGCGTTGCTCGACAAGCTGCGCTTCGCGCTGGGCGACCTGCAATCGCGCTTCGACGCGCTGGGGGTGTCGGCGCCCGATGTCACGGGCATGAACCTGTACACCGTCCATGACCTGTATCCGGCCATCGCGTCGGAGTTCGCGCGCCGCGGCCTGCTGGCGGGCGGGCTGGAATGGCACTGGGTACGGCCGCCGGTGCGCGACATCGAGATAGAAGTCGATGCCCGGCGCGTGTCGCGCCAGGTGCTGCTGTCATCCACCCGGAGTGCCTCATGAAATCGCTGCGCGCATTGCGTCACCTGCTTGCCACGACCCTGCTGGCGCTGCCTTGCGCCGTCGCGGCCGCCGGCCCCGAGGTGCCGGGGCCGATCAGGATACTGGTCGGCTTTCCCGCCGGTGGCACCATAGACGTGGTCGCGCGGCTGGTGGCCGAGCAGATGCAGGGCGACCTGGGAGTGCCCGTGGTGGTCGAGACCCTGGCCGGCGCCGGCGGACAACTGGCGGCCCAGGCGCTCAAGCGTGCCGCGCCGGATGGCCGCACGCTGATGGTCGCGCCCGACCACACCGCCGTCATCGTGCCACTGACCGTGGCCAGGCCCGGCTTCGACAGCCGGACGGATTTCGCGCCGGTCGGCATGGTGGCCGACTACGCGGGCGCGCTGGCCGTCAGCCAGGCCAGCGGCATCAAGGACTTGCCCGGCCTGATGCGCTACGTGCAGGCCCATCCGGCGTCGGGCGGCGTGGGCGTGTCCGCGCCTGGCAGCAAGCCGCAATTCCAGCTGGACGCGCTGGCGAGGTCGCAGAAACTGCCGCTGTCCGCGGTGCCCTATCGCGGTTCGGTGCCCATGGTCCAGGACCTGGCCGGCGGGCACATCGCGGCGGGCATCACGGCGCTGGGCGATTTCCTGGAGTTCCATCGCGCCGGCAAGCTGCGCGTGATCGCCGTGACGGGCGAGCGCCGCTCCGGGCTGCTGTCCGAGATCCCCACGGCCGCCGAGTCGGGCTATCCGCTGCGGCTGGATTTCTGGGTCGGCCTGTTCGCGCCGGCCGGAACGCCGCAACCGCTGATCGCCCGGTACAACGCCGCGTTGAACAAGGCTCTGGACGTGCCCAAGGTGCGCGAGCGCATGGCGGCGGTGGTGTTCGATCCCCGGCCGGGCTCGCCGTCGGCCTTGCGGCAGCGCATTGCGGCGGAGCTGGAGCAATGGGAGCCCATCATTGCCGCCTCGGGGTGGGTCAAGCAATGACGGGCGCCAGCGCGCGGCTCAGTTCGCGGTAAGCCGGCGGTAGAAGTTCGGCAGCGCGAACAGCGCGCCGTGCACCCGCGCGTTGTAGTACTCCAGGTCGCCGATCCGGCGTTCCTCCAGGCGGGCGTGGATCGTCTCGCCCGGCACCGTGTCCGGGTCCAGCGCATCCGACGCCACCGCCAGGCCCCAGTACGTGCCGTACAACGGGATGTGCACGCCGTAGGGCCGCACGTGCGCGAACTGGCCGCGCAGCGTGCCGCAAAGCTCGCGAACCTGCTCCGGCTGGTGGAAGGGCGAGCCCATGTGCAGCACCAGCGCCCCCCCGGGCGCGAGGGCGTGCTTGCAGCGGCGGAAGAATCCGGGCGTGTAGAGCGGGCCGGCCGGCGTGTCCGGATCGGTCAGGTCCAGCAGGATCAGGTCGTAGCGGTCGGACGTGCGTGCGAGAAAGGCAACGCCGTCCTCGACCAGCACCGTGGCGCGTGGATCGTCCAGGGCGCCCCGATGGATCTTCTCGAGGTAGCGGCGTGCCGCGTCGATGACCTCGCCGTCCAGGTCGACCAGCGTGACGCGTTCGATGCCGCGGTGCTTGAGCAATTCCTCCAGCGCGCCGCCGTCGCCTCCGCCTATGATCAGGGCGTTCCGGGGCGCGGGATGCGCCGTGGCGGCCGGATGCACCAGGGCTTCGTGATAGAAGAATTCCTCGGCCTCGGACGTCATGTAGCGTCCGTCCAGTCGCAGCGTGCGGCCCAGCGTTGCCGACTCCAGCAGTTCCAGTCTTTGGTACGCGGTCTGACGGTTGAGGATGCGGCGCTCGAACCGGAAGCCGAAATACGCCTGGCCGGCCACGTCCTCGAGCACCAGTTCGCCCGCGTCCGCGGGCCCGTCGACGTCGCCGCGGTTCAGATGCTGGCGCTGCATGTCGCTCGGCCGGAAGGCTTCCACGATGGCCTTCATGAGGGCCTCGGCCTTGCGCGAATTGTCTTCCTGGAAGTTGCAGACATAGACGTCCAGCGTCACGCCGTTTCGTTCCGGCCAGGTATGGACGGCCAGGTGCGATTCGGCCAGCAGCAGCATGCCCGTCACGCCGCCGGGCTGGCCCTGGAAGTCGGGGAAGGTGTGCCACTTTTCGTCGACCAGCGTAAGGCCGGCTTCGAGCGTGTGGCGGCGGCAAAGGCGCGCCAGCGTGTCGGCGTCCGTCATCAGGGCGGACTCGCAGGCGCAGTGATAAAGATCTGCGGTAAGGTGCAGGCCTTGCATGGTGTCGATGCTCCTTGGAAAAGAGTCTTGCGACCAAGGGGATGGGCACAACGAAAGCCCGGAAGACCAATGGCCTCCGATTCGAGTGACAACGGCCCGTTCCTTGCGGAACGGCTGGGCAAAATGGCCGAGTCTACCCCAACCCACCAGGATGCGCGAGACGAGGAGCCGCGAGGTCCATGCGTCAGCGTTCTTGCGCCTCGCCTACCGGCGGGCCCACGTAGCGGGACTGCGGGCGGATCAAGCGTCCCGTCGAGGCCTGCTCGCGCGCATGCGCGATCCATCCGGCGACGCGTCCCATCGCGAAGACGCAGGTGAAGGTGTCGCGTTGGAATCCCAGCGCATCCAGGAGCAGCGCGGTGTAGAACTCCACGTTCGTCTCCAGGGTCCGGCCTGGCTTGCGCCGGCGCAGCGTATCCAGGGCCGCCGCTTCGATCGCCTGCGCGAGCGCGGCGCGTTCGCGGTCGGCGCGGCCGTCCTGGAGCAGCGGGCCCAAGGCGGACTTGAGCGCGTCGGCGCGCGGATCGCGGACCCGATAGACCCGGTGTCCGAAGCCCATCAGCCTGTCCCCGCGGTCCAGCGCGGCCTCCAGCCATGCGCGCGCATGGTCCGCTCGTTCGATGGCATCGAGCATGTCCAGCACGGGTCCGGGCGCGCCGCCGTGCAAGGGGCCCTTCAGGGCGCTGATGGCCGCCAGCACCGACGACACCAGCCCGGCGCGGGTGGATGCGACGACCCGGCTCGCGAACGTGGATGCGTTCAGGCCATGATCGGCCACGGTGACCAGGTACGTGTCCAGCGCGCGGGCCTGCAGAGGCTCCGCGGGAAGTCCGGCCATGCGCAGGATGTCGGCGGCGTGGCCGAGGCTGGCATCCGGAGGAATGGGACGCAGGCCCTTGCGCAGCCGGACCAGGCCGGCCGTGAACACCGCCGGCGCCGCCACCAGCCGCAGCGCGGTCGCGGGTCCGTCGCCATCGGCGATCCTGGCGGTCAGGGCGCGCATCGCGTCGATGGGCTCCTGAGCGACCAACGCCGGATCGGCGAAGGACAGATGTTCGAACACTTCCCGGCGCGCCGCGCCCAGCGCCGCCTGCCACGAGGCCGGGGCGCGCTCGAAGAATCCGTCGAACAGCAGCGCCATCACCGCCTCATAGTCGGCGTGCCCGGCAAGGTCGTCCAGCGAGCGGCCCCGCATGACCAGCCTGCCCTGTAGGCCGTCCACGTCCGACAGCACCGTTTCCGCCGCAATCACATCATCCAGACCAATCGTCATCATGCTCTCCTTGTTGCTGGCTGGATGTTGGTATGCAATAGTATTGACGTCAATCTTGATTTATTTTGTCAATATAAAGGCAAGCCATGGCCTGGATGACGGCGCAGGAAGCGATCGAACTGACCGGGGTGCGCGCGCAGACGCTGTATGCCTATGTCAGCCGGGGCAAGGTCCGCTGCAAGCGCGACGGCAAGGACCCGCGCCGCAGCCTCTATCATCGCGACGACGTGGTGCGCATGGCGGGGCGGCCGCGTGGCCAGCGCAATGCGCAAGCCATCGCGGGCGAGACGCTTGAATGGGGAGCGCCGGTGCTGCCCTCCGCCGTTTCCACCGTCCAGGATGGCCGGTTGTGGTACCGCGGCCTGGACGCCGTCGAGCTTGCGCGGGGCAGCCAGCTCGAAGACGTGGCCAGGCTGCTGTGGGACGCCGATGCGGCGCCTGGCATGGCCGGAACGCGTGCGCGCGCGGCGCCGGCACGGGACGAAGCCGGCGCCGTGCACCTGGGGCTGGTTGCCATGGCCACGCGCGCCGCCGCCGACCTGCCTACGCATGGCCGGGCGGCCGCGGCCTTGAAGGACGAGGCGCGGGCCGTGCTGGCAACGCTGGCCGGGGCGATGTTCGGCACGCGGGTACTGCGCGCGGGCGGCACCATCAGCGAGCAGGTGGCCGCCGCGTGGGAGCGGCCGCGCGCCGAGCCCGCCATCCGCCAGGCGCTGTGCCTGATGGCGGACCATGAACTCAATGCTTCCACCTTCGCCGCGCGCGTCGCGATCTCGACCGGCGCGAGCCTGGCGGCGGGCGTGCTGTCTGGACTAGCCACCCTGACCGGCCCCTTGCATGGCCGCGCGCCCATGGCCCTGAAGGCGTGGATGGATGCGGCGGCCGGCGCCGACATGGAGGCCGAGGTGCGCGAGCGACTGCGGCTGGGACAGGGATTCCCGGCCTTCGGGCATCCGCTGTATCCCGAAGGCGATCCCCGCGCGGCCGCGCTGCTCGATAGCCTGGCCGTGCCGGCCGCCTACAGGCATCTTGCGCGCCAGGTCGAGCGGCTGGTGGGCGAATCGCCCAATATCGATTTCGCGCTGGCGGTGCTGGCCGACGTGCACGACCTGCCGCCGCACGCGCCCCTGGCGCTGTTCGCCATGGGACGTTGCGTGGGATGGCTGGCCCACGCGCTGGAGCAGGCCGGCTCCGGCCACCTGATCCGGCCGCGGGCCCGCTATGTCGGACCCCCGCCCGAAGCGGGCCACGCCGGGCCGCGGCGCAAAAACAAAACCCCTCGCCGGGGCGAGGGGTCGTCGGTGATGCATGCGCGGGGCGCAAGCCCCGAAGCGCTCGTCAGCCGGCGGTGATGCCTTGCGACTTGATCACCTTTTCCCAGGTCTTGGTCTCGTCGGCCTGGAACTTGCGGAAGGCTTCCAGGCGCAGCGGCGACAGCTCCAGGCCCTGGGCCTTCAACGTCTCCAGCGTGGCGGGCTCGTTCAGGATCTTGGTCACGTCGCGCGCGAGCTGGCCCGAGATGTTGGCCGGCGTCGAGCTGGGCACGTACAGGCCATACCACGACACCACGTTCACGCCCTTCACGCCGGTCTCGGCCAGGGTGGGGATCTCGGGCATGATGGGCGAACGCTCGGAGCCGGTCAGGGCCAGCGCGCGCAGCTTGCCGGACTTGATCTGGGGCATCAGGGTCGGCAGCGCGCCGAAGATGACCTGGATCTGGCCGCCCAGCGCGTCGTTCAGCGCCTGGGTCGTGCCCTTGTACGGAACGTGCAGCAGGTCGGCGCCGGTGGCTTCCTTGAACAGTTCGCCGGCCAGGTGCAGGCCGCTGCCCACGCCGGGCGAGCCGTAGGCCATGGTGCCGGGCTTGGACTTGGTCAGCGCGATCAGTTCCTGGATGTTCTTGGCGGGAACCGAGGGGAACACGGCGACCACGTTGGGCGCCTTGGCCATCATCGCAACCGCGGTGAAGTCCTTGTCCACGTTGTAGGGCAGGTTGGCCATCAGCGTCGGGTTGATGGTCATGTTGCCGGCCGGCACGACCAGCAGCGTGTGGCCGTCGCCGGCGGCGCGCTTGACGGCGTCGATGCCGATGTTGCCGTTGGCGCCGGGACGGTTGTCCACGACGGCGCTCTGGCCGTATTCATTCTGCAGGCCGGTGCCCAGCAGGCGGGCCAGCACGTCGACGGGGCCGCCCGGCGGGAACGGGGCGATGATGCGGAACTGGCCGTGCTTGAGCGAGGCCTTGGCGGCAGCGTCGTCGGCCGCGGGAGCCTGGGCGAAAGAAGCCGTGGCGACCGCCGCGAACAGCGCGCCGGCAGCCAGGCGAGTGCTAGTCTTAAACATAATGAACTACTACTCCATGACAATAAGTGCCCACCCCCTACGCCCTGACGGGCGCCCCCTCAAGGGGGCGGCGCTGGCGGACCGGCAAAGCCGGATCCGCGGCGCCCAGGGGTAAAACCAGGCTGGCGGAAAATGGCGTTTTTCCCGCCTTGAATAACCTGACCGAGCTCAGTCTTACGCCGAGTAATGAGCTTCAGACAGGGCGAGATGGATCTGCTCCTCCGACCCTCTCGCATATAGGCCTCGACAAGAAAAACACTGTTCTCCGTCTGCCTATTGTTACCCCAGGATGCGGTGGATCCGGCTTTGCCGGTCCACCCGCATCGCCCCCTGGGGGGCGCGCGTCAGCGCGTAGGGGGGTTATATGGCCACTGCATGCGCCTGATTGCCGATGGCGCGCACGACGCTATAGACAGTCAGGGCGGAAGTCTTGGGGTTGGCCGCGAGCGGCTTGCCCCGCATGGTGATCTCGAAGCTGCCGAAGGCGCCGCTGGCTTCCACGTGGTGCACGTTTTCCTTGCTGGAGGGGTCGGCAATCAGGCGCACCTGGGTGCGGTCCAGGCCGAGGCCGGCCAGCGACAGCGTGGCGGCGACGTTGGCGTTCTTCGGGAAGAGCCGGGCGGCTTCGCCGGCGGGGCCTTCGAAGATCACCGTGGGCTCGGTCAGCGCCTCGAGCTTGAACTGGCCGTCGGCCGGCGTGTCCTTCCAGGCCAGGGCCGGCTTGCGGCCGGTGTACACCACCGAGTCCAGGCCACCGATCTTGGCCGCGGCCAGCGCGTCGATGCCGCCGATGGCGCCCGACAGCAGCTGCACCTGGGTCTTGCCGCGCTTGGCGGCATCTTCCAGCTGGCGCGCCAGTTCGACATCCGACAGCGCGCCGATGGACACCACCACGCAGGGGATGCCTTGTTCGAGCGCGGGCAGCACGTGGGCACGCAGCGCGCCGTGGCCGGCGCATTCGACCAGCAGGTCGGGGCGCTGGGCGACCTCGGCTAGGCCGGTCACGACCTGGGCCTTGGGAGCGATCGCGGCGACCTGCTCGCGGGCCTGGTCCAGCGTGTCGGGGGCGACGATGACGCTGTCGATCGACACGTCGGAATCGTTCTTCAGCAGCGACAGGACGGAGAGGCCGATGGCCCCCGACCCTATCATCGTGATTCGTAGCATGTTGGCTCCTGGGCGATGCGTTGCCCGGTCAATGGGACGGTGAATAGTTGAGCAGGCGCGACAGCTCGTCGGCGGTGCCGCGCACGCGGCCGATCAGCTCGGATACGCGCGCTTGCTCGACGCGCGACGATGGCAGGGCGGCGCCCAGCGCCGCGACCACGCGGCCGGTGTGGTCGCGCACCGGCGTGGCGATGCTGGTGATGCTGGGTTCGTAGAAGCCGGCGCCCATGGCGTAGCCGTTGGCCCGGTCCTGCGCCAGCAGGCCCTGCAGCGCGGTCAGGGTGGACGGGGTGCTGGGCGAATAGACTTCCAGTTCCTCGTCGGGATAGAGCTCGCTCATTTCCCGATGGTCCAGGTCGGTCAGCATCACGCGGCCGAGCACGGTGGCGTGCGCGGGCAGGCGCGTGCCCAGGTTGACCGCGCTGGGGAACAGCGTGGGCGCCGAGACCTTCGCCACGTAGACGATGGAACGGCCGTCGCGCACCACCAGGTTGCACGAATAGCCGATCTCGTCACGCAGGCGCTGCAGCAGCGGCGATCCCAGTTCGGTCAGCTCCAGCGAGGCCAGGTATTCGAAGCCCAGGCTCAGCACCGCCATGCCCAGGCGGTAGTTGCGTCCGCCCTCGGTGCGCTCGATGAAGCCCAGCGCTTCCAGCGTGGTCAGCAGCCGGAACACGGTGGAGCGTGGAAGCCCCATCTTTCGAGCGAACTCGGGCGCCGACAGTGTCCGGTTCTGGCGGCTGAAGTGGCTGAGCAGCCGCAGGCCTCGCTCCAGGCCCGGGACGATGTAGCGCTCGGGAATGTCTTCGCTGATGGCGGCGTCGTTCATGGTCAGCGGGGCGTGGCGTCGGCGATGGCCGCGGCGTGCGCGCCTTCCAGTATGGTCGCGACGGCCTCCGGCCGCTCGATGTGGCAGGCGTGGCCGGCCACGGCGATGGAGCCGTAGGGCGCGCCGAACATCTCGGCGATGGCGCGGCAGTTGGCCGGGATCGTGACGGTGTCCTGGTCGCCGGAATGGACCTCGACCGGCATCGCGGCCGGCGCGTAGGCGGCCATGTCGGCATTGCACAGCATCTCGATCGCCTGGCGGTAGCCGGCGGTATCCAGGCGCTCCATGTTCCAGCGGACCCAGGCCAGGGCCTCGGCGCTGGGTTCGGACGACAGCATCTTGGCCGGGCGCGTGCGCGCCATGCCGGCGATGCCGACCTGTTCCAGCGTGCGCAGCCGCTCGGCGCGCACCGCTTCCTGGCGCTCGGCCAGCGCGGGATTGCCGTAGCCGCGCGTGGGGCTCAGCAGCACCAGGCGCGCGGCCCGCTGCTTGCCCAGGTCATGCGCATAGGCGGTGGCCATGAGCGTGCCGAGCGAATGGCCGACCAGCACGCAGCGATCGATGCCCAGCGCATCGAGCATCTGGTCCAGCCGACCGGCATAGTCTTCCGCGCCCGGCGAGGCCGGCGCCAGCCGCGCCGAATTGCCGTAGCCCGGAGCGTCCCAGGCGACCACGCGCGCGCGTTCGGCCAACTTCAGCGCCGCATGCAGCCACGAGCCCGCGCCCGAGCCGATGCCATGCAACAGCACGATGGCCATGCCGTCCGCGCCCGGCGTGCCCGCCTCGCGATAACACTGCACGCCCCCGGCCGTCTGCACCGATTTTTCGGCGAAACGGCTATTGAGCAACTCCAGCGTTTCCGGCGACGGTTCCGGCGCCAACGTATCGGTCTGCATCGTCCTAAATCCAGAAAAAATCCACCCCGTACCCGCTTACGCGGGCCCCCTCAAGGGGGCGGCGCTGGCGGACCGGAGGGAAAGCCCACCCCACGCGGCCTATGGCCGCTCCCCTCGAGGGGCGGCGCCGGCGGACCGGCAAAGCCGGATCCGCGGCGCCCTGGGTTTAGTACCTGTTTCTTGGTACGCCACATCGTTGCTACCGCTGGCAGCCAGCGATAGCAACGGTGCCACAACCCAAGAGAGCGGCACTAGACCCAGGATGCGGTGGATCCGGCTCCGCCGGTCCACCCGCATCGCCCCCTTGGGGGGCGCGCGTAAGCGCGTAGGGGGGGACCTATTACCGTTTGATCTTCGCCAGCGGGTGCTCGGGCGGGTAGGTCGGGGTGATGGGCTTCTTGGCGCCCAGCATCACACACATCAGAGCGTCTTCGTCGCCGATGTTGATTTCCTCGCGGTACACGCCCGGGGGAACCGACACCAGGTCGCGGTCGGTCAGGATGGTTTCGAAGCGCTCGCCGTCCTTCTCCAGGATCACCTTGAGCTTGCCACGGATGACGAAGAAGATTTCCTCGACGTCGGTGTGCAGGTGCGGGGGGCCTTCGTGGCCGGCCGGGATCACCATGGTCGAGAACGTGAAGTGCTCGGAAGGCACGGTGTTCGAATCGGCGGCGACGCCGGTGCCGCCCGTGCCGACATAGCGCATTTGCGCACGGCGGTACTTGGGATCGAAGTCGGCCTGGAACTTCAGGGCATCCCAGTCGTACTTACGGGTCGAGAACCGCGCGACGCGCGAGTTCATCCAGGTCTCGAAGTCAGCGCCTTCGGGGCGGTCCCAGCTGCGGGCGACTTGCTGTTGTTCGGACATATCCGTCATGGTGTACTCCTGCATGGGCGGCTAGGCGCCGCGAGAGCGGGTGGAGGCGGGTCCGGGAGGGCCCGCCGCGGTGTGTTCGCTGTCACTGCCACGCGTTTTATATTTAAAACGCGGATTTAATAGTGAAACAAGGGTAAATATACGCCCTCTTGGTGAAATCGTCACTAGGGTAAACACTAGGTCGCCATTACCGGGTACAATCGCGGCTCGCGCCTGGCTCCAATCCAGGCGTGCATCCGGCCAGGCGCCGCGCGCCATGTCTTCCGGGCTCCACCCGGACAGCCGTTTTCCGGCCGGCCTATCCCCAGTTAATACGTACGTCAGCCTCGATTGGAGTCACTCAGCTTGAGCGACGGGCCGTCGCTGGAGTTGTCTTGATTACTTCCGATATTTCGTTTGCCGACCTCGGCCTGGCCGAGCCGCTGATGCGCGCCATCGCCGATGCCGGCTATACCCATCCCACCCCCATCCAGGCCCAGGCCATTCCCCAGGTGCTCAAGGGCGGCGACCTGCTGGCCGCCGCGCAGACCGGCACCGGCAAGACCGCGGGCTTCACCCTGCCCCTGCTGCACCTGCTGTCGTCGAACCGGCCCGCGCAGATGCGCCCGGGCCGGCCGCGCTGCCTGATCCTGACGCCCACGCGCGAACTGACCGCGCAGGTCGAGGAATCCGTCCAGATCTACGGCAAGTACCTGCCGCTTAAATCCATGGTGATGTTCGGCGGCGTGAACATCAATCCGCAGATCAGCGCGCTGAAGAAGCCGGTGGACATCCTGGTCGCCACCCCCGGCCGCCTGCTGGACCACGTGGGCCAGAAGACGCTGGACCTGTCCGGCGTCGAGATCCTGGTGCTGGACGAAGCCGACCGCATGCTGGACATGGGCTTCATCCGCGACATCCGCAAGATCCTCGCGCTGCTGCCGGCCAAGCGCCAGAACCTGTTGTTCTCGGCCACCTTCTCCGGTGACATCCGCGCGCTCGCCAAGGGCGTGCTGAACGATCCGGGCGAGGTCTCGGTCGCGCGGCGCAACACCGCGTCCGAGCTGGTGCGTCAGTCGGTGCTGCTGGTGCAGAAGGAACAGAAGCGCGACCTGCTCAGCCACCTGGTGCGTAGCAACGGCTGGAAGCAGGTGCTGGTGTTCACGCGCACCAAGCACGGCGCCAATCGCCTGGCCGAGAAACTGGTCAAGGACGGCGTTCCCGCCGCCGCCATCCATGGCAACAAGAGCCAGTCCGCCCGCACCAAGGCGCTGGCCGGATTCAAGGACGGCTCGGTGGAAGTGCTGGTGGCGACCGACATCGCGGCGCGCGGCCTGGACATCGACCAACTGCCGCAGGTGGTGAATTTCGAACTGCCCAACGTGCCCGAGGACTACGTGCACCGCATCGGCCGCACCGGCCGCGCGGGTGCGACGGGCGCGGCGGTGTCCCTGGTCGACGGCGAGGAAGGCAAGCTGCTGGCCGACATCGAGAAGCTGATCAAGCGCAAGATCGATCGAGAGCCCCTGCCCGCCTTCACCGTGTCGGCGCCCGATCGCGACGAGCGCGCCGAACGCCCGCCGCGCTCGCATGCGCCGCGCCAAGGCCAGGGACGCCAGGGCGCGCCGCGTGACGGCGGTCGTGGACAGTCAGCACATGGTTCAGGCGGCCGCCAGCCGTCCGGGAGTGGCCGTGGACAGGGCGCCGCGCGCGGGCAAGGCCCGGCCAGCCGGCCGGCCGCGTCCCAACCCAGCCAGGCCCGGCCAGCCCAGCCGCGCCATGCCGCGCCGGCTTCCCAGGGCGCGGCGCGCCCCGCCGGCGAAGCCCGCAACGGCGGCGCCCGCCGCCCCGCCCTCTTCACGCCCAAGCCCCAGGGCTGAGTCTCCCCGCGCCGCCGGACTGCCTGCGCGGTTCGGCGGCGCGTGCCATCGTTTTCTTCTCTCCGCTTTCATTTCGTCCGCGTTCCGTATCGGGCTCTTCCCGCGTTGACGCCGCTTGGCTACGCTCGTACACTATTTGCGAAACTTAGTTTCGCAATGCGAACATATCGTATCCGGTCATCACCCCATGTCCTACAGCGAGAAACAGCACGCATGAAAGCCTCATACGACCAACCGCGCATCCTGATCGCCGGCGCGGGCATAGGAGGGCTGACGACGGCCC
Source organism: Pigmentiphaga daeguensis (assembly GCF_039523035.1). NCBI lineage: Bacteria > Pseudomonadati > Pseudomonadota > Betaproteobacteria > Burkholderiales > Alcaligenaceae > Pigmentiphaga > Pigmentiphaga daeguensis. The sequence goes on along the minus strand of NZ_BAAAEN010000025.1, from coordinate 16,862 downwards.
TGGCTCTCAGGAAACTGGGCTTTCGCCACGTCGAGGTGCTGGAACAGACAGCGGTACTGAAGGAGGTCGGCGCGGGCATCCAACTCGGCCCCAATGCCGTCAAGGTCCTGCACGACCTGGGCATCGCCCCGGCGCTGGAAGCCGTGGCGGTGGCGCCGCTTGCCACCCGGTCGCGCGACTGGGCCAGCGGCCGCACCATCCGCGATTTCCCGCTGGGGCCGGAGTGCGCGCAGCGCTACGGCGCGCCCTACTACCATGTGCACCGCGCCGATCTGCACAATGCCTTGATCGATGCGTACGGGCGCGAGAACGTGCGGCTGGCGCAGCGCGTCAAGACGTATGCGCAGGACGCGGCGGGTGTGCGCGTGGTGCTGGAGTCGGGCGAGACCGTGGAAGGCGACGTGCTGGTCGGGGCCGACGGCGTGCACTCGGTCGTGCGCGGCCAGTTGCTGGAAGGGCAGGATCCGCGCTTCACCGGGCTGCTTGCCTGGCGGGGCATGGCGGATGCGGACCGCGCCCGCCACCTGGGCATCGAGAAGAACGTCAACGCCTGGTGGGGGCCGCACCGGCACTTCGTGAACTACTACGTGTCGGCGGGCCGGCGCATCAATTGGATAGGTATCGTGCCGGCGGGGGAATGGCGGCTCGAATCGTGGTCGGCGCGCGGCGACAAGGCCGAGGTGCTGAAGGAGTTCGAAGGCTGGCACCCCATCGTGCGTGGCCTGATAGAGGCGACCGACGAGGTGTTCAAGTGGGCGCTGTACGACCGCGATCCCTGGCCGGTGTGGACCCGGGGCCGGGTGACGCTGCTGGGCGACGCGGCCCATCCCATGGTGCCTTTCCTGTCGCAGGGCGGTTCGCAAAGTATCGAGGACGGCCTTGTGCTGGCGCTGTGCCTGGCCGGGCTGCCGCACGATCCGGCCGCCGCGCTCAAGGCCTACGAGGAGCTGCGCACCGCGCGCACGGCGCGCGTGCAACTGGGCTCGCGCGAGGCGGGTCGCATGTTCCACCAGACCGATCCGCTGAAGAAGTTCATGCGCAACCTGAAGTTCCGCTGGGCCGCTCTGACCAACAGCCAGGAGAAATGGCGCCGGGTCGACTGGCTGTACAGCTACGATTGTCGGGAGGCCGTGGCCGCGAAGCTGGGCACCGTGTCCGCTAGCGTGCCAGCTCCCACCGCCGATAGCATCGCCTGATCGCCGCCGCCGACGGCAGCATCACCGTGGGCAGGTCGAGCCCTTCGATCATCTCGACATAGCGTCGGCGGTTGCGCGGCGTGACCACGGCGATATGGTGGATCATCGCCCACTTGACGCTGTCGCGGCCGCCGTCCAGGGCGCCGCGACGGTCGCGCTCGAACCAGGTCCGGCGCAGGTAGCGCAGCAGGCTCAGCGGCGTGGAGATGTCCAGCAGGATCACGCCGGTGGCGCGCCGCAGGCGCTGCGGCATGCAGCTGGAATAGTTGCCGTCCATGACCCAGCGCTCGCCTGCGATGGCCGCGTCGTGCAGGGCGGTGAATTCCTGCGTGGGGCGGGGTTCCCAGTCAGTGTGGGGCAGGTGGTAGAGCCGGTCGAGGTGGACCGGCTCCAGGGCGCATTTGCGGGCGATCGCCTCGGCCAGCGTGGACTTCCCGCTGTTGGAGGGCCCGACGATGCAGATGCGCGGCCCCAGGCTCGCAAGCTTCATGAAAAAGGTGTCCTTCACATCCAGGCACCTTTTTATTCGATGGCGTGCGCACTGGCCAGTCCGGCGGAGATCAGATCGGCGGGCGTGCCTCGAATCCCAACACCGCCTCCAGCGCGTGCGCCGCTTGCAATACCTGGGCATCGTGGCCCCGCGGTGCGGCGATGTGCAGGCCCATGGGCAGGCCGGCGGCGGTCAGTCCCATCGGGATGCTGATGGCGGGCTGCTGCGTCAGGTTGAACAGCGAGGTGTAGGGCGTCCAGGCGCGCCGGTTGGGAAATTCCTCGAATTCCTTCGGATAGCTCAGGTTCGCGTCGAAGGCGGGGGCCGCGACCGTGGGGGTCAGCAGCAGATCGAAGCGCTGGTGGAAGGCGTGCAGACGCCGTGCCAGGTCCTGGCAGCGCGCTTGCGCGCCCATGTAGTCCTCCAGCGCCAGGCCGGCGCCGTCCTCCAGGATGCCCGCCATGACGGGCGACAGCAGCGCGCGCCGCTCCGCCGGCATGTGCTGCAGCGCGTACCGGTATCCCGCCTGCAGCAGGACCAGGTAGTCGTCGATAGGGTTGTCGATGTCAGGATCGGCTTCCTCGACGATGGCGCCCAGCGCCGCCAGGCGTTGCCCCGCCTGCCGGAAGGCCTCGGCGATCTCGGGATCCACCCGGGGGGCGTAGCCCAGGGTCAGGCTGAGGGCGACGCGCTTGCCGCGCACGCCCTGTTCGAGATTTCCGCCCAGGCTGTCGGGCCGCCAGGGCAGCGCCATGGCGTCCCGCGCGTCGGGCCGGGCGATGATGTCCAGCACCGTGGCGGTGTCCCGCACGTTGCGGGCCAGCGGGCCGACGCAGGACAGGCCGCCGGCCACGTTGGGCGGATACATGGGTACCAGGCCGCCAGTGGCCTTGAAGCCCACCACGCCGGTCAGGGCCGCGGGGATGCGCAGCGATCCGCCCGCATCGGAACCCAGCGCGAAGGGGCAGAAGCCGGCCGACACCGAGGCCGCGCCGCCGCCCGAGGAGCCGCCGGCCTGCTTGCTCGTGTCCCAGGGGTTGGTGGTGGCGCCGGTGAGTGGGCTGATGGTGACGGGGCCCGCGCCCAGTTCCGGCATGGTGGTCAGGCCCAGCAGCACCGCGCCGCCTTCCTGGCAGCGCAGTACCGCGGGCGCGGTGTCCGGCACGGGATCGGCGGGCATCGCGCGCGAGCCGCGCCGATGGGGCAGCCCGGCCACCATCAGGTTGTCCTTGGCGGTGAAGGGTGCTCCGTCCAGCGGCCCGAGCGGCGCCCCGCGCAGCCATCGCGCCTCGCTGGCGCGTGCCGCCGCGCGGGCGCGGTCTTCATCCAGGATCGTGAACGCGTTGATGCGTTCGTTCAGCGCGGCGATGCGGTCGAGTTGCGCCTCGAGCGCCTCGACCGGGGATATTTCCTTGCGTTCGAAGGAGCGGGCAAGTTGCGCTAGGGATAGGAACGGCAGGTCTGGCATGCTGTGGGGAATCCTGGGTTGGTCGATGGCACGCTACTGCGGCCGCGCGCCGTCGACGCGCTGGTCGGGGGCCACGACGTCGCCGTCCACGACCATGGGTTGGCCATCGACGTGGAACGAGCATTTGCGCATGGGAATGTCCAGGTGCGCCTTGGTGCGGCGGCTGCCGCCGGGGCCGGTGGAAAACAGGAAGTTGCCGTAGAACGACCGGGCTTCCATGCCGATGGTGGCCGCCTTGTCGTACAGCCCGAGCGAGGTCCAGCGGGCCTTGGGCTGCAGGCCCCAGCCCAGGTGCGATACGGCGTAGGCGTCGGGATCGTCGAAGCCGCGCAGGTAGGTGTCCAGGAATTCGGCATCCAGCCCGCCCGAGATGCGCACGATGGTTCCGCGCTCGATCTCGAGGGTGATGGGTGACTGCACGTAGTTCTTGAACGGCAGGATGATGTCGCCGGGCGCCAGCACGACCACGCCCTCGGCCGTGCCGTCGTCGGGCAGGCGGGCGACGAAGCCGCTGGGCCAGTGGTCCCAGCGGCCGGGGCTATCCACGTAGCCGTACTCCGCCGTGATCGGATAGGCGCCGATGGACGCCGTCAGCCGCGTGCCCGCCGCGGAGGTGACGGTGATCCGGCGTCCCCGCGCATAGGCGTCGCGCGCGGCCAGCACGCGGCGCCGGTCGTCCGGCGACGGCATCACGCGCGCGAGGACTTCCGGGGGTTCGTAGGCCAGCAGCATGCGGGTGCCGGACTCCAGCACCGCGCGCTGGCCCGGCGTGAACAGCAGGAATACGGTGTCGATGACCAGGTCGGCCGCCTTCATCGCGGCCAGCGCCATGGGGTCGTCGTCGATGGGCGAGGCGCCGCTGACCACGGTGGGATCGGCGCCCACTTCGCAGGTATCCCAGTTGGGCGCGATGTCCAGCTTGACCACCCGCGCCTGCAGCGCGGCGGCCGCCCGGGCGGCGGCATCGACCACGCGCGGGTCGGAGTTCTGCGAGGTCAGGATCAGCACGTTCTCGCCGGGGGCCAGTTTCGAGAGCTCCAGGACTTCCGTCCAGCAGCGGGTCAGTTGCGAAGGACTCAGTGGCATGGGGCCTCCAGGGTGTCGAGCGTGGCCAGCACCTCGGCCAGGGATTGCACCTCGCCGTACTTCTGGCCGATGTCGAAGAGACTGGCGTCGTGCGGGGCCAGCGCGCGGTCGCCGACGCAGTCGGCCACCACCACGGGGCGGAAGTTGAAGCTCATCGCATCCACCACGGTGGCGCGCACGCAGCCGCTGGTGGTGCTGCCGGCCACCAGCACGGTGTCCACGCCGCGCCGGATCAGCCATCCCGCCAGGTCGGTGCCGAAGAAGGCCGACGGCTGGGTCTTGCGGATGACGGCATCCTCGGGCCGGACTGCCAGCTGCGGGACGACGTGGCTTTGCGGGTTCTCCTCGTGCAGCGAGGCCAGGGCCGGTATCTTCATGCAGAAGACGCTGTCGGCGCCCGGGGCGTAGACGATGCGGGTGAATGCCACGGGCAGCTTCGCGCGCCGGGCGGCGGCCAGCAGCGTGACCGTGGCCGCGATGGCGTCCGGGATATTGCCGCCGCCCAGCACGTCGGGATCGTTGAAACCGTTGACGAAATCGACCACGACCAGGGCCGGCTTCCGGCCCCAGCCGCTGCGGGCGCCCAGGCCCTGTTTGCGATAGACCGCCGCGGCGGTGTCGTTCATCGTTCTCGCCCTAATAGGAGCCGTTGAGCAGCGCGCCGGCCCGCGGGACATGTCGGGGCAGGTCCAGGCGCTGCAGCATGGTGTAGGTCGTGGCCACCGCGGCCGACAGGACCGGCAGGCCGCGGCGAGCCTCGACCTCCGGGATCGCGGCCAGCGACGGCATCTGCACGCAAGCCGACAGTACGATGGCATCGGCGCCCCGGACATCGAGCCTGTCGGCGATTTCCACCAGGGCCAGCGGGTCGCGGTTGCCGACGGCGCGGTTGTCGTCGATCTCCAGCGAGATCGCGTCCAGCACCTCGATGCCTTCGGATTCGATGTAGTCCACCACGAGCTGGGTCAGCGGCTTCATGTAGGGCGTGACGACGGACACCTTGCGGGCACCGATCGCCCGGATGCCGTTGAGCAGCGCGCCGGCGCTGGTCACGACCCGCGTATCGGGATGGCCCGCAGCGGCGATGCGCGTCAGCTTTTCTTCGGAAACCCGATGGTAGCCCTTGCCCATGGACATGATGGCGACCAGGCAGGCATAGCCGATGACGTCGACGGCGGCGTCGCTGAGCTCGGCCGCACAGCGGTCGGCCTGCGCGTCCATGGCGGCCAGTTCCTCCTTGTTGACCTTCATCATTCTCATCCGGCTGGAATGGAAGGTGAAGCGTTCCGGAGCCACGGTCTCGCGCGCGCGGAACATGGCCGGCACCTCGGTCTCCATGGTGGTGTTGGAGCTGGGGACGATCTGTCCGATGCGGTACACCGGCTTGCTCATGTCGATGAAGTTTCCATGGTGGGCTTGGGACGCGGTCATGGCCGCCGTCCGTAGCGGTTGAACGAATCGTGTTCCAGGCGGAAGGCATCGCCCAGCCGGCAGTATTCGCGGCCGGCCAGCCGCCCCACGCCGCGCAATGCGGCCATGTCGATGCGGCCTTCCGGGTCGACCACGTCGGGATCCACGTGGATGGCGACGGCCTCGCCCAGGACCAGGGTGTAGCTGCGGCGCGATGGGCCGGGGCACGACCAGGCCGGCCACCAGCTTGTACAGGTGCGCCGGATCGGTCTGCTCGGGAAGGTAGCGGATCTTGGCGGTCACTCGGGGCGGATGTTGGCTTCGCGGATGACGGTCTTGAAGGTGGCCAGTTCATCGTGGATGAGCTTGGCCGATTCAGCCGGCGACGCGTAGCGCGTGATGATGGACTGGGCCAGCAGCGGTTCCTGCACCGCCTTGTCGGAGAAGACCTGCTTGAAGGCGCGGTCGAGCTTGTCGATGACGGACGCGGGCGTGCCGGCGGGCGCCAGCGCGAACAGCTTGGCGCTGACGTCGTAGCCCTTGAGGCCGGCCTCGGCGGCGGTCGGCACGTCGGGCAGGAGACTGATGCGCTCGGGCGAGGCGACGGCCAGCGCGCGCAGCTTCTGGTTGCGGATGTGGGGCAGCGTGGCCGCCAGGCTTTCGATGCTCATGTTCACCTGGCCGCCCACCAGGTCGAGCAGCGACGGCGCGATGCCCTTGTACGGGACATGCAGCAGGTCCACGCCCGCCGCGCGCTTGAACATTTCCCCGGCCAGATGCTGCACCGAGCCATTGCCGCTGGAGGCGAAGGTCAGCGCGCCCGGCCTGGCCTTGGCCAGCGCGACGAGTTCCTGGACGGAGTTCGCCTTGACGCCGGGATTGACCACGATAACGAACGGAATGCTGCCGAACACCGAGACCGGCGTGAAGCTTTTCTCCAGGTCGAAGGGCGTGGAGCGTTCGTACAGCGAGGCGTAGATCGCATGGCTGGTCAGGGAGCTCCACAGCAAGGTGTAGCCGTCGGGCTCGGCCTTGGCGACGGACTCCGCGCCTATGCTGCCGGTGGCGCCGGGCCGGTTGACCACGACGACCTGCTGGCCGAGCTGCTTGGCCAGCATGGGACCGGCCACGCGCGCGGCCGCATCCACGCCGCCGCCCGGCGGCCACGGCACGACTAGGGTGATGGGGCGTTCCGGCCATTCGGCGTGGGCGCCCAGGCTGGTTGCCAGCGCGATGGTCCCGATGGCGGCCTTCAAGACAGCTTTGACATTCATGCTCGACCCTTCATTGTCGTGACGAAGCCCGCGGCTCCCCTGCCCGCGGGACGGTTATGCATTCCAGGCCGTGGGCGGCCTAGTCTCCCTGGTGGTTCGCAATGCGAAACTAAGTTTCGCAAACTTTTGGGGTATCCTACCCAACAACTTTTGCGCGTGTCAACGAAGTTTGCGAGCAGCTCGGATGAGAGGAACTTCCCAATCGAGGGCGATCAGCCCGGTGCCATTTGCCGAGCCGGATGCCGACGAGGATCCGGGCAGGCAATTCGTGACCGCGCTGGCCCGGGGGCTGAGCATCCTCAAGGCCTTCACCCAGGGCGACACGTCGCTGGGCAACCAGGAGCTGGCCGAGCGCACGGGCCTGACCAAGCCCACGGTGTCGCGCCTGACCTATACCCTGACCCGCCTGGGCTACCTGGCCTGTTCGCCGCAGACCGGCCGCTACGAACTGGGCACGTCGGCGTTGGCGCTCGGGTATTGGGCGATGGCCGGGTCCTACATCCGGCAGGTCGCCAAGCCGTTGATGGAGCGGGTGTCCGAAGAATTGAACCTGTGCTGCGCCCTGGGCTACCGGGACGAGGCCGACGCGGTGTACCTGGAACATACGCGCGGTTCCGGCGCGCTGATCATGAGCGTGCAATCGGGATCGCGCACTCCCCTGGTGACGACCGCCATGGGCCGCGCTTTGATCGCGGTCATGGACCGCGGCGAGCGCGACAAGCTGTTCGCCGCCGAGAAGGTCCGTTACGGCGCGCAGTGGCCCAGGATCCTGAAGGGCATCCAGGAAGGGCTGAAGGATTACCAGGCGCGTGGTTTCACGCTGTCCCTGGGCGACTGGGAAAAGGAAATCAACGCCGTGGGCGTGCCGCTGGAACTGAACGACGGCAACCCGCCCATGGCCCTGATCCTGGGCGGTTCTTCCTATGTGGTCGATCGCCAGCGCCTGGTGGAACACGTCGGCCCCCGGCTGGCCGAACTGGCCGCGCAGATTCGCCAGGGCCTGAAGTTCCGCGGCTGATTTCCCCCTTGTCGCCACGCGTCGCCGTCGTTCGTCCGCGACGCCCGGACGCGCTCGCGCCCGCGTTTTTCCGCCCCCGTTTTTGCTCATAGATCCATGATTATTTGCAATGCGACACGCGTGGAGCCGCGGCATAAGATGCGCCCGTCGATGACCGAACGAGGAACCGGGCAATGCCGACCGACCACCATGCAATCGCCGCGCCGACGCTCGCGCAGCCGGGCCGCCGGCGCGCGCTGAAGGGACTGGCGGGCTACGCCTCGCTGTGCGCCGGATGCCTGGCGTTGTCGGGCCGCGCCGGTGCGCAGGGCGCCGCCCCTCATCGCATCGATACGCACCATCACATCTTTCCGCCCGCCTACCTGGCGGCCGCGCGCGACGGCGTGGTCGATTCGTCGCCCGGCGCGCCCGCCGACATGTTCGACAAGTGGTCGCCGCGCAAGTCGCTGGACGACATGGACAGGCAGGGCGTGGCCACGGCCATCGTGTCGATTTCCACGCCGGGCGTGTTCTTCGGCGACGCAGCGCAGGGCCGGCGCCTGGCGCGCGAGTGCAACGAATACGGCGCGAAGATGATCGCCGATCATCCCGGCCGGTTCGGCATGTTCGCGGCCGTGCCGCTGCCCGACGTGGAGGGCAGCCTGCGCGAGATCGCCCATGCGCTGGACGAGCTCAAGCTCAACGGCGTGGGCCTGCTGACCAGCTACGGCGACCGCTGGGCCGGCGATCCGGCGTTCTTCCCGGTGTTCGAGGAATTGAACCGGCGCAAGGCCACGGTCTACTTCCACCCCACGGCCGCCAACTGCTGCGGCAACCTGGTGCCCGAGACCAAGGTGTCGCTGGAGTACCCGACCGACACGACACGCTGCGCGGCCAGCCTCTACATCAACGGTGTGCTGTCGCGCTGCCCGGACATCCGCTTCATCCTGTCGCACGGCGGCGGGTCGCTGCCCAGCTTCGCCAGCCGCATCGACGCGCTGTTCGCGGGCTCGCCCACCGCGCCGCGCTGGCCGACCCGCGCCATGGACGAATTCCGGCGCCTGCACTACGACACGGCCGCCATCCTGAATCCGCCCGCGATGGCGGCGCTGCGCCAGCTGGTGCCGGCCACGCAGATCCTGATGGGCAGCGACTTCCCCTACCGGTCGGCGGGACGCGCGGTCAAGGAGATCCGCGACCTCGGCGCACGTGCCCTACAAGGGCGGCAGTCCGGCGGTGACCGATCTCCTGGGTGGGCAGATCGAGATGATGCCCTCGGCCGTGGCGGCGGTCGCGCCGCGGATCAAGGACGGATCCCTGCGCGCGCTGGCGGTGACCAGCGCCGAGCGCTCGCCCATGCTGCCCGAAGTGCCGACCATGGCCGAGGCCGGCGTGCCCGATTTCGTCGCCGGCGGCTGGTTCGGCGTGCTGGCCCGCGCCGGCACACCGCCGGAGGCGGTGGCCAGGCTGGAGCGCGAGCTGGAAGCGGTGACCCGGATGCCCGAGTTCAAGGAGCGCATGGCCGGGATAGGCGGCGAAGGCAAGGCCCTGACCGGGCGCGCGTTCGGCGATTTCATCGCCGCCGAGACCGCGCGCTGGCGCGACATCATCAAGGCGGCGGGGGTCAAGCCCGACTGACGGTGGAAAAAGCCCCCACGCTTGCCGCATCGCGGCGGCGCTGCACCCCAGGGGGGCAATAAAAAAGTCCGGCTCAGGGCTTGGGCATCACCGTCCCGCAGGACTTGCAGGTGCGGAATTCCTCGCTGTCGAAGAAGCGCTGGTAGGCCTTGGACACGGGGTCGGCCTTGTAGTCCGCGACGTGGCAGGATTCCTCGTGCAGCAGCGTGTCGCAACTGGGGCAGAACCACTGGAAGCGGTCGATCTCCTCCGGCTTGCGCTTGCGTTCCTGCACCAGCAGGTAGGCGTCGGGCGGGAAGCGCGGCGAGTGCGGGATGCCCGCCGGCGTGTAGATGACCGATCCCTGCGGCAGCACGGCGATCTCTTCCTTGCCGTCGGGCGTGCGGTAGTGCAGGTTCATCTGCCCCTTGACCATGTACATCATCTCGTCGCTGGGGTTGATGTGGAACTCGCTGCGGTACTCGCGTCCGCGGGCCAGGAACACGAGGGACTCGGGTTCCTGCCAGAGCACGGCCACCCGCTTGCCGCTGGCGGCCAGCTCGTCGCCCTGCTTCATCAGGTCGACGATGGGCATCTTGAACATAGGACCTCCTCAGCCGAAGTAGGCGACGCAGTCGATCTCGACGCGTACGCCCGGGCGGTGCGGCGTGCCGCCTATGCAGGTGCGGGTGACCTTCTCGCCGCCCATGAACGCGCGGAATTCCTCGTTGAACGCGGGGAAATCCGCCACGTCGCGCAGGCATACCCGCATGTTGACGATGTTGGCCGCGGTGGCGCCGCCCGCCTCCAGCACCGCCATCAGGTTCTGCAAGGTGCGCCGCGTCTGCTCGCGGATGTCGTCGGACACGACTTCCTTGGTAACCGGGTCCAGCGGGCCCTGGCCCGAGACGTAGAGGAAGTCGCCCGCCCGGATGCCCTGGGCCAGCGGCGAGGGGGTGCTCTTGTCGGTGAACCCGGTGACGGGGGCCTGCGCGGACTGCACGATTATCTTAGGCATGTTCGGACTCCTGGAAAAGATGAGTGGACTCCAGCATTTGCGCGAAGTCGAGCACATCGTCGTCGCGATACTTGCGGCCGACGATCTGCAAGCCGACGGGCAGGCCGCCGGCGTCGGTGGTCAGCGGCATGGACAGGGCCGGCTGCTGGCTTAGGTTGAACGGGAAGGTATAGGGGTTCGCCAGTTGCCAGTTGAAGGTCTGGCGGATGTGGTCGCGCAGCGGATGATCGTCGGCGCACAGCGCGCCCACCCGCGGCGCGCCGGCCGGGCTGGCGGGGGTCAGCAGCAGGTCGACGTCGGCGAAGGTCAGCGTGAGCTGGGTCGCCACATCGCGCAACTGCGTCCGCGCCCGGGCCAGGCGTTCGGCGCCGTGCGCGGCGCCGCGTTCGCACAGCTGTTGCAGGCGCGGGTCGAGCTGGGCACGCTGGCCAGGGGCGGCATCGACGAAGGACTCGTAGAGACGGTTCTCCCACAGGGCCCAGGCGTTCTCGGCCAGCGACATCCAGTCCATGCGCAGGCGCACGACGGAATGGCCCCTGCGGCCCAGCCGCTGCGCCAGTTCCTCGACGGCTGATTCGACCCGGGGATCCAGCCCCGTATCGGGGCCGGCGTCGGTCAGGTAGCCGATGGCGGGCCGGCGCGGCGGCAGCTCTTGCGCGCGCGCATACAGCGAATGGGGGTCCAGCGGGTGCGGCCGGCCCATGACCTGCAGCGCCAGCCGGCAATCGGCCACCGTGCGGGCGATGGGGCCCAGGTGCGCGTACTCGGCGAAGGCGCTCAGGCGCGGCCCCGACGGAATGGCGCCGAAGGTGGGCTTGAGCCCGACCAGTCCGCAGTACGAGGCGGGGATGCGGATCGAGCCCCCGGCGTCGCTGCCCAGCGCCAGCGGCCCCCAGCCCTTGGCCACGTGCGCCGCCGCGCCCATGCTCGAGCCGCCGGCGCTGCGGTCCGGCGCCAGCGGGTTGCGCGTGATGCCCGTATAGGGCGACTCGGAGTCGGCCAGCCAGCCGAACTCGGTGGTGGTGGTCTTGCCGAACAGCACCGCTCCGCCCTGGCGCAGCAGCGCCACGCTGGGCGCGTCCGCGGCGGCGGGCGGCGCGCCGGCCGTGATGGCCGAGCCGCGCCGCGTGGGCCAGCCGGCCACGTCGACCAGGTCCTTGATCGACACGGGCACGCCGTCCAGCGGGCCGATGGGCGTGCCGCTACGCCAGCGCCGGGCGGAGGCCTCGGCGGCTTGCAGCGCGGCGTCGCGGTCCAGTAGGCAGAAGGCGTTCAGCTCCCGCGCATCGTCGGCCACCGCGTCCATCAGCGCCGTGGCCAGGTCGAGCGGCGACAGCGCGCGGGCGCGATAGGCCTCGTGCAGTTCGGCCGCCGTCTTCGACAGCCAGGCGGAGTCCGCTGCGGACATGGGCGAGCCTCCTATCGGGGTTCGATGGTCTCGAATTCGACGTTGGCCAGCCGGCCGTCGACCCTTTGCACCTTGCGCATGTAGACGCGCTGCTTGATGTCGCGCGTGGCCGCGTCGATCTCGATCGGGCCGCGCGGGCTTTCCAGCTTCACGCCCTTCATCGCGGCGATCAGCGCGTCGCCGTCGGTCTTGCCCTGGGTCTTGCGCAGGGCCTCGTAGATCAGCGCCATGCCGTCGTAGCCGGCCACCGCCATGATGTTGGGGCGGGCCTGCTGCCCGCGCGCGGCCTTGAAGGCCTGCACGAACTTCTTGTTCAGCGGCGAGTCGTGGTCCATGGAGTACGGATAGCCGGTGACCACGCCCAGCGGCGTGTCGCCCATTGAATCGATGGTGGGTTCGTCGGTGATGTCGCCCGTGCCGACCATGGCGATGCCGCCCTCGGCCAGGTTGCGGGCGCGGTACTCGCGCATGAAGGATTGCGCCACGTCGGCCCCGTTCACGAAGGCGAAGACCGCGGAGGGCTTCAGGTCCTTGATCTTCTGCATGTAGGCCGAGAAGTCCATGGTGCTGAGCGGCGTGCGCACCGAACCCACCACCGTGCCGCCGGCCTTCTTGTACGAATCCATGAAGGCCGCCTCGACCTCGTGGCCGGGCGAGTAGTCGGCCACCATCGAGTACGTCGTCTTGTAGCCCTGCTTGATCATCCATTGCGAGATGGGCGGCACGATGGCGGGCAGCGAGAACGAGGTACGCACGATGTAGGGCGAGGTGGACGGCAGGCTGCCCGAGGCGGCGTTCATGATGACCATGGGTTTCTTGGCCTCGGTGGCCAGCGGCGCCACCGCCAGCGCGTTGGGCGAGAACGCGAAGCCGGCGATGAAGTCCACCTTGTCGCGCACCACCAGTTCCTGCGCGTGGCGCTTGGCCAGCTCGGGGTTGGGGCCGCCCACGTCCTTGACGATGACCACGACCTTCTTGCCGGCCACGGTGTCGCCATGCTCTTTCAGGTAGAGCTGCACGCCCGTTTCCATCTGCTTTCCGAACTCGGCGAACGGACCCGACATTTCGCCGATGAAGCCCACCTTCACGACGCCCTGCGCCTGCGCGCAGGCGGCCGCCATCAACGCGCCCGCGGCCAGCCCGCAGCGCAATCCCGCTTGTCTACCTTTCATGATCAGACGACTCCTTGCCGTGAGAGCCGGCACCGACTGCGCCGGAGATTCGAATCAGGAAACCGCGGCGCGCTTGCCGACACCCAGCAGTTGGTCCAGCAGTTGCGTGTCGGCGGCCAGCTCGGCGCTGCCGCCGGCATAGGCCACCACCCCGCGCTCGAGCACGATGGCGTGTTGCGACATGGACAGCGCAAGGACCGGATGCTGCTCGACGATGATGGCGGTCAGGCCTTCGTCGGCGCACATGCGGCGCACCGCCTCGGACAGCTCCTCGACGATGATGGGAGCCAGGCCCTCCATGGGCTCGTCCAGCAGCAGCAACTGCGGGTTGGTCATCAGCGCGCGGCCGATGGCCAGCATCTGCTGTTCGCCGCCCGAGAGCTGCCCGCCGTAGTTGCCGGCGCGCTCGCGCAGGCGCGGAAAGAGCCCGTACACGCGCTCGAGCGTCCAGTGCGTGCCGCGCGCGATGACTTCCAGGTTCTCGCGCACAGTCAGCGACGGGAACACCTCGCGCTCCTGCGGCACCCAGCCTATGCCCCGGCGCGCGCGGTCGGCCGGGCGCAGGCGGGTGATGTCCTCGCCCAGCCACCGTATGCGGCCGCGCTTGACCGTGGTGTTGCCCATCAGCGTCTCGAGCAGCGTGGTCTTGCCCACGCCGTTGCGCCCGAGGATGGCCAGGCTCTGGCCGCGTTCGATCGCGACCGACAGGTCGCTGAGCACGACCGCGTCGTTGTAGCCGGCCGTGAGGTTTTCGATTTGCAGGAAATCAGACACGCGAATTCCCCAGGTAGGCCGCCCGCACCTGCGGGTCGGCGGCGATTTCCGCGGGCGTGCCTTCCACCAGGACGGCGCCCGCCACCAGCACCGAGATGCGCTGGGCGAAGCGGAATACCAGGTCCATGTCGTGCTCGATGAAGAGCACCGTCATTTCCCTGGGCAGCCCGGCGATCACCTCGAACAACTCGCCGCTTTCGTCCTCGGGCACGCCGGCGGCCGGCTCGTCCAGCAGCAGGATGCGAGGCTGGGCGGCCAGCGCCAGCACGATCTCCAGCAGGCGCTGCTTGCCGTAGGGCAGCTCGGCGGTGTCGACGTGGGCGTACTGGGCCAGGTTGAACTGCTTGAGCAGCGCGTGCGCTTCGTCGGCCACCCACGAGCAGCTGCGCAGCGTGCGCCACCAGACCTTGCCCAGCGCCTCGCGCTCGGAGATGGCCAGCGAGGCCGCCTGCAGCGGCGTCAGGCGCGGGAACAGCGTGTTGATCTGGAAGGTGCGCACCAGCCCGCGGTGCACACGCTTGTCCGCCGGCAGGTGGGTGATGTCGTCATCGTCCAGGCTGATGCGCCCTTCGGTCGGACGCAGGATGCCGGTCAACAGGTTGATCAGCGTGGTCTTGCCGGCGCCGTTCGGTCCGATCAGCGCCTGGCGCGAGCCGGGCGCGATGTCCAGCGTCACGCCGTTGACGGCGGTGAAGCCGCCGAAGCGCTTGGTCAGGTTCCGGGTGCGCAGCGCGGGCGTCGCGAGGGTCGCGGTCGTCATGGGCGTTGCTCCCTTACCTTGAAGGCCTTGGACAGCACGCCCAGCACGCCGCCACGGCCGATCATGACCACCAGGATCAGGAAGATGCCCAGCCAGAACATCCAGAACTTCGGATCGAAGTCGGAGAAGAAATCATGCACGGTCATGTACAGCAGGGCGCCGATCAGGCCGCCGTACAGACGCCCGGTGCCGCCCAGGATGAGGATGATGAGGATTTCGGCCGAGCGGTTGAAGCTGAGCATCTCCAGCCCGACGAACTGCGTGGTCTGCGCCAACAGCGCGCCGGCCACGCCGGCGATGGCGGCCGAGAAGCAATAGGCCAGGCGCAGGCGCGAATCCACCGGCGAGCCGATGGCCAGCATGCGCCGCCGGTTGTCGTGGATGCCCCGCAGCACCAGCCCGAAGGGCGATTTGAGCATCAGGCGCACCGCCAGGAACATCAGCAGCACGATGCAGAAGGTGTAGATGAAGGCCGTCTTGCCCCAGAGGTCGAAGCGGAACTGGCCCAGCACCGGCCACATGTTCACGCCCTGCAGGCCGTCGGCGCCGCCGGTGATGGGGGTCAGGCGGTTGGCCAGCTCGAAGAACAGCACGCACACGCCTATGGTGATCATCAGCCGCGTCAGGTCGCTGCCGCGCACGATCAGGTAGCTGAGCAGATAGCCCAGCATCGCGCACACCGCCAGCGCCAGCAGCAGCCCGGAGAACGGTTCGCCCCAGCCGTACTTGGCCAGCAGGCCCGCCAGGTACGCGCCGATGCCGAAGAACGCCGCATGGCCCACCGTCAGGATGCCGGCGTAGCCCAGGGCGATGTCCAGCGCGATCGCGAACAGGCCGGTGATCATGATCTGCGTGATCAGGACCAGCTTCTCGGGCAAGAGAAAGTAGGTCGAGGCCAGCGCCAGCCAGAACACCACTTCCAGCGCCACGATCTGGCGCGGATTCAGATTGAGTTTGGTCATACGAGCCCCTTCTTGGGGATCAGGCCGTGGGGGCGTACGAGTAATACGACCACCATGAACACGTAGATCAGGAAGGCGCCGAGTTCGGGCATGTAGTATTTGCCGCCCACGTCGACGATGCCCACCAGCACGGCTGCGACGAAGGGACCGACGATGGTGCCAGCCCCGCCCACGCAGACCACGATCAGGAAATAGATCATGTATTTCAGCGGGAAGGACGGATCCAGCCCCAGCATGCCCAGGCCCAGCGCGCCGCCCAGCCCCGCCAGGCCGCAGCCGAACGAGAAGGTCAGGAAGAACAGTCGGTCCACCCGCACGCCCAGGCCCGCGGCCACGCGCTGGTTGTCCACCGCCGCGCGCACCATGGCGCCGTAGCGCGTCTTGTTGATGAGCAGCAGCAGCGCCGCCAGCACGGCAAAACCCACGACGATCAGGAACAGCCGGTAGGCGCCCACGTCCATGCCCAGCAGCGAGATCTGGCCGCGCAGCCATTCGGGCGCGGTGAAGGGCTGCATGGTGGGACCGAACAGGTAGGTGCCGCCCGCCACGAACACGAACACGATGCCGATGGACAGCAGCACGTGGTCCAGCGGATGCGCGCGGTACAGCCGGCGGAAGAAGACGAACTCCAGCAGCGCGCCCACCACGGCCGCGCTGATGAAGGCCAGTGCCAGGCTGGCGACGAACGGTACCTGCAGGCGGCTCATGGCCAGCGCGGCCACGTAGCCGCCCACCATGGCGAAGGCTCCATGGGCGAGGTTGACGAAGTTCATCAACCCCATGGTGATCGACAGGCCGACTCCGATCAGGAACAGCAACATGCCGTAGGCCAGGCCGTCGAAGATTACGATGCCCATGTGTGCTTCCAGGTGACGTGCGGGGGGAAGATGGCGGCCCGGACGAAGGCGGGCCGCGGAATGCGGTTAGGACAGTCCATGATCTCCTGCAGATCGCTCCGCCGCAGGGACCATGGCAGACCGGCAAGACGGCTTCATGCAGGGTCCTTCTGGGCGGTGTTGCCATTGTCCGCGCCCGGCCGCGGCCGATCCAGCCGCGTATGCTTTTTCACCGGTCTAAAAAACTTATGCCGGCCCGCCGAAGCGGGCGGACCGGGCGCGTGCTGCGTTTACTTGGCCTTGCCGGGGTCCTTGACCGCGTCGAGATGCGAGAACTCGACGTTGTACAAGTGGTTGCCGCGGCGTTCGACCTTGCGGATGTAGATGTTCTGCA